>JAICYS010000003.1 GCA_025934105.1 Myxococcota bacterium | reverse complement strand
GCGCGGCGCGGGCGGCCGGTTGAACCACGGCAAAGAGCGGCTCGTACACGGCGGCGAACGTTTCCAGCGCGTCTTCCAGCGGCTCGGCCCGCGACAGCCGGTCCGCGGCGCGCCGCTGCAGCGAGGCCAGCGCCTCGCGCGCGTCAGCCGCCGGCGCCGTCGCGGGGGGCCGCGGGCGGTAAAACAGATACCCGTCGATCACCCGCTGCGCGAAGGGCACCGCGCAGCGCGCGTCGACGAACGCCACCAGACCGGCCTGCGCCGGCGACAGCGGCAACGGGTTGTGGGCCGCGTCCCAGCGCCATTCCGGATCGCCGGCCGCCGCGCGCCGGCCGCCGCCCGCCCGGAACGGGCGAAGCTGCAGGAACAGCGGGGCGTCGGCCTCGGCGACCCATTCGACCTCGACGGACCCGTGGCGTGCCGCCAGCGTGGACAGCGCCGCCTCCAGCTGCGCGCGCAACGCGGCGGTCACCGGGCCGCGCGCCTCGACGATGGGGCGCGCCCCGGCCGCGGCGTCCAGCGCGGCCGTGCCCGACGCGCGGCCGGCGACGAACGGATGGACCAGGGCCGCCATCGACAGCTCGTCCGCCGCGCGCCCGCGCCGGCCGGCGTAAGCCACCACCGCCGGCGACAGCGCGGTGGCCAGCACCTCGCGCAGCGCGCGTTCCACGTCGGAAGGCGCGACGCCGACGCACGACTGATAGAGCCCAGCCGCCAGCGCCGCCGGATCGTCCTCCGTCTCGGCGGAAGAGCGCACCGAGAGCGATCCCGCCCCCAGCCTCGAGAGGTGAGCCCGAAGCTCGTCCAGGAACCCGTCCGGCCAGGGCGCGGCCCGCAGGGCGCGAACCGCTTCCTCCAGCGTCGCGAGCGCACCGGCTGCGTCCAGCCGCCCGGGCAGGCGCGGGCCATCCCGCCGCAGCGCCGCGAACAGCTCCGTGGTCACCGCGAAGGCCGGCGGCGCCGGCAGGCCGGCGGCGCGCAGGGCTAGCAGCGATCGCGCCTTGCCGCCGATGCGGTCGGCCGGCGCGGACGGTTCGACCGGGACACAGAACGCGATCGCGGGGCGCGCCGGCATGGTGCGCTCATGTTAGCTTGCGGGCGACATGCGCGGCCCTCTGCTCTCTGGTCCCCTCGGCAGCCAGCCGGCTCTGGAGGCCTTGTTGCGGTGGACCCAGGGACACGGGCCGGTCGTCGTGCTGGGTCCGCCCTGGCTGGGAGCAGCCCTGGCGCGCGGCGGGGTGGCGCTGGTGCTGATCGAAAGCGAGGGGCGCCCGCAGGCCATCCGGGTGCGGCGCCGCGCGCGGAAAGAGAATCAACCGCTGGACGTGGCGCTGGCCGCGGCCGACCTGCCGGTCCGGCGCGGCTCGCTGTCGGCGGTGGTCATCGAAAATGCCGCCGGGCTGGAGCCGGCCGACGCGCAACGTTGGGTGGCCGGTCTGATCCCGTCGCTGCGGCCCGGCGGCCGGCTGATCGCGGCGGACGCCACCACCAGCGACGCGGCGGCGGCCCGGGTGGCGGGCGCGTTCCTCTCGGCGGCGCTGCAGGAGATCGTGCAAGAGTGGCCGCGCGAGGGGGCGGTGCTCACCGTCGGTGTCGCGCCCCCTGCGTCGGTGATCGCCGCCCGCCAGGCCGTCTGAGATCGCCCGGCCGGCGCGCCGGCCGGCCTATACTGGCAACCATGGCGCGCCGTTGGAGCGTGGCGCTCGGCCTGTCGCTGCTGGTCCACCTCGGCCTGATCGTGGCGGCGCTGGGGATCGGCGCGCGCCCGTGGCAGGGGACGATCGACGTCGAGATCACCGGCCTCGGCGCCCAGCAGGTCACGGACTTGCCGCTCGGGGGGCCTCTGGCCGGCGCCGCCGCTCCGGCGCGGGCCTCGCGGCGCGCCCACCACCGCGCGGCCCACGCCGAGGAGCAGGCCGAGCTGGCGGGGACGCGGGCCGACGAGCGCGAACGGCCCGGACAGGTGCGCGCCAAGGACGAGGACGCGGCCAGCGGGCCGGCGCCCACCGACGATCTGACCGCGTACGGACCGCGCGGCTCGCGCCTGACGGTGCTCTTGCGGCTGGATCGACTGCGGTCCAGCGATCTGGCGCCGGGCATCGACGCGCTCCTGGCCCGCTTGCCGGACCACCACGATCTCCTCGAGGGGACCGGCCTCGACCTCTTCCAGGCGTTCGACGCGCTCCTCATCGCGACGCCGCACCCGCTGGATCCGACGGTGACCTTCCTGGCCGTTCGCCACCGGCTGGACGAAGACAAGTTGCGCGCGGCGCTGGACCAGGGGGCGCGCGCCACCGGCCGCACCCTGGCCTGGTCGCACGATCGCGGGCGCTGGATCGGCGAGCGGCATGCCACGCACAAGGCGGCCGGGTGGTCGCGCGACGACCGGCTGATCGTGCTGCCGGCGCCCGGGCTGGTGGTGGTGACGCCGCCGGCCTACCGGGCGCTGCTGCTGCAGCACGCCCCGCGCGACGGCGGCCCGCCGCGCGCCGACGGCGGCCCGGACGCGGGGACCGACGGCGGGGCCCCGGTGGCGATGGACTGGGCGACGCTGCTCTCCCGCATCGACGCGGAGGAGGGGCTCATGCCGCCCGACGGCGACGTCATGGTGAGCGCCGCCGACATCTTCAAGTCGCGCGACGGCCAGCCACCGCTGATTTACGGCATGGAGGTCCCGTCCGCCGCCCGCGCCGTCGCCGGCATCCAGGACGGCGAGGCGTTCGTGGACCTGACCGCGGACTTCGCCGACGAGGCGCAGGCCCGCCACTGGGAGGCGGAGTGGCCCGACCTGCGCGCCAAGCTGCGCGGCAACCCGCTGGTCATCCTGGGCGGCTTTTCGCCGCTCATCGGGCGCGTGGCCCTGGACCGCGACGCGCGCGCCATCCACGTTCACCTCACCGCCAGCCACGACGAGCTGGTCCGTCTGATGGGCGTGGCCCTGCGCCTCCTCGGCGGGTGAGTCTCGCCGCGCGCGGCCGTCCGGGGCGGCCCGCTCGCCGCCGGCCTGCGCCCGGGTCCCGGGCGTCAGTGCGGCTGCGCCGGCGGGCGCGCGGCGGGGCGGACAGCTTTGTGCCCGGGCGGGCTCTCCTGGCCGTCGGCCAGCACCTCCTCCATCGTGGTGCGGACCGTCCCGCCGGTGTCGTCGGGCCTCACGCCGGGCGGCCGCTCCCACGGGATCTCTTCCAGCGGCTGCGCCGCCGTCACCTGCGTCAGGTAGCGGGCGAATTCGGGCACCGTCAGCATGAAGGCGGCGTCCTTCTGGCCCAGCGGGCGCTCGCGCAGGTCGTCGCCGATCCAGGCCGACGTCATCCAGCGCGAGGTGTAGCCGATGAACCAGGTGTCCATGGTGGCGCTGGAGGTGCCGGTCTTGCCGGCGGCCGGCAGCCCGGAGCTGCGGATGGAGGGCGCGTGGCCGCGCGTCACCACGTGGCGCAGCAGCTTCGAGGTCAGCCAGGCGGTGCGGGGCGGGATGACCGGTTTCGGCGCCTTGGCGACGCCCAGCTGCATCAGCCGATCGAGGCGCTCGGACGGCGTGCCGAACGGATCGCCGAGCGCGCTGTGGTCCTCGATGACCGTGCCGGTGCGATCCCGGATGCGGCGGACGGTGACCGGGTCGATGAGCAGGCCGTTGCGCGCGAAGGCCGAAAACGCGCGGGTCATCTCGTCGATGCGCGAGCAGGACGCGCCCAGCGCCAGCGCCTGGTCCGGGATGATCGGCGTCGTGATCCCCAGCCGGCGCGCCCAGGCCTCGACGTCGTGGCCGCCCATCAGCTTGAACAGCTGCACCGACGGGACGTTCTTCGACCAGATGAGCGCGTACTCCAGCGTGACCTGGTAGTCGGAGGTGTTGTTGAGGTCGGTCGGCGTCCAGACCTCGCCGGTGATGGGGTCGACCTCGGCGCGCGGGACGTCGTTCAGCAGCGACCCGAACCCGTAGCCGCGGTCCAGCGCCAGCGAGTAATACATCGGCTTGTACGCCGAGCCGGGCTGGCGGCAGGCCTGGGTGACCCGATTGAACTCGGAGCGGTCGTAGTCGTCGCCGCCCACCATCGCCAGGACGTAGCCCGAGCCGTGGTCGTACGTGAACAGCGTCCCTTGCACGCGCGGCGTCTGTTCCAGCGTCAGCTCGACGGGCGGCGGCTTTTTGCCCAGCTTCGTCTCGTCGTAGGCGGGCAGCCACTGCACCTCGCTCTTGCTGTCGTAGACCCAGTCGGAAAACCGGGCGCGCTTGGACTGGTGCGCGTTCTTGACCCAGACGACGTCGCCGGTGTGCAGGACCCCCACCGTCGACTGGAGCTTGCGGTCGTTGACGCTGTCCTTCGCGCTGTACGGCACCGCCCAGAGCATGTTGCCGGCCGGCAGCTTGTAGACGTGCGTGCCGACGCGGACCCGGTAGGCCCCCCCCTCGGCCGCACCTTCCACCAGTCCCAGGTAGAGCCGTCCCTCGACGGGCGGGTCGCCGCCGTACTTGGCGGCCACCCGCCGGCGAAATTCGTCGGCGGCGGCCGGGCCGAGACGGGCCAGCGGACCGCGCCACCCCTGCCGCTTGTCCAGCTTGCGCAGCGAGAAGTCGACGTTCTCTTGCGCGGCCACGTCGATCCAGGGGAGCAGCGTGGTCTCGACGTCCAGCCCTCCCTCGTAGAGTTTCTTGTCCCCGTAGCGCTTGCTGACGTCGCGGCGAACCTGCTCGCTGAAGTAGGGCGAGACGGCCCGGAAAAAGTCCGGCCGCTGCCGGATGATCACCGGGCGGGCCCGCCAGCGGTTGGCCTCGTCGTCGGACAGGTACCCGGCCGCCACCATGGCGCTCAGGACCTGGTCGCGCCGGGCGCGCGCCTTGTCCAGGTTGGCCAGCGGCGAAAAGCGCGACGGTGCGCGCACCAGGCCGGCCAAGAGCGCCATCTCGCCCACGTCGAGATCGGCCACCGCCTTGTCGAAGTAGGTGCGCGCGCCGGCCGCGACGCCGTACGCGCCGTGCCCCAGGAACACCTGGTTCAAGTACAGCGTCAGGATGTCGCCCTTGCTGTTCCGCCGTTCCAGCCGCCGCGCCAGGATCGCCTCGCGGATCTTTCGCTCGATGGTGCGTTCCGACGAGAGGAACGACTTGGCGACCTGCTGCGTGATGGTCGAGCCCCCTTGCGCCACTTCGCCGGCGCGCAGGTTGGCGCCGAGCGCGCGGGCAATGCCCCGGTAGTCGAGCCCGTCGTGCTGGTAAAAGCGCCGGTCCTCGGCGGCCAGGAACGCGTGTACGAGCTGCGGCGGAAACTGGTCGAACGACAGGATCTCGCGCCGCTCGGTGGCCAGCTCGCCGAGCGGCGTGCCGTCCAACCCGCGGAAGACCGTCGTGGTGGCCGCGCTCTCGTGGTACGTGGTCAGGTTCGGCAGCGGCGGCAGCGTGGCGGCGAAATACACGTAGGCGCCGAACCCGCCCAGCAGCAGCGCGCCGAGCGCGCACAGGAACCCGAAGGCGTAAAAGCGCAGCAGCCAGAACCAGAACCCGCCGTCCGACGGGTTGACGACCTCCACGGTCGCCTCGCCGGGCGCCGCCGGCGGCGCGGGCGGGGGCGGCTCCGGTGGAGGCGGAGGCGCCGCGGCGGGCGGCGGCGCAGGCGGGGGCGGCGGTGGAGGCGCCGGAGGTGTGGGCGGACGCCGCCGGGCGTCGGGGGGCAACGGAGGCGGCAGCGCCATGGACGGATAAAACTACCACGTTGAAGGCGCTGTCCCAGCGTGCTCCCATCTGGGAGGTGGACCTCTTCGACCGCGCCGGCGTGACGGCCCGAGGCGGCAAGGCAGAGCCGGACGCCGCGGCAGAGACGCTGATGGGCACGGTCGAGCGCGTGGTCTACTCCGGCGGCGACGGCGCCTTCACGGTGGCGCGTCTCAAGCTCGACCGGGACGGCGACATCGTCACCATCGTCGGGGCGCTGGTGGGCGTCCCCGAGGGCGCCTCCTTGCGCGTGAGCGGCCGGTTCGAGACCAACGCCCGCTTCGGCCAGCAGTTCCGGATCGCGCGCTACACCGAGGTCGCGCCCGCCACGCTGGAAGGGTTGCGCAAGTACCTGGGCTCGGGCCTCATCAAGGGCATCGGCCCCGAGCTGGCGGGCCGCATCGTCGACCGCTTCGGGATCGAGACGCTGGAGATCCTGGACCGCGATCCGTCGCGCATCGGCGAGGTCTCCGGCATCGGCCGCTCGCGGGCCCGGGCCGTGCGCGACGCCTGGGCGGCCCAGCGTCAGATCCGCGAGGTGATGGTGTTCCTGCAGGGCTACGGCGTCTCGCCCGCGTTCGCCGCGCGCATCTACAAGCGCTACGGCGCCGCCGCCATCGCGCGCGTCCGGGAGAACCCCTACCGTCTGGCCTTCGACGTGTGGGGGATCGGCTTCCGGTCGGCCGACAAGCTGGCCGCCGCGCTGGGCGTGGGCCCGGACGCGCCGGCCCGCCTCGAGGCGGGCGTGCGCCAGACGCTGGACGACGAGGCCAACAACGGCCACCTGTTCGTCCCGCGGCGCGCGCTGGCCGCCCGGGCCGCCGCCCTGCTGGAGCAGGACGAGGGGGCGGTCGCGGCCGCCGTCGATCGCCTGGCGCGCGCGGGCGAGGTCGCCATCGACGCGTCGGTGGTCGACGATCCGGCCGACCCGGCCGTCTACGAGACCAGCCTCTACCGGGCCGAGGTTGCGCTGGCCGCCGGTTTGCGCCGGCTGATCGAGGCGCCCGGGCCGCCGGTGGTCCCCGACGCGGAGGCCGCCATCGCCGGCTACGAACGGGCCGCCGGCATCTCGCTGGCGCGCCAGCAGGCCGAGGCGGTGCGCCTGGCCATCGCGGCCAAGGCGGCGATCGTGACGGGCGGGCCGGGCGTCGGCAAGACCACCATCGTGCGCGGGATCGTCTCGATCCTGCGCCAGCGCGGCCTGACCGTGGCGCTGGCGGCGCCCACCGGGCGCGCGGCCAAGCGCCTGTCCGATGCCACCGGCGCCCCGGCCTCGACGCTGCACCGGCTGATGGAGTGGCGGCCGGCCAGCGGCACCTTCGGCCGCAACGCGCAGACTCCGCTCGAGTGCGACGCGCTGATCGTCGACGAAGCCTCGATGCTGGACGTGCGCCTGGGCGCGGACCTGGTCGCCGCGCTACCGGCGCGCGCCCGGCTGATCCTGGTCGGCGACGTCGATCAGCTGCCGTCGGTGGGCCCGGGGTCGGTGCTGGCCGACGTGATCGGCAGCGGCGCGGCGCCCACCGTGCGGCTGACCGAGATCTTCCGGCAGGCCGCCGAGAGCCTGATCGTCGTCAACGCGCACCGCATCCAGCAGGGCGAGCTGCCCGAGCTGGGCGCGCCGCCGGCCGGCGGCGACCGGGGGGCCGATAGGCGGGACTTCTTCTTCCTCGAGGAGGAGAACCCCGAGGCGGCGGCGGCCTTGATCCGCGACCTGGTGGCGGTCCGGTTGCCGCGGCGCTACGGGCTCGCGCCGCACGAGATCCAGGTGCTGGCGCCCATGCACCGGGGCGAGCTGGGGGCGGGCAACTTGAACCGCCTGTTGCAAGAGGCGCTGACCGCGGGCGCGCCCGGGGTGACGCGCGGCCAGCGCGAGCTGCGGCTGGGCGACAAGGTCATGCAGATCCGGAACGACTACGACAAAGAGGTCTGGAACGGCGACGCCGGCCTCATCGCGGCGGTCGGCGAGGACGCGGTGACCGTGAAGTTCGACGACCGCTCGATCGAGTACGCGCTCGACGAGATGGACGCGCTGGTGCTGGCGTACGCGGCCACCGTGCACAAGTCGCAAGGGTCCGAGTACCCGGCGGTGGTGGTGCCGGTGCACACGCAGCACTTCGTGATGCTGCAGCGAAACCTGCTCTACACCGCGATCACGCGCGGCAAGCGGCTGGTGGTGCTGGTCGGGACGCGCAAGGCGCTGAGCCTGGCCGTGCGGAACGGCGACGTGGCGGCGCGCGCCTCGGGGCTGCGCGCCCGGCTCACAGCCAGCCGCCTAGCGTGAAGTCCAGCCCGAACTGGGTGTAGTCGTTGCCGGACACGCCGACGTTGAGGGCGGGGCCGCCGCCCAGGAAGAAGTGCGGGGTGGCGTGCCACAGGAACGGGGCGAACACGACGAAGAAGGTCGCGGTGCCCGCCGGGCTGGGGTGGTGCACCACGAAGTAACGCGCGGTGGGCCAGAGGCCGACGCTCTCGGTCAGGTTCAGGTTGTAGCCGGCGCGGACGTCGGCGCCGACGGAGCTGCCGCTTCCGCTGGTGTGCGAGAAGAGCAGGTTCCCGCCCACCGAGACGTTGGGAGCCAGGAACGTGTCGGCGCCGGGGTTGAGCTCGACGGTCGTCTGGCCGTGGCTGACGGCGTGAAAGAAGGCATATCCCGACCCGGTGTCCGCGGTGTCGTACGTGAAGACCCAGGTCCCGGGCGCGCCGAAGCCGCCGCCGGCCGGAGCCGCCGTCGCGGTGAGCGCCGGGGGTGGTCCGGCGGGCGGCGCCGGTTCTTGCGCCGACGCGCGGCCCGCCGACGCCAGCCCGGCGATCGCGGCCGCGAGCAGCCCGAGGCGGCCTCGAGACGTGGGCAGCATCGCGTCCGCCGCTTTCATTTCTCGGACGGCTTTTGCTGTCCCAGCTTGGCGGCCGTCTTGGCCGCCTCCTCGACGGCGCGCGCGATCACCGACCGGATCCGGCCGTCCTCCATGATCAGCAGGCCGGCGATGGTGCTTCCGGCGGGGGTCGTGACCTGGTCCTTCAGCGCCGCCGGGTGCATCCCGGTCTGCAGCACCATGCGCGCCGCGCCCTGAACCATCTGCGCGGCGATCTGCATGGCCGTGTCGCGCCGCAGCCCCATGCGCACGCCGCCGTCGGTCAGCGCCTCGATCATGATGTACGCGAAGGCCGGGCCGCTGCCGTTCAAGCTGGTGACCGCGTCCATCACCTTGTCCTCGGCCTCGAGGCAGCCGCCCACCGACTGGAAGACCTCGATCGCCGTGGCCGCCTGCGCGTCGGTGACCCGCGGGCCGCGCGCGATGACGGTCATCCCCTCGCCGATCAGGCAGGGCGTATTGGGCATGGCGCGGACCACCGCGCTGTTCGGCAGCCAGGCCGCCAGCTGGTCCAGGCGGACGCCGGCGGCGATGCTGACCACCAGCTTGCCGGCCAGCGCCGCCCCGACCGCCGGGTCGGTGACCAGCGGTTCGACCTCGTGCGGTTTCACGCAGAGAAGGACGATCTGCGCCGCCGCCGCCGCCTCGCGGTTGTCGGAGGTGGTCCGGATGCCGTGCTTCTCATGAATGGCGCGCGTGACCTCGGCCCGCCGGTCGGTGCCGATGATCTGGCTGGCTTCCAGCTTCCCTGCCCGCAGCAGCCCGCGCAAGATGGCCTCGCCCATCGTGCCGGTCCCCAGGACTGCGAGCGTCTCCGACTTGCCGATCATGTCGGGCGCCACTATCGCATGGAACGCGGAAACCTCGACCAGGGCCTTGCATCGTATCGAGACCTGTCTATAGGAGACCCACATGGCACTCAAGACCTGGCAAATCGACCGCGCGCACTCCGACATCTTTTTCACCGTTCGGCACATGGTGATCAGCAAAGTCCGGGGGCGCTTTCAGAAGTGGGACGGGACGCTGCAATTCGACGAGGAGAATCCGGCCAACTCGAAGGTCGACATCACCATCGACGCCGCCAGCATCGACACGAACGAACCCAAGCGCGACGCGCACCTGCGCTCGGCGGACTTCCTCGACGCCGAGCAGCACCCAAACCTGACGTTCAAGAGCACGCGGGTCGAAGCCAAGGGCAAGGACAAGTTCCTGCTGCACGGCGACCTCACCATCCGCAAGGTCACCAGGCCGGTGGCGATCGACGTCGAGTACCTGGGCAAGGCCAAGGATCCCTGGGGCCAGCAGAAGGTCCTCTTCAGCGGCAAGGTCTCCATCCAGCGCGAGGAGTTCGGCGCGACCTGGAACCAGGCGCTGGAGGCCGGCGGCGTGCTGGTCGGCAAGAACGTCGACATCGAGATCGAGATCCAGGCCCTGGCGCCGGCCGCGTAACTCGCGTGTCTGGGCGCGGCGGCCGCGCCGTGGCGCCGAAGAAGCTGCCGGCCGCGTTCGCGCGCGGCCGGTGAATCACCCTCGCAGCGCAGATGCTGCGGGCCCCGGTTTGGGCTAAATTGGCCGGCTGATGTCCGCTGCTCGCCGTCAGCTCGCGGAGGCGCACCGCATCGTCGTCAAGCTGGGAACGCACGTCGTGATGCGCGACGGGGCCGAGCTCGCGCGCCAGCGCGTCGACGCGATCGTCGGCAGCCTGGCGGCGCTGCGCAAGGCCGGCCGCCAGGTGCTGCTGGTGTCGAGCGGGGCGGTCGGCATGGGGATGCGGGTGCTGGGGCTGGGCGAGCGGCCGCGCTCGTTGGGCCTGCGCCAGGCCTGCGCGGCGGTCGGGCAGGGCCACCTCATGAGCGTCTACACGCAGGCGTTCGCCGCGCAGGGGGTGACCGCGGCGCAGGTCCTGCTGACGCAGGACGACCTGGCCGACCGAGACCGGGCCATCTGCTTGCGCACGACCTTGATGCGCCTCCTGGAGCTGGGCGTGATTCCGGTCCTGAACGAGAACGACAGCGTGAGCGTGGCCGAGCTGGTCGAGTACCGCCGCGCGCAGGGCGGCGCCGTGCCGGGCCCGGGCGCGTTCGGCGACAACGACGGCCTGGCGGCCCTGGTGGCCGTGTCCCTGGACGCGGATCTCCTGGTGATGCTGACCAACGTCGGGGGCCTCTTCACCGCCAACCCCAAGCTGGATCCCGCCGCCACGCGGATCGCCGAGCTGAACCAGATCGATCCCTCCACGCTGGCGCGCGCCAGCGGCGGTTCGGCGGGCGGCACCGGCGGAATGGGCAGCAAGCTGGCGGCCGCGCAGCTCGCCTCCTCGGAGGGGACCGCGGTGCTGATCGCCGGCGGCGAGCCGGGCGTCCTCGAACGGGCCCTGGCCGGCGAAGACGTCGGCACGCTGGTGTCGGTCACGCGCCGGCCGGCCCGGCTGCGCCACATCGCCGTGGGCGCCCGCCACCGCGGCGCGCTGGTGGTGAACGAAGGCGCGCTGGCGGCGCTGATCGGCGCCAAGAAGGCCTCGCTGCTGCCCATCGGCGTGGTCGGCGTGGAAGGGACCTTCGAAAAGGGCGACGTGGTCGAGATCCGCGACGGCAGCGGCCGCGTCCACGGACGCGGGCTGGTCAACTATCCCTCCGAGGCCTGCCGCAAGCTGGCCGGCCGGCACAGCGACGACATCGACGCCATCCTCGGCTGGCGAAGCTACGATGCGTTGATCACGCGCGACAACCTGGTGATGGGAGCTCTGTGATGACGACCAACGAAGACGCGATCCGCGCCACCGCCGTGGCGGCCAAGCAGGCCGGGGGCAAGCTGGCCCGCCTGGGGCCCGAGCGCCGCTCGGCGCTGCTGCGCGCGCTGGCCGAGGCGCTGCGCGACCCGCGGCACCGGCAGGCGATCTTCGCCGCCAACGCCGCCGATCTCGAACGCGCCAGGGCGGAAGGCGTGGCCTCGCCGCTGGTCAAGCGCCTGGGCCTGGACGCCGGCAAGCTCGACGGCGTGTGCGACGGCCTCGATCAGCTGGCCGCCATGCCCGATCTGGTGGGCGGCGTCACCCTGCGGCGCGAGCTGGACGAGGGGCTGGTGCTCGAGCGGGTCACCTGTCCGCTGGGCTTGCTGGGCGTCGTCTTCGAATCGCGGCCCGACGCGCTGGTGCAGATCGTCGGCCTGGCCTGGAAGAGCGGCAACGCCGTCCTCTTGAAGGGCGGCCGCGAGGCGCTGGGCACCAACCGCGCCCTCAGCCAGATCGTCGGCCAGGTGCTGAGCGGCGCCGGCCTCGACCCGCGCGCCGCCGTGCTGCTGGAGGGACGCGAGGAGGTGAACGCGGTGCTGGGGCTGCACGGCCTGGTCGAGGTGATCGTCGCGCGCGGCTCGTCGGAGTTCGTGCGGCACATCCAGCAGTCCAGCCAGATTCCCGTCATGGGACACGCGGCCGGCGTCTGCCACCTCTACGTGCACGCGGCGGCCGATCCGGCCATGGCGGCCCGGCTGGCCGTCGACGGCAAGACGACGTACCCGGCGGCGTGCAACGCGACGGAGACGCTGCTCTGGGATGCCGGCGCCGGCGCGGCGCTGGACGCCTGCCTGGCCGCGCTGCAGAAGGCCGGCGTCGAGATCCGCGGCGACGCCGCCACGCGCGCGCGGGCGCCCGGCATCAAGGCCGCCGGCGACGAAGACTTCGGCTTCGAGTTCGGCGCCAACGTCATCGCGATCAAGCAGGTCGACGGCCTCGACGGCGCCCTGGTCCACATCGCGGCCCACGGCTCGAAGCACACCGAGGCGATCGTCACCGAGGACGCGGCCGCCGCCGAACGTTTCCTGGCCGAGGTCGACGCCGCCGGCGTCTACCACAACGCCAGCACCCGGTTCGCCGACGGCTACCGCTACGGGCTGGGGGCCGAGGTCGGCATCAGCACCGACAAGCTGCACGCGCGCGGTCCGGTCGGCATCGACGGCTTGCTGACCTACCGCTGGCTGCTGCGCGGCCACGGCCAGGAGACGGCGGCCTACGGCCCCGGCAAACGGGCCTTCCGGCATCGAGACCTGCCGTGAACGGCGTGGCGCCGCGTCCGCCGGCCGGGCTGCTGCTGCAGGTGCTCGCGATCGAGCTGCTGCGCGCGGGATATGCCAGCTCGTTCACGTCGGGACGGGACCTCTCGCTCGCCGACCCGACGATCCCGCCGTCCCGACGTGACGGCCTCGCACGGCCGAACGCCTAGCCCATCACGCCGGCTCGGGCGCGATCGGCAGGTGCAGGCCGCACTCCTTGTTCTCCGGATCTTCCCACCACCAGCGGCCGGCGCGCGGGTGCTCGCCAGGCTTGATGGCGCGCGTGCAGGGGGCGCAGCCGATCGACGGGTACCCCTTGTCGTGCAGCGGGTGGATCGGGACGCGGTGCTGCTGGGCGTACGCCCGCACGTCGCCCATCGTCCAGCGGACCAGCGGGCTCACCTTGACGATGCCGCCGTGCGACCGATCGATCTCCACCTCCGGCGTGTCCGTTCGGGTGACCGACTGCTCGTTGCGCAGGCCGGTCATCCAGCCGTCCCGCCCGGCCAGCGCCCGCGACAGGGGCTCGACCTTGCGGATGCCGCAGCACTCGTGCCGCTCGTCCAGCGAGTCGCGGAAGCTGTAGAGGCCCTTGGCGCTGATCAGCTTCTCGACGGCGGCGCGGTCCGGGAAGAACCACTCGATCTGGACGCCGTACTTCATCCGGATCCGCTCGGCGGTCAGGTAGGTCTCGTCGGGAAGCCGCCCGGTGTCCAGCGCGAAGACCCGAACGTCCGCGGGCGCGGCCTGGGCGGCCATGTGGATGATGACGCAGTCCTCGATCGAAAAGCTGGAGGCGATCACCATCCCGCGCCCGTAGCGCGTCATCGCCCATTTCACCACATCGGCGGGCGTTGCTTGACGAAGGCGGGCCGCCGCCTCCTGGACCTCCGCGACGTCGATCGACATGGGCGGCCAGCATACCCGATCCGGGCGCCGGCGAAAAGAAGACCAAAACGGTATGGTTTGCGGGCCGGGGTGGTTGAAAGGGGCACCCAGATGAGGTACTCTGGGGCCCATTCGTCGCGGTTTTTGCGGCGGCGGAATTCCCAAGTAGAAGAGTCAACAATGGGCAGCAGCGCACAGCCAGAGCAGCCGGACGCGCCGGCGGAGCTGCTCCCCTTGTTCTTGAAGTTGTCCGGGCGCGAGGTGTTGGTCGTCGGTGGTGGGCCGGTCGCGACCGCCAAGGTGGGGACGCTGCTGGGGACGGGAGCGAAGGTCTTGGTGGTCGCGCCCGAGCTCCGGCCGGAATTGGAGACGCTGGCAACGTCAGGGAAGATCTCGATCGAGCGCCGTTGTTTCCTGGCGAGTGACCTTCGGGCGGTCTGGTTGGTGGTGGCGGCGGCGCCGCCCGAGGTCAATCGCGTCGTGGCGGCGGAGGCGGAGTCCCGGCGTCTTTACGTGCTCGCGGTCGACGATCCATCGGCCGCGAGCGCGTACGGCGCAGGGACTTTACGGCGCGGCGGCGTAACCGTCGCCGTGTCGACCGATGGCCGCGCGCCGGCCCTGGCCGGGCTGGTGCGCGAGGGGCTGGACGCGCTCTTGCCCGACGACCTGTCCTCGTGGAGCGCCGAGGCGCAGCGGCAGCGGGCGGCCTGGCGGGCGGCGCGCACGCCGATGGCCGAGCGGCGGCCGCTGCTGCTCGAGGCGCTGAACCGGCTCTACGCCGAGAGGGCCGCCGGATGACCGGCGTCGGGCGCGTCACGCTGGTCGGGGCCGGGCCGGGCAGCGCCGATCTGATCACCGTGCGCGGCATGCGCCGGCTGGCCGAGGCGGACCTGGTCCTTTACGACGCGCTCTCGTCCGAGGAGATGCGCGTCTACGCCCCGAAGGCGCGCTGGTTCTTCGTCGGCAAGCGGGCCTGCCGCCAGTCGATCGCGCAGGAGGTGCTGAACCGCCTGCTGGTCCGCTACGCCCGGCGCGGCCTGACGGTCGTGCGCCTCAAGTGCGGCGACCCGTTCGTGTTCGGCCGCGGCGGCGAAGAGGGGTTGGCGCTGGCCGAGGCCGGCATCCCGTTCGAGGTGGTGCCCGGGGTTTCGTCGGCGGTGGCCGCGCCCGCGCTGGCCGGCATTCCGGTCACGCATCGCGGGCTGGCCTCGAGCTTCCTGGTCGTCACCGGCCACCACGAGGCCACCTACGCGCCCATCTTGGACCAGCTCGGACCCGACAGCGCGACGCTGGTCATCATGATGGGTCTCGGCCAGCGCGCCCGCATCGCCGAGCGGTTGATCGCGCGCGGCTGGTCGGGCGGCACGCCGGCCGCCGTCGTGGTCGGCGCGGCCACCCCGCAGAGCGCGCGCTGGATCGGCACGCTCGACGGCCTGGGCGCCGCCGAGGTCCCGCCCACCTCCGCCGGCGCCCCCGGGCTGCTGGTCGTCGGCGCGGTCGTCGGCCTGGCCGCCGAGCTGGCTTCTGATTCCGCGAGCCCTCTTCCGCAACAGCACAAAGGACAGACATGAGCGCGAACCCCATCGTCGATTTCGTTCCAGACAACGTCGGCCGCCCCGGCTTCGCCGAACAGGAGGATGTGGACGCGTTCGTCGACATGCTCGAGCGGTTCGAAACCGGCGACATCACTCCGGACGAATGGCGCGCCTTCCGCCTGATCAACGGCACCTACGGCCAGCGGCAAGAGGGCGTGTACATGATGCGGATCAAGCTGCCGCAGGGGATCGCCACGGCGGCGCAGCTGCAGGCGCTGGCCGACATCACGGAGAAGTGGGCGGGCAGCGGCGCCGGGCACATCACGACCCGGCAGAACATCCAGCTGCACTTCGTCAAGGAGAAGGACGCCGAGCTGGCGCTGGGGACGGCCGCCGACGCCGGGCTGACCACCCGCGAAGCCTGCGGCAACTCGGTCCGCAACATCACCGGCTGCCCGTTCGCTGGCGTGGCGGCGCATGAACCGTTCGACGTCTCGCCTTACGCCGAGGCGACCACGCGCCACCTCCTGCGCGGGGCGTTCTCGTCGGCGCTGCCGCGCAAGTTCAAGATCGCGTTCGGCGGCTGCTGCGGCTACGACGACGTGCAGGCGCAGATCAACGACCTGGGGTTTTTGGCCACCACCGACGCGGCCGGCACGCCCGGCTTCAAGGTCTACATGGGCGGCGGCCTCTCGACGCTGCGCAAGGCGGCCATCCTGGTCCACGAGTTCCTGCCCGCCACGCAGGTGCTGGAGGTCTCGGAGGCGCTGGTCCGTACCTTCCACCGGATCGGGAACCGCAAGGACAAGCACAAGGCGCGCCTCAAGTGGGCCATCCAGAAGCTGGGCACGCCGGCCTTCCTGGCCGAGTACCAGAAGGACCTGGACGCGGTGCGCGCCGAGGGGGGGCGGCCGCTGGCCCTGGCCCCCGCGCCCAAGCCGCGCGCGGTCCCGGCGGCCGGCGCGCTGGTCGAGCCGCTGCCGGAGTTCGCGGCCTTCCAGAAGACCAACGTCCGCCCGCAGAAGCAGGCCGGCTATTCGGCGGTCATCGTGCGCGTCCCCAAGGGCGACCTTTCGCCGGCTCACTTTCGGGCGCTGGCGGCGCTGGTCACGGAGTACAGCGACGGCGAGCTGCGCACCACCAACGAACAGAATCTGGTGCTGCGGTTCATCCCGACCTGGCGCGTCCCCGAGCTGCACCGCGAGCTGACCGCCATCGGGCTCGGGCAGGCCGGCGCCATGACCATGGCCGACGTGCTGTCGTGCCCGGGCGCCTCCAGCTGCAAGATCGCCGTCACCAACTCGAAGGCGCTGGGCGCCTCGCTGACCGACTTCCTGGACGGGCGGCCGGATCTGGTCGCGCAGGTGCCGGGGCTGGACGTCAAGATGTCCGGCTGCCCGAACGGGTGCGGCCAGCACTACAGCGGCGTCATCGGCCTGCAGGGGGGCATGCGCAAGATCGACGGCAAGCCGGTGCCGCAGTACTTCGTGTTCATCGGCGGCGGCTTCGACGCCGGCGGCCCGAAGTTCGGGCGCATCGCCGGCAAGGTGCCGGCGCGCCGGGTGCCGCAGGCGCTGGAGCGGCTGGTGGCGCTCTACACCGAGGAGAAGCAGCCGGGCGAGACGCCGCTGGCGTTCTTCAGCCGGATCGAGCCGGCCAAGGTGGGCGCGCGCATCAAGGACCTGGGCGAGCTGGACGCCACCACCGCCAAGGCCGAGGACTTCGTCGACTTCGGCGAGAGCAAGGCCTTCGAGGTCGTCGAGATGGAAGGCGAGTGCGCGGCCTGAGCCGCTGATCGGCGACGAGACGGGCTCCTTCGCGGGGCTCGGGACCTTCCGCGCCGGCCGGGCGGGCAAAGCCCCGCCCGGTCGGCGCGCTGGTGTTGGATGAGCCTGACGGTCAAAAATCTCACGAAGCGCTTCACGGCCAGCGGCACGCCGGCGGTGGCGGACGTGTCGTTCGCGGCGGCGCCCGGCGGGATCACCACCCTCTTGGGCCCCTCGGGCTCCGGCAAGTCGACCGTGCTGCGCATCGTGGCCGGGCTCGAGCAGCCGGACGCCGGCCAGGTTTTGTTCGGCGAGCAGGACATGACGGGCGTCCCCGCTCAGAAGCGGGGGCTGGGCTTCGTCTTCCAGAGCTACGCGCTCTTCAAGCACATGACCGTGCGCAAGAACATCGCCTTCGGGCTGCGGGTGCGGAAGGCGCCGGCCGACGAGGTCAAGCGCAAGGTCGACGAGCTGTTGTCGCTGGTGCAGCTCGACGGACTGGGTGAGCGCTACCCGGCCGAGCTGTCCGGCGGCCAGCGGCAGCGCGTGGCGTTCGCGCGGGCCCTGGCCATCCAACCGAAGCTGCTGCTGTTGGACGAGCCGTTCGGCGCGCTGGACGCGCAGGTCCGGGTCGAGCTGCGCGACTGGCTGCGGCGGCTGCACGGCGAGCACGACGTGACGACCCTGCTGGTCACGCACGACCAGGAAGAAGCGATGGAGGTCTCGGACCGGGTCGTCGTCATGCACGACGGCCGCGTCGCGCAGGCCGGCACCGTGCGCGAGGTGTACGACCGCCCGGCCACGCCGTTCGTGGCCGCGTTCGTCGGCGGCGCCAACGTGCTGCGCGGGCTCATGGTGGGCGGACGCGTGTCGGTCGGGACGCTGGCGGTGTCCGTGGCCGACGGCGTCGACGCGCCGGACGGCGCGTCGGTCCACGCCTACGTGCGGCCGCACGACGTGACGCTGACCAAGGCCGAGGCGGGCGCCCCCGAGGTGTCGCTGGCGCGGGTCGAGCGCATGGCCTGGCTGGGCGGCACCGTCAAGTTGTCGCTGAAGCTGTCCGACGGGGCGCCCATGACGGTGGAGATGCCCAAGGCCGAGGTGCAGGCGCTGTCGATCAACGAAGGCGACCTGGTGATGGCCAGCCCGCGCGACGCGAAAGTGTTCTTGGAGGATTACTCCATTTGAGGCTCACCATCCGCACCCGCTACGCCATCCGGGCGCTCTACGACCTGGCGTTTCACGCCGGCGCCGGTCCCGGCCAGGCGGCCCAGGCCAAGGAGATCGCCGAGCGGCAAGGCATCCCGTTCAAGTTCCTCGAGCAGATCCTGCAGGACTTGCGGCGGGCGGGGCTGGTCGAGGCGCGGCGAGGACCGCACGGTGGTTACGCGCTGGCGCGGCCGGCGGCCGAGATCTCGATGGCGGACATCCTGCGGGCCGTGCGCGGTCCGCTGGAGGACCTGCTGGGCGTGGGCGGCGAGCCCGGCCCGGGCGACATCCCGTCGCTGGTCTGGGGCGAGGTGGGCACGCGCCTCATCGAGGTGCTCGAACGGACCAAGCTGGCCGATTTCGTCGCCCGCGCCGAATCGGCGGGCGTGCGTCGGGCCGTCGTGCCGGCCACGATGTACTTCATCTGATGGACGCGCCCGGGATCGACGACGACATCCTGGCCCGCATCGGCCGCACGCCGCTGGTGCGGTTGCGGCGGCTGCCGGCCGCCGGCTCGGCCCAGGTGCTCTGCAAGTGCGAGCAGTTCAACCCCGGCGGTTCGGTGAAGGACCGCACCGCCCTGGCGATGGTCGAGGCCGCCGAGCGAGAAGGGCGGCTCATCCCCGGCAGGTCGATCCTGGTCGAGGCGACCTCGGGGAACACCGGCATCGGGTTGGCGCTGGTGGCGGCGGTGAAGGGCTATCGGTTGATCTTGACCATGCCCGAGAACATGTCGCCCGAGCGGATGGAGCTTCTGCGCGCGTACGGCGCCGAGCTGCACCTGACGCCGGCCGAGCGGGTCATGCGCGGCGCCGTCGAGAAGGCGGCGGCGATCGCCGCGACCAACCCGAACGCGTTCATGCCCCAGCAGTTCAAGAACCCGGTGAACGTGGTCGTGCATCGGACCACCACCGGACCCGAGATCCTGGCGCAGCTCGGCGGCCGCGCCCCCGACGCCTTCGTGGCCGGCGTCGGCACCGGCGGCACCATCACCGGCATCGGGCAGGCGCTCCGCGCGCGGCGCGCCGACGTCGCCCTGGTCGGCGTCGAACCTGCCAACAGCGCCGTGCTGTCCGGCGGCTCGCCCGGCCCGCACCGCATCCAGGGCATCGGCGCCGGCTTCGTGCCCGACATCCTCGACCGGGCGCTCCTCACCGAGGTCCGCCGCGTCACCGAAGAGGAGGCCGAGGCCACCCGCCTCGAGCTGGCTCGCCGCGAGGGCCTGCTGGTCGGCATCTCCGCCGGCGCCGCCGTCCGCGTCGCCCTCGACCTCGCGAGCACCCTCGGCCCCGGCCGAACCGTCGTCACGGTCCTGCCCGACACCGGCGAACGCTACATCGCCGGCCCGGCGCGCGGGCGGCGCGGGTGACCGCGCCCGTCGCGAACCTTTGAATTCAGCGCGCGGGTTCGGAATGACGGAGCGGCCGGCCGGCCGATCGGCGTCGGCCGGCCTTCGCTGTCGGCGGACTACGGGACGGTCACGCCGAAGTCGGTCGTCTGGAGCCCGGCGCCGCCGTTCCAGATCTCGAACCCAGCGTACACGGTCTCCAGATACCAACTGCTTTGAATGCACTTCGTGCTGCCGGAACAATTTCGAGTCGCGGCGTCCTGGATGAACGCTCCCAGCGGATAAGTCCAGGACGTGAACGAGTTCGAATTCGACGTCGGTACGTAGGAAACCACGGGCTTGCCGTTGTTCGTTCCGTACCAGACGTTGAACGTCTTGCCGCCGATCGTTGCGCTGCCGTTGGGCACCAGCGACCCGACCGGCTGGTTGTCGGTCGGGATGTAAAACCAGACCATCAGGTATCCGCCGCTCGGGGCGGAGGGCTTCGAATCACCGCCCGACGACGTGCTAAACCACACGTCATAGGCGGCATTGTAGCTGCCGCTCACGCCGGCGTTGCTGAAGGTCCAGCTCGTCGAGATTCCGGTCGCGCTGATCGACGACACCGCCAGCGGCAGCCCGCTCCCATTCGTGCTGCCCACGCCGCCGATGCCGGTGAAAATGCTGGGATACGACGCCGGCGCGTGGTTGGCGCCGGTCCCGCTTTGCGTGGCGACCTTGAACTTCGTGCCAGGCCCGTAGTTCAGGGTCTGGGACGCGCTGCTCACGCCCCAGTCGTTGTTCTGGACAATGTAGTCCTTGGGACAGCTCACGTGGGCGGCGCCGAATTGGTCCGTGATGGTGCCGGTGCCGCTGGGGCTGGTGCAGCTCGACGTCCCGCCGCCTCCCGATCCACCCGTCCCCGTGGAGCCGGTCACCGGCACGATGCTCGTCAAACAAAAGTCGTAAGCGCCGGCGGTGGTGCCTCCGTTGATCTGGATTTGCATGTCGACCGGTGTTCCGTTGGTTCCCGTCTTCGAGCACTGCGCCGCGGTCGCCCAGGCAGGGCACGTGGCGTCGCTGAAGCAGATCTTGCCGCTATAGCCGTCGCTGAAGGGCGGAATCATCGAGAACGGGGCAACCGCAGTGCTGGGCGGATTCGCGGATTGCGTGAATCCGATCTGCACGCCGTTGCCGCCGCTCGTTCCCGTGAGCGTGACCTGGAAGCAATCGACCGAGCCGCTGTAGGGCATCTTGGTCATCGCCACGTCGTCCAGCTCCACCCCGATCCCGCATCCCCAGGCGGCGAACGTCGAGTCGATCTTGGTCGTGCCGCTGAGGCAGCACTTGTTCCCCGCGCAGAAAGTGGCCGGGGTGGGCGCCCCCGGCGCGTACGGACACGACATACCATCCCCGTACGCGTAGATGGCGCCTTGCAAGCCGACGCTGGCGCTGGTGCAGTAGTACCCGCTGGAATTCACCAGCTGCGTGTCGGTCGGCGTGCAGGCCGTGCCGGAACTGCCCCCGGTGCCCGTCGAGCCGCCACTGTGCGATCCGCCGGCGCCGGGGTTGTTGCTGCCGCCGGCGCCGGGGTTGTTGCTGCCGCCGTTGCCGGGTCCGTTGCTGCCGCCGCTCCCGCCGCCCGAGGAGGGGGACGCGCAGCCAAACCCAATCAAAAGCAAAGAAGTCGCGAACAGACGTGACGCGGATCGCCGCATGGGGCCTCCTAAGTTCTGTTACACCGGGCAGAAACTTCCAAAAGGTAAGAGTCCGACCCGCGAATCAATGAACCTATCATTCCAGGCGCCCCCCGTCATCGCCGTCCATGTCAGACGTTGCGGGCCGGGGCGACGGGATGAGCTTCGATCTCTGCTTCGCCGGCCAGCGGGTGATCTGGAATCGGCACCGTACCTTCAACGTGACTTCAGGCTTGCCGGGCTCTCAGCGACCCAGAGCAGCAATGTGTGCACGGTCAGACGGACGCTGCGCGTCTTGAAATCGGATCGCCGCGCGCGAAGGCTCGGGGGCCTCACCGTCCAGAGCGGGTGCGGTCCGCCCGTACGCTCGTGTGTTTACAACCGGCCGCCCGCCAGCATCGCGATCAGGATCAGGCCCAGCGCGACGCGGTAGATGACGAAGGGGATGGTGCTGCGGGCGCGCAGGAATCGGAGGAGCCAGGCGATGCTGGCGTAGCCGGCGACGGCGGCGGCCAGGAGGCCGATGACCAGCGTGCCTGCATGAAGGTCGTGCGCCTTCAGGACCTTGGGCATCTCGAAGATGCCGGCGGCGGCCACGACGGGGACGCTGAGCAAAAACGAAAAGCGCGCGGCGGCCTCGCGCTTGAGGCCCAGCGCCATGGCGGCGGCCAGCGTGCTGCCCGAACGCGACACGCCGGGGATGACGGCGAACGCCTGCGCGCAGCCGATCAGCAGCGCGTCGCCCAACGTGATCTCCTCGAACTCGCGCACGTGGCGGGCGCGGCGTTCCACGACGGCCAGCAACAGCGCCACGACGATCAACGCCAGGGCGATCACCCAGAGCGAGCGCAGCGAACCTTCGATGGCGTGCCGGAACGCGACCCCGGCGATGCCCGCTGGAATCGTGCCGACGATCAGGTACAGCAGCTCGCGCGCCGGTCGGGGCGCCGGCCGGCTTCGGTCGCCCAGCGCGGCCACGGCCGCCCGAACCATCTTCCAGAGCTCGGGAAGGAAGTACCCGATCACGGCCAGCAACGAGCCGAGCTGCAGGACCGCCGTGTACGCGGCGCCCGGATCGCCCCACCCCAACAGCGCGGGAACGATGCGCAGGTGGGCGGTCGACGAGATGGGCAGGAATTCCGTCACGCCCTGGACGACGCCCAGGACCAACGACTCGAAGCTGGTCATGTGTGGATCTCTCCGGAAAGGACGCGGTGAATCTGCCCTGTCTCGTCCCGCAGGCGCAAGGCGCCGTCTGCGTCCACGCCCAGCGCGATTCCTTCCAGCCGTTCGCCCGGGCGGCCGGGGGCGGTCACCAGACAGGCGGCCGGCAGCGCCGCGTAGGTTTCGAAGGCGGCGACGGCGGCGCCCGGCCCCACCCGCTCGAAGTCCAACAGCATCGGCTCGAGCGCGTTCAGGAACGCCGCCAACACCGCCGCGCGGTCGAGCGGCGCGCCACCGCGCGAGCGCCGCAGCGAGGTCGCGATCTCCGCGAGGTCGGGCGGGAAGTCGACGCCGTTGACGTTGAGGCCAACCCCGACCACCACCTGCAGCGTCCGATCGCCCGCCGTCGACATCTCGGTCAGGATCCCCGCGACTTTGCGGGGCCGCCCGGTCTCGTCGACCAGCTGGACGTCGTTCGGCCACTTGAGGCGGGGCGCGAACCCCAGCCCGGCCAGCGCCCGCGCCAGCGCCCCCCCCACCAGCAGGGTGAGCGGCGGGATGTCTGCGGGCGGGCGCTCGGGCCGCAGCAGGATCGACAGGTAAAGGTTGGCGCCCGGCGGCGAGTGCCAGGAGCGCCCGAGGCGCCCGCGGCCGGCGGTCTGCTGGTCGGCCGCGATCACCAGACCGGCTGGCGCGCCGGCGCGCGCCCGCGCGCCCGCCAGGTCGTTCGTCGACCCGCACGACGGGAGCCATTCGTAGGCCCGCCCGAGCCACCGGGTGGCCAGGGCCGCCAACACGCGTTCGGCCGTGGGCGGCCCTGCGGGATCGGTCACGGGGCGGGCGGCGCTAGCGGGTGGGCCGCGCCGGCGGCGTTCCTTCGACCGGCCGGATGTCGCACGAGTAGTTGACGGCCCGCGCCGAATGGGTGATCGCGCCGGTCGAGATCACGTCGACGCCGGTCTTGCTGATCTCCCGAATGCGGTCCAGGGTCGCGCCGCCCGACGCCTCGATGATGGTCTGGGGCCGCCGGTCGCGGATCCGCTGCACCGCCTCGGCCATCTCGCGAAGCTGGAAGTTGTCCAGCAGCACGCCCTCCGCCCCCGCCTCCAGCGCTTCGTCGAGCTGGCTCAGGTTGTCCACCTCGACGACCACGCGCAACGTGTGGGGGGCCGCGGCCCGCGCCCGCCGCACCGCCTCGCGCACCGACCCCACCAGCGCGATGTGGTTGTCCTTGATCAAGATCCCCGACGCCAGGTCGGAGCGGTGATTGGCCCCGCCGCCGATCCGCACCGCGTATTTCTCCAGCGCGCGCAGTCCCGGGGTGGTCTTGCGCGTGTCGGTGACCCGCACCTTGGCCCCCTCGGCGGCGGCGACGTAAGCCTGCGTGACGGTCGCGATGCCCGACATGCGTTGCAGGAAGTTCAGCGCCGTCCGCTCACCGGCCAGCAGCGCCGCTGCCGGGCCACGCACGGTGGACACTACCGTGCCCGGCTGGACCGGATCGCCGTCGGCCACCTTCATGCGCAGGCGCGTCCGCCAGTCGAACCGGGTGAACACCGCCTCGACGATACCCAGCCCGCAGACGACCGCCCGCTCGTTGGCGATGATGTCGGCCTCGGCTTCTTGCGTCTCCTCGATGACGGACGCGGTCGTGACGTCGCCGCGGCCGACGTCCTCTTCCAGGGCCAGGTCCAAGATCCGTTGAACGGCCGGGGTGTACCAGGGGGCCGAATAGACGCTCACGCGGTCTGCTCCACGGGGGATGAGGGGAATCGCCAATCTTGCACCGGCCAGCCCCGCCGCTTGGCCGTACGCCGCAGCCGTGGGTCAGGGTTCACGACCACCCGGTTGCCCACGCGTTCGAGCATGGGCAGGTCGGTGTAAGAATCGGTATAGAACCAGCTCTGGGCGAGATCGAGTTGCCGCCGCACGCCCAGGTCCTCGGCCCAGTGGACCTTGCCCGGCCCCACGCAGGCGGGGGCGACCAGCCGGCCGGTGAACAGCCCGTCCGCCACCTCGAACCGGGTCGAGATCACTTCTTCGATGCCCACCGCTTCGGCGATGGGTCGGGTCACGTAGGTCGGCGAGGAGGAGAGGATCGCCAGGACGTGCCCGTCGGCCCGGTGGCGGTCGATGCGGGTCCGCGCGCCCGGAACGACCAGCGGGAGGACTTCGTCTTCGACCCAGCGGCGGCAGCGATCCGCGAAGTCCCGCTCGGCCCAGCCGGCCATGTGGGAAGCCACGCGCGCGGCCACCCACTGGAGGTCGATCAGCGACAGGTGATACTTGGCCATCCAGCCCAAAGCTCTAAGTGCGCGAAAAAACGAGATTTCTCCGCGCCGCCGCAGGTCGCGCAGGAACAGGCGCCCGGTGTTGCAGGAGACCAGCGTGCGATCTACGTCGAAGAATGCGCCTACCTGCGACATCTGGGCCGCCCAATTGTATCACTTTGTCGGTCAGCTCGCGCCGAGGTTGCGGGAAACCCGCCGGTTTTGACGCGCCGACCTGAGCCGTGACCTTCGCGGGAATTGACCCGATGGGGCTGGCGCGGTAGGAACGTTGTTCAATGCGTCTCACCGGCGGCCTGGATCGGGGCCGGCGTCTGTTCGTTCCCCGTGGGTCGCGCACGCGCCCCACCGCCTCGCGGGTCCGCGAGGCGATCTTCAACATCCTGGGGCCACCGCCCGGGCCGGTGCTGGACCTTTACGCCGGCAGCGGCGCGCTGGGGCTGGAGGCGCTTTCGCGCGGCGCGCCCGCGGCTGTGTTCGTCGAACGTGACGGCAATGCGCTGTCCGCGCTGCGCCGGAACCTGCGGGAAGCCGGCGTCGAGGGGCGCGCGCGGGTGTTCGCCGGCGACGTCCGGTCGGCGCTGCGAAAGCTGGCCGGCGGTGACGAGCGCTTCTCGTGGGTGTTCCTGGACCCGCCGTACGCCAAGGACACCGCCGGCGTGCTGGCCGCGCTGTCGGGCGCGCTTCTCACCAGCTGCGCGGTGGTGATCGTCGAGCACGACGGCCGCCACCCGCCGCCGGACTCGGTCGGCTGCCTGTTCCTGACCGACCGGCGCGAGTACGGCGACACCGAGCTCTCCTTCTATCGCTGCTCCGGCTCGTAACCGTCGCATGACGCTGGCCGTCTACCCCGGGACCTTCGACCCGATCACCAACGGACACGTCGACATCCTGCGGCGGTCGCTGAAAATCTTCGACCGGGTGGTGGTCGCGCTGGCCGACAACGTCCGCAAGACGCCGCTCTTCACCCTGGCCGAGCGCCAGGCCATGATCGTGGACGCGGTCGGCTCCAACCCCCAGGTGGAGGTCGACGCCTTCCAGGGGCTGCTGGCGGAGTACTGCCGCCGCCGGGGCGCCACGGTCGTGATTCGCGGGCTGCGCGCGCTGGCCGACTTCGAGTACGAGTTCCAGCTGGCCCACATGAACCGGCGTCTGGCGCCCGACGTCGAGACGATGTTTCTGATGACCGGCGAAGACAGCTTTTATGTATCCTCTTCGCTCGTCAAAGAGGTCGCCCTGATGGGCGGCGACGTCTCGCGGATGGTTCCGCGGAGCGTGGCCGCCGCGCTGGCCGACAAACGCAAACAAGGAGTCACGCCGTGAGTATCAAGCTGGCCCGCAGGTTGTCCGTCGTCGAACCGTCTCCCACGCTGGCCGTGTCGGCCAAGGCGGCCAAGCTCAAGGCCGAGGGGATCGACGTGGTCAGCTTCGGCGCGGGTGAGCCCGACTTCGACACGCCGGAGCACATCAAGGACGCGGCCAAAAAGGCGCTGGACGCCGGCGCGACCAAGTACACGCTGGTCGAGGGGACGGTCCCGCTGCGCAAGGCGGTGGCCAAGTGGATCGGCGCCGCCCACGGCCTGTCGATCGACCCCAGCGAGGTGATCGTCAGCTCGGGCGCCAAGCAGTCGATCTACAACGCCGTGTTCGCGCTCATCGACGAGGGCGACGAGGTCATCATCCCGACGCCGGCCTGGGTCAGCTACAACGACATCGTCAAGCTGGCCGGCGGCCGCCCGGTGAACGTGCCGACCAAGGCGTCGGAGAACTTCCAGGTCCGCGCCGAAGACGTCGCGAAGGCGATCACGCCCCGCACCAAGATGATCCTGGTCTGCTCGCCGTCGAATCCGACCGGCGCGATTTACGATGAGGCGACGCTGCGCGCGCTGGCCAAGCTGGCGGTCGAAAAAGACGTCTGGCTGATGACCGACGACATCTACCGGACGCTGGTCTACGGCGACGGCAAGTTCTTCCAGCCGGCCACCATCGGCCCGGACGTGCGCGCCAAGACCCTCATCATCGACGGCGTCTCCAAGGCGTTCGCGATGACCGGCTGGCGCGTGGGCTTCACGGTGGCGCCGAAGCCGGTGGTCCAGGCGATGGCCACCCTGCAGGGGCAGTCGACCACGCACGCGGCGGCGGTCGCCCAGGCGGCGGCGCTGGCGGCCATCGAGGGGCCGACCGACGAGCTCGAGAAGATGCGCGTCGAGTTCGACAAGCGCCGCAAGACCATGGTCGCCCGGCTGCGCGAGATCCCGGGCGTCACCTGCGTCGAGCCGAAGGGCGCGTTTTACGCCTTCCCCGATCTGTCGGCCTTCATCGGACGCAAGACGCCCGAGGGTAAGAAGATCGAGAACGACGTCCAGCTCTGCGAGTGGTTGATCGAGGCGGCGCGGGTGGCGGTCGTCATGGGCTCGGCGTTCCACGCGCCGGGCTTCGTGCGGCTGTCGTACGCCACCTCGATGAAGAACGTGGAAGAGGGCGTGCGCCGTCTGGCCGAAGCCCTCCCGAAACTGACCTGACGACCGACCAGAGCGCGCCCGCCCCAGCCGCCAAGCGCCCCTCCCGGTTCTTTTCTCGGTACTCGTGGGAGGGGACGCTGTCGGCGGTCAACGCCGGCCTGGCGCTGGGCCTGCTGGTCAAGCTGGTCCTGCATTTCAGCGATCGCGTCAACGCGCAGACCACCGATCTCGCCTGCTTTCGCACCGGCTGGTGGCTGGCGCTGCACGACCCGCGGCACCTCTACGACCCGGCGGCGCAGGCGGCCGTCCAGCAGCGGTTCATGCACGCCGTCGGCAGCCCCGGTTTCATCAACGGGCTGCTGTCGTTCCTGCACCCGCCGCACCTGGCGCTGGCCGGCGTCTGGCTGGCGTGGCTGGGCGATCACACCAGCGGCCGGACCGTGGTGTTCGCGTGGCTGGCCTGCAACCTCGGCCTGCTGGCCGTTCTCATCGCGCAGGTTCGCCGGCAGCTTGGTCTCAATCGCGACCAGACGCTGTCGGCGGCCGCCGCCATCCTGGGCTTTTATCCGCTGTTCGACGCGGTCTCGCAGGGGCAGTTCTCGGTGCTGCTGGCCGTGGCCGCGATGGGGCTGGCCGGCGCGCTGGACGCCCGCCGTCCCTGGCGCGCCGCCGCCTGGCTCCTGGTGCTGAGCTTCAAGCCGCAGCTCTTCCCGGCGGTCGCGGTGGCCGTCGTCGCGCGCCGCGATTGGCGGGCCCTGGGCGCTGCCGCGCTGGCGGGTGCTGCCGCCGTCGTGGTGACCGGCGCGGCGCTGGGCCCGCACGTCTGGGGAGCCTGGGCCTCTTCGGTGCGGCCGCTCGAACGCGCGTACGGAGGCGGCGCCGTCACCGTCATGCCGACCGTTCGCGGGTTCCTGGCCCGCACCTTCCCTGCCCTGGTCGGCCCGCGGCTGGAGACGATCGGCCTCGGGCTGTGGATCGCCGGCGCGCTGGCGGTTCTGATCGTTCTCGCGCGCGATGCGCGGTCGGGCGGGCAGGGCGACGGGCGCCGCGCGGTCGCCTTCGCGCTGGCCGTCGCGCTGGTCACCAGCCCGCACCTTTACGATCACGACGTCGTCGTGTGGGTGGTGCCGACCACCTTGGTCCTGGCCCTCGCGCGCGGCCAGGACGCCTGGCCCTGGCGCGCGCGCCTGGCCCTGGCCTGGCCCGCCTGGGCGATGCTGGGCCAGGTGACCGACCACAGCGACACCTGGCCTCCGCGCTTGCCGGTGGACCCGCGGCTGATGGCGATCGCCGTCGTGCTGGTGGCGACAATTCGGAGCCGCCGCCGGTTGTTCGTCGCCGCGGATGCGGGCCTGACCGAAGCGGTTGCAGCCGATTCATGCGTGGAGTAGACCCGATGCCGATTCATGGGTCGTTCACGCCGTCGTCCCAAAGGCAAGCGCGCGACCCAGATACGTTCAGAGTCCAGCACCCGTTCGGGGTCGCCGATCAGGCGGACCCAGATTTTTTGCTTGGCTCTGCTGTTCATTGCCGCGGTCCTTGCTTTGGTTTGGGACCATCGCGCCGGATTTTTCCTCTCCTGGACCGACGAGCAGATTCATCTTTACGTCGCGCACCGCATGGCAGAAGGAGCCGTGCTGTATCGAGACATCGACAGCGCGCGTCCTCCCCTGGCACTGTTTCCGCTCGCATGGCTTCTCGAGGCCGGTTTCTCGCCTCTCCTCGCCGGGCGCGCGTTGGTCCTAGTCGCCCAGTTGGCGACCGGCGCGCTCCTGTTCTGGGGTGGATGGCGTCTCGTCACTTTGCGCGCCGGCGCCATAGCCGCCCTGCTGTTCCTGACATCCCCTGAGACTTTCGCCAGAATTCACTATACGGGGATTCACTTTCCGGCGTTGGCTGCATCGGCGGCGCTGTTGTTTTTCATGCGGGCTGAGCCGTTCTTTGCCGGCTTGTGCGTCGGCTTCTCGGTGGCCTCAGACCAACACGGGTTGATCGTCTGCGGCATCGTCGCCCTGTTGACGGTCTTCAGCCGTCCTCGCGATATATTTCCGTTTGCTACGGGCGCCCTAGCGGTTCTAGCGGTGGTGTTCGGTGGAACATGGGCCCTGGGAGGGCGGCATCTCTGGAAGGACTTGATCGCGCTACACCTGTTCCACCTACGCCCGGGCAGCGGCATGAACGCGACGTTGTGGGAACTACTGAAGCCCTGGCTATATGAACACACCTACCTATTCGTGGGCGCGACGCTATCAGTCGTGTTCGCCGCCGCGAAAGGCCGGGAATCGTCGGTCCAAGCAGCAACGGCGTCCAGGTTGGTCCGAGTGCTCCTCGTTGTCGTGGGAGCACACGTCATCATCGTTCTCGCGATGACCGATGCAGCGTTCCTTTACCTGGTCGTCGTCGCGCCTCTTCTGACCCTCATGGCCGGAATCGGCTTCGACGCAGCAATCCGGTGGTGGCAGTCGCGGCGCGGCCTTCCGCCGTCCGGGGCGCGGCGCAGATCGCAGGTGATTACCGCAGGAGCGGCTCTGATCGGAGCTTTGATCATCGGCGGATGGTCGGCGGCCAGGTCCGACCGCGAACGCCTGGATGACCGTCCGTACTCTTTTTGGCCGTACGTGCGCCACATCCAACTCGCGCAGCTCCAGAGGCTGGATGTCGCTCGCCGCGTGGCCACTGACCCGGTCATGCCCACCGCCGGCACAATCTTCGGCGAGCCGATGATCGCAACAGCCGTCGCACTGGCGACCGGGTTGCGGGTTTCGGGTGAAATGGCCGACCTGAATTGGAGTTGGATCGAAGCGGGCGCGATCACACGTGAAGACGTCGTCAGACGAATCGAGCGTGACAACGTGAGCGCCGTCATCACCCCGCCGTGGTTCCTGCTCCAGGACGCGTACTTCAGGTCGTATCTCGCGGCTTGCTACATGAGACCGAAAATCTTCTCCCGGCCTGACGACGGTCCTGGGTCGGGCCTGCCGGATATTGCCGTTTTCCCGCACGCTGGCGGCGGTTCCCCGTGTCGCGCGTTTCCGCCTTGAAATACAAGTGCCCGAAATTGGCGCGAGGGTGCCAGGGCCGTTCGTCGTGTTGTACCCTTGGGTACCTTGTGCGCTGGTCGACTCCACGAAAAAGGACACAACAAGAGTCTCGATACCGCCGAACATTTCGAAATGAACCCTACCCGACTCGTCTGGGCCATCCTGCTCGTTCCCTTCGTGATCGGGTGCCCCACTCGCACTATTTTTGAACCGGATGGTGGACCGGGTGGTAACACAGGTGCTGCGGGAGTAGCCGGGGCGACGTCCACCGGCGGGGGCGCCGCTGCTCGCCCGGGAGGGGCGGCTGGAAACTCAATCGGCGGTGGTGCAGGGAGCATGGCGGGCGGGCCGGCAGCCGGAGGTAGCGGAGTCGGGGGCAATGCTGGCACCGCGCCGGGCGGCAGCGGCGCGATCGGATCGGCTGGGTTCGGCGGAGCGGCCAGCAACTCCGTCGGCGGTGGTTCAGGACACATGATGTCGAGTGGAGGCAACGGTACGGGCGGCGCCGGCAAAGGCGGAGCGGCTGGCAATTTTGCAGGGGGGGCGGGTGGCGGGCACCTTGGCGGGGCTGGGGGCGCAGGAACCGGCGGTACGTGTGGCGGCGTGATCCCGGGAAACTCGTGTGGAACCACCTGCAGACCGGGGACGTACAGTTGCAACTCGGGGTTGGCCGCGTGCGACCAGTCCAACGCGGCATTCGGTACTTTCTGCGGCGGGAACATGATTTGCGATGGAGGTGGAAATTGCGTCGCCAAAACGTCGAACGGCGCAAGCTGTCAGACCAGCGCTGAGTGTCAGAGCGGCAACTGTTCGATGTACTCCGTTTCCGGCACCAAGATCTGCTGTGCGACCGGCTACTCGAATTGCGGAAGTTGCCTGGACGAGACTTCCGACGTTTCGAACTGCGGCGCGTGCTCGCACAAATGTGCGGCCAATCGGAGCTGCCAGAGCGGTGGCTGCGTTTGCGCGGGTTACACCCTGCCGGCCTCTTGCGGAGGCTGCGGTAGCTGGAGCTTCGAATCTGGGACCACCGAAGGCTGGGTCGCTGACACGGATCCTAATTCTCTAGTGAACGGTGGCGGGACGAATGGAATCACGAGCCTCGGGTTGAGCACTAGCCAAAAACATGATGGTGTTGCCGCCCTTGCCGTAGCTGGGTTTGTTGACGAGAGCTCAAGCTCGCTGATCTCGGTCACGATCCCACTCTGCCTTACGAGTTCGACGATCAACGCGAACGGCTACACAATGACAGCCTGGCTTCGGCTCCACGGCGATCCGCCCAACGCCCTCGGCGGCATCTATGGCGATGTCTGGGGGCCGTCCTCGTTCGACAGCTTTCCTCTCGCCACGGGCAATCAAGTCATGATGCTCGATACCTGGTACCAGGTAACCTGGAACATCACGTCGAACGTACAAATCGACCATCTGTCGATCCGCTTGATCCCGAACACGCCTTGGACGGGCACCCTTTACATCGATGGCGTCACGTTCAGCGGGCCGTGACTGTGCCCCAGGACCCAGGGCTGAGGGTGCCTGTGTCGGAGCCCGATGCGGGTGGCGGCTGTTCCGTTTCGCGGTGTGCTGGCGGCCACGATTCGGAGCCGCCGGCGAATCGTCTTGCAGGTTCCGGCGATCCCGAAATCTGGTTAGAGCTCGGCCGGTTGGACGGCCCGCACAGCTCCCCGGAAGTCAGGGACGTGCGCCGGTGTCGATCCAACTCACGACGGTGGCCAGCTGAGTGGGAGCGAGCGCCGTGAACGGAGATTCATACGCCCATCGGCATCTGCACACCGTCGCAGGGGCTGGACTCGGTCAGCTTCTGGACCAGGTAACTGGCTGACGATTTCCCGAGCACGACCAGGACGCCGCCGCACGTCTCTTCGGCCAATATGCCAACCAGGATGTCGTAGGCGACGTCCGACGTCAGGTAGAGAGTCGTCTTGGGAACCGCAAACGCGCTCGTGCTGTGACAGCCGACGCAGCGAGCCTTGAAGACGCTCCCAACCGGCGCGAACGCCGACCCGCCATTGCCGCTGCTTCCAGCCGCGCCTGTCCGGCCGCCGGCCGATCAGCCACCCCCGCGCCAGTGGGAGCCTCCAACATCGCCGGAGCCGTAGACACCGCCGGGGCCGTGCACACCACCCGAGCCTTCGAGGTTGTCGGCCCCTCCGACGCCTCCGGAAGCTGCGCCGCCCGAGCCCGTGGCACCGCCGCTGGAACCGAGGCTGCCGCCAGCACCTCGGGAATGACCAGCCGCTCCAGAGCCCGCGTCTTCGAGACACTTGCGCCTCCTGGTCCGCAAGCGACAGCGCCGGCCGGAAGCGCCAGCGTCACGAGCACGCGAACGCTCACGGTGGCCTCAACTGAACCGGGCGTGATGAAGGGACCCTTGCCTGAGCGCCCGCGCCCACGCTAGTGCACCGCCGTCGAAATAGCGTCAACGCCGAGGCCGACGATCCGCGCCGGTCGCTTCGTTGCTTCTCCTCACAATAACTACGGGTATTCCTCGTCGTCGCGCCTCGCGTCCAGCGCGGCTTGTCGGCCTCGGCGTTGACGCTATTTCGACGGCGGTGCACTAGCCGGCTCAGCCGGGACGGGGCAGGGGGCGTGTCTGAGTCGATCAGCGGGCGGCCAGGACGGTCGGCGCCCGCGACGGCGTCGGGCGCAGCGAAGACTCGGCGAAGGCCAGCGTCGTCTTCAGCGATTCGACGGCCAGGTAGCGGGGCGCCTGCTCGAGGCGCGTCGGCAGCGCGACGGCGACGGCGTCGATGCCGGCCTGGCGGGCCAGGTAGACGGACCGGGCGGCGTTCACGGTTTGCGTGCAGACGATCGCGTCGGCCACGCCGTAGCGCGCGACGGCGCGCACCATCGTCTCGCGCGTTCGCGTTCCGCCGCCGTCGACCCAGACGTCGGCCGCAGGCACGTCGTGCGCCGCCAGCCAGGCTTGCATGACCGCGGCCTCGGGCGCCTCGGCGGTGCTGGCGCCCGAGACCAGGATGGCCTTCACCTGTCCGCTGCGGTAAAGCGACAGCGCCGCCTCGAGCCTGGCGCGCAACAGGAACACCGGCTCGCCCCGAAAAACCCGCGAGCCGGGAACGATCGCGAAGGTGCGCGCCGGCGCGTCGGCGGCGCGGGCGAACACCAACCCGCGGGTCGCGTGCGCGATCCAGGCGTTCGGCGCCAGCCAGCCGCCGACGGCGATCGCGATCAGCAGATCGAGCACCGCAGCCATTCGCCAGCCCAGCACACGAAGCGAACGGCGTCCGACCATCACCGGGATCAATCGGGCGGCGCGGGCGCCGCTTGAGAACGCGCGCCGGCGTCAATGAGCTGGCGTCACATGTCGGCCAGCGCGCGCCGGCGGATCGCCCATGCGCAGCACCGCCCGATCGCCGCCGGCCCGAAACAGCGCGAAGGCGCGCAGCGCCACGAACTTGCGCTTGGCTCTTGCCAGCGCGCCGTTTCGCGACATCAGCGCCGGCGCGAGCTGCGGTCCGAGCGCGACGCCCGCGATCGCCACCGACAACAACAGGGTCACGGCCGCGGTGAGCCCGAGACGCCTCGGCCTCGTCGCGGTCATCCCGGTGAGGGATCGGCGGTCAGGCCGGCCGGCTTGAGGCGCCGACCGCCTCCGCTACGGCGGCCGGCGCTTCGATGGGAATCAGATGGCCGGCGTCGGGAACGACCAGTGTTTCGCCGGGCCGCGCGGACCGCCATTCGGCGGACACGATGCGATCGTCGGCTCCGTCCAGCCAGGTCATCGGACAGCGCACGGCGGCCAGGCGCGGCGTCAGATCGGTGGCGCGCACCAGCTCGAAATCGGCGCGCGTCACGTCCGGCGGCGCGCCCGCCCCGGCCGCCAGGAAGCCGCGGCGGACGGCCGGCTTGGCCCGCCGGGAGAGGCCACGCTCGGCCAGCCAGCCCCGCGCCGCCTCGGGATCGCTGTCCAGCAGCGCCAGCAGCTCGGGATCGACCGGCATGCGCGGCGCGGCGGCCACCAGCAGCAGCGCGCGCACCTTGTCCGGCCAGGCCAGCGCCGCCTCCAGCGCCACCAGCGCCCCCATCGAATGGCCGACCAGCAGCGACGGCCCCAGGCACAGCGCCGCGCCGAGCAGGCCGACCGCGTCGCGGTGGCGGGCCAGATCCAGCCGCCCTTCGCCGCGGTCGCTGGGCCCGTGCCCCGGCAGGTCGATGGCCACCGCGTGCCCGGCGCGCGCGATCCGCGCCAGCGTCATCGACCAGATGGCGGACCCGGCGCCCGCCCCGTGGATCAGCAGGACCGAAGGCTGCCCCTGGCGCCGTTCGCCGCGCTCGGCGAAGTGGACACGCCCCGGCGGCAACGCGACGTAAGGCACGGCGGCCCCCGCCGCTCAGCCGGCGGCCTTCAACTTTTTTACGGCGGCGATGAGGGCCGGGATCGCCTTCTCCCAGGTGTCGACCAGGCCGTAGTCCGCCACCTGGAAGATGGGCGCCTCGGGATCCTTGTTGATCGCGACGATCACTTTCGACCCCTTCATCCCCGCCAGGTGCTGGATGGCGCCCGAGATGGCGACCGCGATGTAGAGCTGGGGGGCGACCACCTTGCCGGTCTGCCCGACCTGCAAGTCGTTCGGCACCATGCCGGCGTCGGCGGCGGCGCGGCTGGCGCCCAGCGCGCCGCCCAGCAGATCGGTGAGCTCCTCGAGCACCTTGAAGTTTTCGCCCGACTTCATGCCCCGGCCGCCCGAGACGACGACTTTGGCCTCGCCCAGGTCGGGGCGCGCGCTGACGTTGGCGTGCAGCCCGACGACCTCCGAGCCCAGCGCGTCGGCGGCAGCCGGCGCCACCACCTCGACGGCGCCGCCGCTGGCCGACGGGGCCGGCGCGGCGAAGGCCGTCTGCCGCACGCTGGCCACCACCACCGGCCCGGCCACCTCGACCTCTTCCAGCGCGTTGCCGGCGTAGGCCGGGCGGCGAAAACGGTTCGGGCCCAGCACCGCCGTCACGTCGGACGCCATGCCCGCGCCCAGCAACGCCCCGGCCCGCGGCAGGACGTCCTTGCCGGTCGACGTCGCGGTGCCGAGCAGCGCGGTGGCGCCGGCGCGCTTGACGGCGTCGGCCAGCTGCGGCGCCCAGGTCTCGGCCAGCGGCGCCGCCAGCGAGGCGTGCTCGTAGGCCAGCACCTTCGCGGCGAACTTCGCGGTCTCCGCCGCCGCGGTCTTCAGATTGCCGCCGACCAGGACGGCCACCAGCTCGCCCCCCTGCCGCTTGGCCAGCTCGCTGCCCGCGGCCAGCGCCGGCAGCGACGCCGAGCGCAGCCCTTTGTCATCCGTTTCGCAGAAGACGACCACGGCGCCCATCAGATCACCTTGGCTTCGTCGTGCAGCTTGGCGACCAGCTCGTCGACGGACGCCACCTTCACGCCGGCCTTGCGTCCGGGCGGCGCTTCGTAGGATTTGACGGCCATCGCCGGCTTGGCGTCGACGCCCAGCTCGGCCAGCGCGACCTCTTTGATCTCTTTCTTCTTGGCCGCCATGATCCCCTTCAACGAGGCGTACCGCTGGGTCTCTTCCCACTCGGCGTCGGCGCCCGCCAGCCCTTCGTTGCGCACGGCCTTCTTGCCGATGATGCGCAGGTCGACGGTGACGACCGCCGGCATCCGGATCCGCTTTTCTTCGACGCCGGCGTCGACCTCGCGCGTGACGACGGCGCTCTGGCCGTCGGCCGCCACCCGGATGCTGGCCAGGAAGGTCGCCTGCGGCCAGTTCAGCAGGCCGGCCAGGACTTGCCCGACCTGGTTCGAATCGCCGTCGACCGTCTGCTTGCCGAGCACGACCAGGTCCGGCTTTTCACGCGCGACGACCGCCGCCAGGATGCGGGCCACCGCCAGCGCGTCCAGCGCCGCGTCCTCAGCGCCGACCAGGATGGCGCGATCGGCGCCCATGGCCAGGACGCCCCGGAGCTGCTGCGCGACGTCTTTGGGGCCGATGCTGACCGCCACAACTTCGCCGGACCGGTCGCCGCCCTTGCCCTTTTCGGTCAAACGCAGCGCCGTCTCGACGGCGTACTCGTCGAACGTGTTGAGCTGCCAGCTCGCCGCCGTCAGGTCGAGTTGACCGCCGCCGATCTTGAGCTTGTGCTCAGGGTTCGGCACCCGCTTGCACGTCACCAGGATCTTCACGCAGCTCCTTTGGGCTATCCCACGGCCAGGCGCAAGGCCTCTTCGAGACAGAGCAAGATCTCGTCGTCGATGTCGACCAGGTACACCGTCGCGGGTTTCGGCTGCCGGTGCGCGCGCAGCTCGTCCACCATGGCCCGCGCGGCGTCCGAAGGATCGACGCCGCCCAGGCCCGTCCCCATCCCGGGGATGGCGATGACATCCATGTTGTTGCGGGCCGCCGCCAGCAGGGCGGCCCGGGTCGCGCGCCGGACGTTCTCGACGCCGATCTTCATCCCCGGCTGGTCCATCGTCGGGGCGTGGATCACATATTTGGCGTAAAGCGTGCCGGCGTTGGTGACCACCGCGGCGCCGACGGCGATGGGCGCCAGCGACATCGCCTCTTTCTGGATGGCCGGGCCGCCCTTGCGCGAAAGCGCCGCGGCGACCCCGCCGCCCATGATCCCCAACGAATTGGCCGGGTTGACCACCGCGTCGACGGCCATCTGGGTGATGTCGGACTTGGCGAGGTGAATCTGCATCGAGCAAAGGCCCTAGAGGGCGGCTTACATTAACATTTCGCCAGCCCGCGCCGCAAAATCGACGCGCGCCCGGAGCGCGGCTAGTCGAAAATCCGATCCAGCTCTTGCTCGACCTTTTGCGTGTCGGCGGCCTTGGCCACCGACAGCTCCTGGACGATGAGCCCGCGGGCGGTGTCCAGCATGCGCCGCTCGCCGAAGGACAGGGGCTTCATCCCCTTCAGGCGGTAAAGGTCGCGGAACACCTCCGCCACCTCGAACAGCGAGCCCGACTTGATCTTCTCCATGAATCCCCGGTAGCGGCGGTTCCAGGTCTGCCGGTCGACGTGGATCTCCTTGTCGCGAAGGATCTCCATCACCTCGTCGATTTCTTCGCTGCCGGCGATGCGCCGGAGGCCCACCTGGTCGGCCTTGTCGATGGGGACCAGGATGCGCAGCCCGGTGTCGATGCCGCGCAAGACGTAGAACCGCTGAACTTTGCCGTGAACCTCTTTCTTCTCGATCCCGATCACCTCCGCGACGCCCTGAGACGGGTAGACGGCTTTGTCACCAATCACGAATTCGGTTGCCACGGCGTGAACCTCCTCCGAGTCCTGCTGGTGGGTCCACTCCGATGGAGGGGAGCACACCACGCGGTATCAGGCACGCGTACGTACACCTACAACGTACAGAGCCCGCCGGAGCCGTGTCAAGCGGGCTGAAACAGGGTATCTTGCGTCGCCGATGGCGCCTCAGGAAGCGTTCACCAGCAGGGCCTTGGGAGGGCGGGCGCCATGAAGGCGCTGTTTTGGTTTGCGGTCGCGTTTTGTGGCCTGGGATTCGCGGGTTACGTCTACCTCATCCCGTACCAAAAGATGGTTCACGCCGTCGGGGTGCGTCAGGCCGAGCTGGCCACCCAGCGCGCCGCGGCGGACGAGGCCGCGGCCGAACGCGACAAGTTGAAGACCACCCTCGACGGCTACGTCAGCGCGGACAAGGACAAGTTAGCCGCAGAATCCAAGAAGAAGGCCGCGCTGGAATCGCTGTCCAGCGGGCTCAAGGGCGGCCTCGAGGAGCTGGGCGCGACCGTGACCGACGACGGCTCGACGTTGAAGATCACGTTCCCGGTGGCGAAGGTGATCGACAAGAACGAGATCGACGTCTCCGAGGCCGGCTCGGCGGTCCTGAAGCTGGTGGCCGGCACGGCGAAGAAAGAGAGCGCGCGCGTGAAGATCGTCGCGCGGACGTCGTCGGCCGCGGCGCCCAAGCAGCTGCGCAGTCTGTTCAAGACGGCCGGCGAGATGCGCACGGTTCGCGCGGCGCGCGTGATGTCGGCGCTGGAGGAGGCGGGCCTGCCGCCTTCCGACATCACGATCGTGGGCGAGGCGGACAAACCGTCGCGGGCGCACGGCCGCAAAGCGGCGCAGGCCGCCGCGGCAGCCGATCGCCTCGAGCTGGAAGTCGAGCCCGGGTAACCGCGGCCGGCGGGGCGTGCGCGAGGCGGTCATTGTCGGCGTTCTCGTCTGCGCGGCCATGCCGCGGGCGTTCGCGTACGACTTCTCCGTCGACCTGCGCACGATCGGCCAGGGCTATCAGGTGCGCGGCTTCGCGCCCGACGGCAGCAACGAGCTGCTGTCGCGCCGCCGGCTGACGCAGTACCTGGACCTGGCGGTGTTCGACATCGGCCCGTCGGCGTGGCACGGCGACGACGGCGGCCGCAACCTGTTCTACTTCGACGCCTCGATGCGCCTCGACGCGGATTTCGGCGGATACCTGCTGGGCGCGCCGGGCGGCGCGGCCGCCATCCCCGAGCTGAAACAGAGTCAGCTCGACGTGCTCTATGCGTACTTCGGCGGCCGGAACATCGGGGGACGGGTGGACTTCCAGCTCGGACGGCAGATCCACTTCGATCTGGTCGACTTTTACAGCCTGGACGGCGCCAATCTGGTGGTCCACCTGTCGCGCCTGTTCGCGGTGGAGGCGCTGGCCGGGACCGAGGTGCGCGGCGAGCTGCCGGTGTCGTCGCCCATCTACGAGCTGGACGGCACCAGCGCCGGGTCGCGCGATCCGGCCACCCGCCGCGACCAGAACGCGATGCTGGCCCCGATGGCCGGCGGGGCGGTGGCCGTCGGGCCGCCGAGCGGCGCCTACAGCGCGCGGCTGGCGTTCCGCGAGGTCTGGTCGGCGACGGCTGACCGCCGGCCCGGCGATCCGGCCAGCGGCGTGAACTTCGAGGCGGCGTCGCTGACGGCCGCGGCGCACTGGCTGGACTGGGTCACCGTGAGCGGCGGGCTTCGCTACAACGTCCTCTTCGACGAACTGGACGACGAGCAGCTCGCGCTGCGGGTGAAGCTGACCGCGCGCCAGTGGATCACGCTGGAGCACGACTTCCTGGCACCCACCTTCGACGGCGATTCGATCTGGAACGTCTTCGCGACCGGCGCGTACCGCGACCTGCGGGCCGGATACGAGCTGGCCCTGCCGCGCGGCCTCAAGGTGTACGCGCGCGGGTTCGTGCGTTTTTACGACGCGACGGCCGACGAGGTGGCGGCGGCCGGACCCTACGCCGGCCAGGATGTCGGGGCGTCCGCGCCGGGCGCGCGGCGCGCCGAAGGCGGCAGCGTCGGCGCCGCCTGGCGGGCGCAGCGGGGCATGGCCCGCGCCGACCTCTACTGGGACGACGGCTACGGCGGGCGCAAGCTGGGCGGCGACGCCACGGTCCGCATCCGGGTCCGCCGCCCGCTGCAGCTGGAAGGGCGCGCCACCGGTTACGCCTGGCGCGACGATCTGCAGGGCGGAGGAGGCACCACCCACGGCGTGGTGTTCGGGCTGCAGGCCGGCGGCCGGTACGAACTGGGGCCCGGCACCCGCCTGCACCTCCTGCTGGAGGACAACGTCGGGACCTTCTACACCAGCCAGTTCCGCGGCCTGGCGATGGTCGAACTGGACGCCGGGCCATGAAGCGCCTGCCGCCCGCCGTGAGCTTCGCCGCCCTGGCCGGCGCCGCCGTGGCCGTCGGCGTCGCGGCCGGGCTGGCGTCGGCCTCCCCGGCCACGACCGAGGCCGCCCCGGTCGCGCCCGCCGCGTCGCGCGGGCCGTCGCCGCTCATCTATCCGGGCGAGTCGCTCCCGATCCGGTTCGACCACGCACGCCACGCCCGCCTGGGCGCGACTTGCGAGGGGTGCCACACGCGGGCCGCCGGGTCGACCACCGCCGCCGACAATCTGATCCCGACGGAGGCGGCCTGCCGCGGCTGCCACAAGATCGATCGCGCGAACCCCGGCAAGTCGGTGGCGGCCGGGCAGGGGGCCGCACGGTGCGACGCCTGCCACGTCGACGAAGCCGGCCGGGGCTGGATGCCGGGCGGCGGGCTGGTCGAACCGCCGCGCGTGGTGATGCCCCGGCCGAACCTGAAGTTCAATCACCGGCTGCACGCGGTGCGCGGCATCGGCTGCGCGCTCTGTCATACGGCGGCCGCCGGCCAGGGGATGGTGACGCGCGCCGATCTGCCGATGATGTCCAGCTGCCTGGCCTGTCACGACGGCAAGCAGTCGACCGCGCGCTGCGGGGCCTGCCACCTGACCGAGTCGGACGGGCGCCTGCGCGTGCAGTTGGCCACCGCCTCCACCATGGCCGCCGGCGGGTCGGGGCTGCTGGAACCGTCGGGATCGCTGCGGGGCTTCGACGCGCACGGCCCGACCTTCCGCCGCGACCACCGCGAGGCCGGGCGCGACGAGAAGTACTGCCTGTCGTGTCACCGGCGAAACGAATGCGTCGATTGTCACGGCGGGGTGGTCCGCCCACCGGACATCCATCCGGCCGACTACGTGTCGTTGCATGTGGTCGACGCGCGCCGAAACGTCCCCGACTGCTCGTCGTGCCACCGCCTGCAGACGTTCTGCGTGGGCTGTCACCAGCGGACGGGCGTGGCGGCCGACCCGTCCGGGGGCCAGCCCGGCCTCAAACCCAACAACCCGTTCGGCACGGGAACCGGCGTCAAGCAGTTCCACCCGCCCGGGTGGGCGCGCGACGCGGCGGGCGTCGTCATCGCCACCCCGCGGCCGAACAGCCACTCGGTCCAGGCTCGCCGTAACATCCGGGCCTGCGTCTCGTGCCATCGCGAGGAGAGCTGCCTGGCCTGCCATTCGGCCGATCCGTCGCGCGGCCTGACCGTCTCGCCGCACGGCCCGAATTTCGCGGGCACGGCCCGTTGCCGGTTCCTCTCGTCGCGCAACCAGCGCGCCTGCCTCAAGTGCCACGGGCTGGGCTCGACCGCGCTCGATTGCGAACCATAAACAAAAATCCGCGCAAACGGCTCATAACTTGGCGCCGGTCGCCGATGTCCTATAGTTGAATCGTGCTCGCCGCCGTCGCTTGCCTCGCGCTTCACGCCGATTCGGCGGCCATTCCTGGGCCGTCGGCCGACATCTTCGATCCGGTCGAGGCGCGCGCCGAGCACCTGGTCCCGGGCGCACCGCGCGTGCTGTCCAAGAAAGAAGAGTGGTTCCAGGACAAGGCGCTGCGGCCGGACGTGCACGTCTCGGACGCCGATCTGGCCCGCTGGACCACGCCCAGCCGCGCCGCGCGCGAGAGGCGCAAGATCGGCCGCGCCAAAGCGGCGTCCGTCGACGCCGAGGTCTGGCCGGGCGAGCGCCTCGAACCGGTGACCACGCTCTACAACGTCTGGACGCACGAAGCGCTGCCGATCCTGCCCGGCGACGGGCACGAGATCGACGGGCGCTTCAAGGCGTTCCTGCGCGATCACTTCACCAACCAGGCCACCAACATGGACACGCGCCTCGTCGACGTGCTCCGCCAGGTGGCCGGGAAGTTCTCGGCGCGGCGGATCGAGGTCGTCTCCGGATACCGCTCGCCCAAGTACAACCTGATGCTGCGCAAGAAGGGGCATCAGGTCGCCCGCCACAGCCAGCACATGGAAGGCCATGCCGTCGACTTCCGCATCCGCGGCGTCGCCACCCAGCAGGTGCTGCATTACGTGAAGTCGTTGCGGCTGGGCGGCGTCGGCTTTTACCCGCACTCGCAATTCGTGCACAGCGACACGGGCCCCATCCGCTACTGGCGCGGGAGCTGAGCCGGCCCCGGCGCGCAACGGCCGCCGGCGCGCCCGGATCGACCTAGTGCACCGCCGTCGAAATCGCGTCACGTTCGGCCGACGATCCGCGCCGGACGCTTCGTTGCTTCTCCTCACAATGGCTACGGGTATTCCTCGTCGTCGCGCCTCGCGTCCAGCGCGGCTTGTCGGCCTCGGCGTCGACGCTATTTCGACGGCGGTGCACTAGGCTAGCCGCTGGCCTTCGCGTCCAGATCGGTCCAGCGGGTGTACAGGCGGTCGACCTCCGCTTGGCGGCTGTCGATCAGCGCCAAAAGCTCGACCAGGCGGGCCGAGTCGCTGGCGTGCTCGGGCCGTTCGGCGTCGCGCCGGGCTTCGGCCAGCGCGGCTTCGGCCGCGGCGATGGCCGCCTCGATGGCGTCGTATTCGCGCTGTTCCAGGTACGACAGCTTCTTGCGCGCGCCGGCGGACTTGCCGCCGGCCGGCGCGGGCGGTTCGCGCGTACGCTCGGCGGCCAGGCGCGCCGCCCGCCACGACTCCCACTGGGCGACGCCGGCAAACGGGACCACCTGTCCGTCGGGTGCGAACGCCAGGATGGTGGTCGCCACCTGGTCCAGGAAATAGCGGTCGTGGGTGACCAGCAAGACCGCGCCGTCGAAGGCGGTCAGCGATTCTTCCAGGACCGCCAGGGTCGCCAGGTCCAGATCGTTGGTCGGCTCGTCCAGGACCAGCACCTGCGCGTCGCGCAGCATCAACTTGGCCAGCAGCAAGCGGCTCTGCTCGCCGCCCGACAGCTGGCGCACCGGCATGTCCGCCTGTTCCGGGCGAAACAGAAACCGCTCGAGGTAGCCGCGCACGTGGACGCGCGCGCCGCGGAAGCTGACGTGATCGCCGTCGGGGGCCAGCGTGTGCGCGGGCGTGGCGTCGGGATCCAGCAGCTCGCGGTTCTGCTGGAAGTAAGCGACCTCCAGCCCGTCGGCGCGCAGCACCGTGCCGGCCGTGGGCGGCTCCTCGCCCAGCAGCACGCGCAGCAGCGTCGACTTTCCGCAGCCGTTCGGCCCCAGCAGGCCCACGCGCGTGCCCGGCCCCACGAAGAGATCGACGCCGGCGAAGATCGTCCGGCCGTCGTAGGCCTTGGCGATCCCGCGCGCTTCGATCAGACGGCGCGGGCGTCGCTCGGTCCCCTGGAACTCGAGGCCGACCGAACGGACCTGGTTTCGGGTGGTCAGCTCCTTGACCTCGTCGGACAGGTCGCCGGCGCGCGCGATGCGCGCCTGCTGCTTGGTGGTCCGCGCGGCCGCGCCCCGCCGCAGCCACTCGGTCTCGCGGCGGAGCGTGTTGCGCAGCACCACCTCGCGCCGTTCCTGCGCATGCATCGCATCGGCCTTGACGCGGGTGTAGTCGGCGTAGTCGCCGTCGACGGACAGCAGCCCGCCGGCGTTGCGCGGATCCAGCTCGAGGATGCGCGTCGCCACCCGCTGCAGGAACATCCGGTCGTGCGTGACCGTGATGGTGGCCGGGCCGTCCGGCCGCGCCAGCAGCCCCTCCAGCCACTCGATGCTCTCGACGTCCAGATGGTTGGTCGGCTCGTCCAGCAGCAGCAGGTCCGGCCGCCGGGCCAGCTCCCGGCCCAGCGCCACGCGCTTTTTCCACCCCCCGGACAGCGACGAGACCGGCGCCTCCGGCGAGACGCCGTTTTCGGTCCGCCCGCTCAAGGACAGCTTGGCCAGGATCTCGTCGGCCGCGTCGTCGGCCGCGGCCGATTCGACCGCCGCGCGAACGGTCAGGCCCGGCTCGAACCGCGGCACCTGTTCCAGCAACGCGACCAGCAACCCCCGCCGGCGCGACACCGTCCCGGCGTCCGACGAGAACAGGCCGGCCAGGATCCGCAGCAGCGTCGACTTCCCCGCGCCGTTCGGCCCGATGAGGCCGATGCGCTCGCCGTCCGAGACGGTGAAGCTGACGCCGGAAAACAGCGGCCGGGCGCCGAACGAGGCGCTCAGGTCCTGCGCGGTGATGAGAATCGGCATCGGTTCGGGATGGCTGACTGGTCGAGCGCGGCTATCGCGCCCGGCCACCGACCAAGAGCGCGATCCGCCGGCCAGGAGTTCGGCCGACGGGCGGGGCCGGGGCGCGTCTGGGGAGATCCGGGCGGCGCATCAGACTACGCTCGCCTGGGGCCGAGCGCGATCAGCTTGTTGAGCGAGCCGGACGAGAAGCCGGCCAGGTCGAGGGCCACGAAGGTGAAGCCCTGGTCGCGGCCGAGGGCGACGATGGCCTCGCGCGTTCCCGGGTCGACCGCGCGCGGCAGGTCGGCGGCGTCGATCTCGAGGCGCGCGATCTCGCCGTGGTAGCGGACCCGGAGCTGGCGGAAGCCCAGCGCGCGCAGGCCGTCCTCGAAGGCGTCGACGCGGCGGAGGCGCTCGGGGGTGATCTCGGTGCCGTACGGGAAGCGCGAGGACAGGCAGGCGAGCTGCGGCTTGTTCCAGGTCGGCAAGCCCAGCTCGCGCGACAGGGCCCGCACCTCGGCCTTGCTGAAGCCCGCCTCCACCAGCGGGTGGCGCGCGCCGCGCTCGTCGGCGGCGCGCAAGCCGGGGCGGTGGTCGCCGAGGTCGTCCAGATTCGTCCCCAGCAACACCTCGGCCAGGCCCAGCGCGTCGGCCCGCGGGCGCGCGATCTCCAAGAGCTCGGCCTTGCAGTGATAACAGCGGTCGGTGGGGTTCTGCGCGAACCCTTCGCGTTCCAGCTCGTGCGAATCGACCACCTCCAGCCGCGCGCCGATCCCGGCCGCCAGCTCGGTCGCTGCCCGGCGTTCGCTGGCCGCCATGGTGATCGACACGGTCGTCAGCCCGACGCACCGGTCGGCGAGCACGTCGTGCGCCACTCGCAGCAGCAGCGTGGAATCGACCCCGCCGGAAAAGCAGACCAGCGCGGACGCATATCCGCCCAGCAGTTCGCGCAGGCGCGCGTGCTTGTCGGCCAGCGTGGCGGTGGGGCGAGTCAGCGGTGCTTGCATGCCGTCGAGGTCGAAATGGGGTGAATGATAGCGATGATTCAGGCGATGGCGACCCGTTCGCTGGCCGCGACGGCCGCGGCGACCTCGCCGGCGAGGTCCAGTTTGGCCTCGGCCGGGGCCACGTCGGCGACGCGCGCGCGGGTGGCCGGGTGGGCGGGTACGAACAGCGAGCAGCAGTCGTCGAAGGGCAGGATCGACGTCTCGTAGGTGCCGATCCGCTGCGCGAGGTTGGTGGTCTCGATCTTGTCGTAGGTGAGGAGCGGGCGCAGCACCACCCGGCGGGCGGCGTCCTCGATGGTGGCCAGGTTGTGGATGGTCTGGCTGGCCACCTGGCCCAGGTTCTCGCCGGTGACCAGCGCGTCGGCGCCCAGCTGATCGGCGACCGCATCCGCGATGCGCATCATCATGCGGCGATAAAGGACGACCGCCAGCTCGCCGGGGCCGGCCTGGCGCAGGCGCTTCTGCACGTCCGTGAACGGCACCACCGTCACCGAGCGCATCGCCTGCCAGCGCGCCAGCTTGCGCGCCAGCGACAGCACCTTGTCGCGCGACTTTTCGCCCACGTACGGCGGCGAATGGAAGTAGACGGCGTCCAGCGCCAGGCCGCGCTTGGCGGCCAGCCAGCCCGCCACCGGCGAGTCGATGCCGCCCGACAGCAGCAGTAGCGCGCGGCCCGACGCGCCGACCGGCAGGCCGCCGGGCGCGCCGCGCGTGCCGCCGTAGACGAACGCGTGTCCGGGCGTGACCTCGATGCCGATGGTCAGCGCCGGGCGGTGAACGTCGACGGCCAGACCGGTCGTCTCGTGCACGCGCCCGCCGACCCGCCGCGAGATCTCCGGCGACTGCACCGGGAATCGCTTGTCGGCCCGCCGTGATTCGATCTTGAAGCTGACCAGCCGATCGCGGGCCAGCGCGGCGCGCGCTTCGTCGACGGCGGCGGCGCCGATGGCTTCCAAATCGGGCTCGGCCGCCACCTTGCGCGCCACCGAGAACGACACCAGGCCGAACACCCGTTCCAGCCGGCCGGCGGCGTCGTCGACGTCGGCCGGGCGCACGCGGACCAGCGTCCGGCCGTGCGTGGTCGAGACGCTGGCGCCGGGCAGGTCCGCCACGGCCGCCCGGATGTTGTCGGCCAGCACGCGCTCGAAGCGGCGGCGATTGCCGCTCTTCAAGAACAGCTCGCCGTACCGGCACAGCAGGACGCCCGCGTCTTCCATTTGCGCGGCGTCTTTTACCCGCGGCCGGCCCGATTGGCGAGCGCGAACGGAGCGGCGCCCCTCACCTCGCGCGCGGCGTCAGCCAGGGCCGCCACCGCTGCCTCGACCTCGGCGGCGGTCGTCTTGCGCGAGAGCGACAGCCGCAGCACGCCCGTCCGGTCGTCGAGGCCGATCGACTTCAGCGCCGGGCTGGGCCCCGAAAGGCGCGACGCGCAGGCCGACCCGGCCGAGGCCAGCACGCCCCGCGCCTCCAGGGCGTGCAGCAGTGGTTCGGCGGGCAGGCCGGGGAACGCCAGCGATGCGATGTGCGGCGTCCGGGCCGCGCCGACCACCGTCGGGCGGGCGCCGGCGACCGCCGCCACGGCGGCCTGCTCCAGCCGATCGCGCAGCGCGGCGACCGCTTCGCCCGCCCCGCGGTCCATCGCCTCCCGGGCCAGCCGCGCCGCCTGCCCGAACCCGACCGCCGCCGGCAAGTTCTCCGTCCCGCCGCGACGGCCGCGCTCCTGTCCGCCGCCGACCCAGAGCGGCTGCAGCCGGGCGCCCGGCCGGATCCAGAGAGCGCCGGCCCCGCGCGGGCCGTGCAGCTTGTGGGCGGACAGCGCGACGGTGTCGGCCCCCAGCGCCCGCGGGCGGAGCCGGACCAGGCCGAAGCCCTGGACGGCGTCGACGTGCAGGTGCGGCCGGCGGGGCCGTTCGGCCAGCCGGCGGCCGATCTCGGCCACCGGCTGAAGCGTCCCCAGCTCGTTCTGCGCCAGCATGACCGCCACGACCGCGGTGTCGGGCCGGACCGCCGCGGCCACCGCCTCGGCCCCCACGACCCCGTCGGGGCCGGGCGAGATCCGGTCGACGCTGAACCCGTCGGCAACCAGGGCTTCGACGGCCCGCGTGACCGCCGGATGCTCGAAGGCGGTGACCACCAGGTGCCGCCCGCGGGCCGCCCGCGCCGCGCCCAGCACCCCCAGGGCGTCGGCTTCCGTCCCGCCGCTCGTGAAGACCAGCTCCTCGGGCTCGACGTCCAGCGTGCGCGCCAGCTCGGCCCGGGCCGCCTCGAGAGCGCGGGCCGCCGCCGCCCCCGCCGGGTGCGCCGCCGCCGGGTTCGCGAACAGATCGCGGCCCACCTGAGTCATCGCGGCCAGGACCTCTTCGGCCGGGCGCGTCGAGGCGGCGTTGTCCAGATAGATCACGGCGGCGTCACTATACGCGGGACCGCGGTTCTGCCCACCGCTTGGCCGAGCCCGGTTTATTGAGGTAAATCAAGAGCGTGGATATTGGCGCACGGGCCAAGAAGATTCTTCACGCCGTCGTGTCCGAATATCTGGCAACCGGCGAGGCCGTCGGTTCGCAGACGGTCACGCGGCGCTATGGCCTGGACGTCTCGGCGGCCACGGTCCGCACCGTCATGGGCGAACTGGAAGAGGTGGGGTTGCTGCGGCACGCCCACACGTCGGGGGGGCGGCTCCCCACCGAACGGGGCCTGAGGTACTACGTGGACATGCTGCTGCGGGTCCGCAGCCTGACCGCCGGCGAAAAGGACGAGATCCGGGAACGGCTGGCGCCGGCGGGCGGCGACGTTCCCGAGGTCATGCAACGGACGACGCGCCTGCTGCGCGAGCTCAGCCACCTGACCGTCGTGGTCCAGGCGCCGCGCCCGGACAGCGACGTCGTCCAGCACCTGGAGTTCGTGCAGATGCGCGACGGACAGCTGCTGGCCGTCATCGCCGCCGCGAGCGGCCAGATTCAAAACAAGCTGATCCCGATCGACGTGGCCGTCTCGCCCGGCGAATTGGACCGCATCAACAATTTCCTGAACGGCCTGGTCAGCGGCCTGACGCTGGATCAGGTGCGCGCGCGGCTGGTCGAAGAGATCGCCAGCGAGCGGGCCACCCACGACGAGCTGGTGGCGCGCGCGCTGAAGCTGGCCACCGCCGCGGTCCCGATCGACCCGACGCCCGAGGTCCTGGTCGACGGGCAGTCCAACCTGCTGTCGGGCAAGGCCGACCTCGAGCGGGCCAAGCTGTTGCTGCGGACGCTGGAAGAAAAGGACCTGGTGGTCCGGCTGCTCGAGTGGACGCTGAGCGCGCCCGGAATCTGTGTGTTCATCGGAGCCGAGGCCAACCTGGCCGACCTGACGGACGTCTCGGTGGTCGCCGCCCCCTACGGGGCCGACGGGCGGCCGCTGGGGACGGTGGGCGTGATCGGGCCGTCTCGGATGAATTACTCGAGGGTCATCCCGCTGGTCGATTTCACCGCGGAGATGATCGGCGAAGCGCTGGGAAAGAGCTAAAGAGTGTAGAGGGAGCGGTAGATGACCATGGACGAGACGAACACGAACCAGAATGGCGACGGCGCGGGCGCGCCCGAGCTTCCCCCCGAAGGCCCCGAAGAGCGGATCGCCTCGCTCACCGCGGAGCGGGACGAGATCAAGGATCGGATGCTCCGCATCGCGGCGGACTTCGAAAATTGGAAAAAGCGCTCGCGCAAAGAGCAGACCGACGCGGTGACGCAGGCGCGCGAGGCGGTGCTGCGCGACATGCTGGAGGTGGTCGACAACCTCGAGCGGGCGGCCGCGCAGACGGCGGCCGGCAACGGCGTCGTTGACGGCGGCGCCGTGCTGAAGGGGATCAGCCTGGTCCTGCGCCTGTTCCAGCAAAAGCTGGAGCGCTACGACGTGAAGCCGTTCGAGGTCGCCGGCCAGCCGTTCGACCCGCGCGTCCACGAGGCGATCTCGCGGATGGCCAGCGCCGACGTGCCGGCCGGCAACGTGGCCGCCGAGCTGCAGAAGGGCTACAAGATCAGCGAACGGCTGCTGCGCCCGGCGATGGTGTCGGTGTCGACCGGGCCGGCGCAGACCAAATCGTCCGAGGGATAGGCGCTGCCGACCGATTACTACCAGACGCTGGGGGTCGACCGGAGCGCCACGGACGTCGAGATCAAGGCCGCCTACCGCAAGCTGGCCTTGCGCTGGCATCCGGACCGCAACCCCGGCGATCCGGGCGCCGAGGAGAAGTTCAAGGAGCTCTCCATCGCGTACGCCGTGCTGTCCGACGAGGACAAGCGCACGCACTACAACCGCTTCGGCGCGGTCGACGGGACGGGCCCGTTCAGCGGGGCCGACATCGCGTCGGCCACGGAGTTCTTCGACGCGCTCTTCGGCGATCTGTTCGGGCTGGCGCGTCGCCGCAAGACCACCGGGCGCGACATGCGCTACACGCTGGAGGTCGACTTCGAGGAGGCGGCGCTGGGCTGCGAGAAGGTCATCACCTTCGAGCGGCCCGAGGACTGCCGGGCCTGCTTCGGGACCGGCGCCGAAGGCGGCAGCGCCGGCCTCGCCACCTGCGCGCGGTGCAATGGCGAAGGGGTGCTGCGCAAGAAGACCGGGTTTCTGACCACGCGCCGCGAGTGCATGGGGTGCGGCGGCACGGGGCAGGTGCCGCGCGTCCGGTGCGCCGTGTGCGAGGGGGCGGGCCTCCTCGACCGGGAGCGCAGCTACACGGTGCGGATCCCGCCCGGATCGATCGGCGGCTCGACGCAGCGGCTGCCGCGCGAGGGGGCGCCGGGGCGGCGGGGCGGCCCGGCCGGCGACCTGCACGTCATCGTGCGCGTCCGGCCGCATGCGTTTTACGGCCGCGAGGCGACGCGCGAGGGGGACGTCTTGACCGTCGACCTGCCGCTGACCTTCACCGAGGCGGCGCTGGGCGCCGAGGTCGAGGTGCCGGTGCTGGACGCGGCGGTGAAGATGCGCGTGCCGCCCGGCACCCAGTCCGGCACGGTGTTCCGGCTGCGCGGCAAGGGCTTTCCGCGCGGGACGGGGCGCGGCGACGTGCACGTCCGCCTGGCCGTCGAGACGCCCACCGACCTCAGCGACGAGGCGCGCGGGCAGCTCTCCCGGCTGGCGCCGGCGCTGGCCGGGGCTGACCACCCGCGCCGGCGTGCGCTGCGGGCCGTGCTGGACCGGGCCGCCGGCGGCGTCGAGCCACCGCCCGCGCGTGTCGCCGAAGGGAACGAGCGATGACCGATCCCGACGAGCCGGCGGCCCCGGAGCGCGGCCGCCGGCCGCCGCGCTTGCTGCTGCACGTGGGCCTGTTCCTGGCCACGTTCCTGACCACCACCGCGGCGGGCTCCCTCTTCGTGCACGGGCAGCTGGGTGGTGGCGTCGGGTGGGAGGCGATTCTCCCGATCTCCGACGGGCTGTCGTACTCGCTGCCCTTGATGCTGATCCTGCTGTCTCACGAGCTGGGGCACTACCTGGTTGCCCGCTGGCACGGCGTGGACGCGTCGCTGCCGTACTTCATTCCGCTGCCGCCCAGCTTCGGCCTGGGGACGATGGGCGCCGTGATCGGCATGCGCGACGTGACCTCCGATCGGCGCAAGCTGATGGACATCGGCGCCGCCGGGCCGCTGGCCGGGCTGGCCGTCGCGATCCCGGTCATCTGTTACGGATTGGCCCACTCGAAGATCGGCCCGCTGGTGCCCGGCGGCCAGCAGGAGGGGAACTCGATCCTCTACGCGCTGCTCAAACGCGCGGTGACCGGTGCCTGGCTGCCCGACGGGCATCGCGACGTCTTTCTGCACCCGACCGCCTGGGCCGGGTGGGCCGGCCTGCTGGTCACCATGATCAACCTGATCCCGATCGGCCAGCTCGACGGCGGCCACGTGGCCGCGGCCTACTTCGGCAACCGCTACAACCAGTTCGCGGCGCGCCTGCATCGGCTGCTGCCGCTGGGCGCGATCGGCGTGTTCTTCTGGGTCATGCACCTGGCCCGGGTCGAGGCCGGCGCCGGGTGGGACCAGGCCATCGGCCTTTCCATCGCCGCGGGCGCGGCGTTGCCATGGTTGGTGTGGTACCTGCTGATCCGGGTGGTCCGGCGTCTGTCGGGCGGTGTGAACCACCCGCCGGTCGCCGAGGAGCCGCTGCCGCGCAGCCGGCGTGCGCTCTTCTGGCTGATGGTGCTGGTGTTCGTGGGAGTGTTCATGCCGGTGCCGTTCCGGGCCACGTTCGTGGGCGGCGTGCAGCCCCAGCCGCCGTCGCCGCCGACGGCGGCCGCGCAGCCATGAAGGTCGCGCCGTTCGAGCTGCCGCTGGACGAGATCCGGGCCAGCTTGCAGCCGCTGCGGCGGCCGTTGAGCGTCGCCGTCCTGCGCGCGCGCAACCCGTTCAACGTCGGCGCCATCATCCGGGTCGCGCACTCGTTCCTGGTGCGCGAGATCCTGCTGGTGGGCGACGAGCGCTGGTACGAGCGCGGCGCGATGGGGATGGACCGCTACGAGAACATCGTCGCTCTGCCCACCGAGGCCGACCTGATCGCGCACGTGCGCGCCACCGGCCGCCCGCTGGTGGTGTTCGAAAAGGACGCCGCCCGCGTCGATCTGTGGCACGCCGAGCTGCCCGGGGACTGCGTGATGCTGTTCGGCAGCGAGACGGCCGGCGTCTCCGACGAACTGTTGCGCGCGGCCGACCTGATCGTGGGCATCCCGATGTACGGCATCAACCATTCGTTCCCGGTGACCGTCGCGGCCGGCATCGCGATGGCCGAATGGACGCGCCGGTTCTACGCGGGCTAGGACGGCGTTGCCCTAAGGCAACGGTGGGCGGCAGCGAACCATGCCCGACGACGTGCCGTCCGGAGGCGGCCGAGCAGCCCGCGGAGGACGCTGGACCGAGCGAACAGACGGGCGTCCCGGATTCGGCGGAGCGGAGAGCTTTCAGCGGCCGCCGGTCAGACGCTCCGGCCGTCCACGCGGTCCAGGATGGCCAGCGTCTCGACGTGCGTCGTGTGGGGGAGCATGTCGTAGGGGGTGAGCGCGCGCGGCTGGTAGCCGGCCGCCGCCAGCCGGGCCAGGTCGCGCGCCAGGGTGTCGGGATCGCACGAGAGGTAGCCGACCGCCCGCGGCCGCAGGCGCGCGACCTGCGCCAGCGCCTGGGGGGCGCAGCCCTTGCGGGGCGGGTTGACCACCACGACGTCGGCGCGGTCGACGGTGGCCAGGACCGCGGCGGCGTCGCCGGCGACGAAGCGCGCGTTGCCGATGGCGTTGTACGACGCCGCGGCGGCGGCGTTGGCGACGGCCGCCGCGTTCGACTCGATGCCGATGACCTCGGCCGCGGCGGGGGCCAGCGCCAGGCCGATGCCGCCCACGCCGGAGTAGGCGTCGACCACGCGTTCGGAGCGGCCAACCGCCAGCGCCTCGACCATCGCCGCGTAGGCCAGCCCGGCGACGTCGCGGTTGGCCTGGAAGAACGCGCCGGACGTCAACTTGACCCGCAACGTCCGCTCGCCGATCAGCAAGCGATCTTCCAGTTCGGCCGCGCCGGCCAGGACGCGCTCGGGGCCGCCGTCCGCGAAGATGGCGTTGCCGCGGGTCAGGTTCTGGTGCTCGACGACGCCGGCCACCTCCGCGCGCGCGGCGCGCAGGCGGGCGCCCAGCTCGGGCCCGTCGGGCAGCGGGCGCGCCACCACCAGCGTGCACAGCACCTGGCCGGCGTGGTTCGAGCGCAGCACCGCGTGGCGCAGCCGCCCGCTCAGCCTCCGTTCGTCGTAGATCTCGATCCCCAGCCCGTCGACCAGGCGCCGCAGCTCGGCGGCGACGGCGTCCAGCGCCGGCTCGACCACCCGACAGCCGGCGAGGTCGACCAGGTCGTGGCTGCGCGGCGCGTAGCCGCCCAGCACGGCGCCGCCGTGCCCGCGCCCGACCACCAGCTTGGCGTTGTTCCGGTAGCCGAGGAGCCGCGCCGACGCGACCGGCGGCCCGACCTCGATCGCGCCCAGCACCGCGTGCGCGCCCAGCGCGCGCACGACGCGCGCCCGCTTCCAGGCGAGCTGGGCCTCGGGGGCCAGATGCTGGAGGGCGCAGCCGCCGCATCGCCCGAACCCGGGACAGACCGGCGGGCGCCGATCCGGCGAGGCGGCGACCACCTGGCGCAGCTCGCCCCAGGCGGCCGGCGCGTGGCCCGACACGTGCGCCACGCGGGCCTCCACCTCTTCGGCGGGCAGCGCGCCGGCCACGTGCAGCGTGACGCCGCCGATCTCGCCGATGCCGGCTCCGTCGTCGTCAAGATCCGCGCACCGAAGCGCGACCCGGTCGCCCGCGCGCATCGGCGTCACCCCTTCGGCGGCGCGCCGATGGCGGCCGCCAGCAACGGAAGCGACACGTCGTAGCGGTAGGCGGTCGACCGGTGGCCGTCGTCGAATTCCTGGTGCTCGCAGGCGATGCCCAGCTGGCGCAGGCGGCGCGCCAAGATGCGCGCGCCCAGGTCCAGGTTGTGCTCGTCGCGCGTGCCGGCGTCGAGGTAGATCAGCTTCATCCGGCGCAGCGCCGGGGCGTGCGCGCCGGCCAGCTCGATCGGATCCCAGGCCTTCCAGCGCCGCCAGACGTCCCAGTCGATCTCGCCCGTCTCGACGTCGAACGGCAGCGCGATCCCGTGGTCGCGCGCCGGATCGGGCGAGTAGGCGCCCGCCGTGGCCAGCACCATGACGGTCGCGAAGGCGTCGCCGGACTTCTTTTCGCGCGCTTCGAAATCCGCCAGGAACCGCGTGAGGCCGCCGTGGCGCCGCAGCGTGCGCGCGGCCACCGGCAGGTCGGGCAGCAGCGACAGCTCGAAGGCCATGTCGCCGGCATGGCTGGCCACCGCCGAGAACAGGTCCGGATGGCGCATGGCCAGCACCAGCGCGCCGAACCCGCCCGACGACTTGCCGCCGACGGCCCGCCCCTCGCGCGCGGCGGTGGTGCGGAGGCGCTGGTCCAGCGCCGGGATCACTTCGTCGACCAGATGGGTCTCGTAATTTCCGACGGCGGGAGAATCCAGGTACTGCGCGCCGCCCCAGCGGGTGAAGCAGTCGGGGGCGGCGACGATCGCCTCTCCCATCTTGCCGGCGGCCACCAGGCGGTCGAGCCGCTCGCCGAGGCCCGGTTGCCAGGGCGTTCCCGAAAACATCATCTCGCCCGTCCCGGCGTAACCGGCCAGCCAGACGATGAGCGGGTAGCGCCGCTCGGGCGAGCGCGCGTAGGACGGCGGCAGCCAGACGGCGACCCGCCGCGCGGTCGGGTCGCCGAGCGGATTGCCGGCCAGGGCGCGGCTCTCGATGATTTCGATGGCGACCGACATCGCGCGGCTAGTGTGGCATAGTCGCGCGCGACCGTGCCTCGTGTTCGATCTTTCGCCGTCGGAGCGGCGCTGGCCATTGGCCTGGCGGCGTCCGCGCGCGCCGCCAAGCCGGCCAAGCCGGCCAAAGCCGAGAAGGCCACCACGGCGACGGTGCCGGCGCCGCATCTGGACGTCAAGAACTGGTCGCTGGCCAACGGCCTGCAGGTCCTATTCCTGGCCGATCACAAGGCGCCGATCGCCACGGTGCAGGTTTTCTACCATGTGGGATCCAAGGACGAGCACGTCGGGATCCGCGGCGTCGCGCACATGTTCGAGCACCTCATGTTCAAGGGGTCGACGCACGTCCCGCCCGAGGAGCACGCCCGCCTGCTGAAAGAGGTGGGCGGCTCGGTCAACGCCTTCACGACCGAGGACGTGACCGCCTACCACGACACCGTGCCGCCCTCCTACGTCGGCTTCGCGCTGGAGCTGGAGGCCGAGCGGATGCGGAACCTGAAGCTCTTCCCCGCCACCATCGACTCCGAGCGGCACGTGGTCGAGGAAGAAAAGCGGCTGCGCGTCGACAACGATCCGGTCGGCAAGGCCATCGAGCGCTTCCGCGCGCTGGCCTACACCCGCCACCCGTACAACTGGACCGCCATCGGCACGATCGAGGACCTCGAGAAGGTGACCCCGGCCGAATGCCAGCGCTTTTACGACACCTATTACCAGCCGAACAACGCGACGTTGATCGTGGTCGGCGACCTGGACGAGCAGGCGGTCCGCAAGCTGGTCGACCAGCACTTCGGCGCGATTCCGCGCGGCCCGCAGCCGCCGCGCGACTACCCGGCGGAGCCGCCGCAGACCGCCCCGCGCACCGCCACCATGCAGATGGAGGTGCAGATCCCGGTGATCGTCGGCGGCTACCACATCCCGCGCGCCGCCGATGCCGACGTCCCGGCGCTGGAGGTGCTGGCGACGATCCTGTCGGCCGGCGATTCGTCGCGTTTGCCCCAGCGGCTGGTCCGCCACGACCACCTGGCTATCGCGGCCGGCGGCGTCACCGAGTCCATGGAGGACCCGGGGCTGTTCATCGTCTACGCCGCCTACCTGCCCGACAAGGACGGCGCCAAGGTTCAGGCCGCGCTGTCCGAGGAGATCGCGCGCGTGCGCGACGCGCCGGTCGCCGGCGACGAGCTGGACCGGGCCAAGAACCAGCTCTCGGCCGGGTTCATCTTCGGCCTGGAGACCGTCGACGGCATCGCCCAGCGCCTGGGACTGGCCCAGTACGTCGAGGGCGACTGGCATCGCTTCATCGAGGGGGCCAGCCGCTACCTGGCCGTCACCGCCGACGACGTCCAGCGCGTGGCCAAGAAGTATCTGGTCGACACCAACTTCACGCGCGTGACGCTGGTGCCGCCGGGCGCGCCCATGCCGCCGCCCGCCACCGGCGTCAGCCCCGGGAGCAAGCCGTGAAGCGCGCGCTGGTGGTTTGTTTGGCGCTGGGGCTGGGGTGCGCCAGCGCCCCGCCCAAACCGGCGGCGCCGGCCGGCTCCGTCGAGGTGCAGTACGAATCGAACGCGCCGGCCACGCCGGCCGGCGGGGCCGCGACGTTCTGGGCCAACCGCAAGGACCTGATCCAGGCGCCGCCGCCACCCAAGCCGGCCGCCCTGGCGCTGCCGAAGATCGATCGGTTCACGCTGTCCAACGGCCTGCAGGTGATCGTCGTGGCGCGCAAGGACCTGCCGGTGGTCAGCTTCGGACTGGCGGTGGAGGCCGGCGGCTACGACGAGACCCGCCAGACACTGGGCGTGTCGGACTTCGTCGCGGCCATGCTGCGCAAGGGGACGAAGCGGCGCACGGCCGACGAGATCTCGCGCGCCATCGACTTCGTGGGCGGCACGCTGGACGCCCAGTCCAGCAACGAGGCGACCAGCGTCGCCTGCTCGGCGCTGGCCAAGGACGGCGGGCTCTGCCTGGACCTGCTGTCCGACGTGCTCTTGCACCCGTCCTTCCCCGAAAAAGAGATGGGCGAGGTGCGCGATCAAATGCTCGCCGCCGTGGCCTCGCGCTTCGACAGCCCGGGCGAGCTGGCCAGCGCCCACTTCGACAACCAGCTGTTCGGCGAGGACCACCCGGACGGCTGGATCCTGACCGCCGACGACGTGAAGAAGATCGATCGGCCGGCGCTGGTGAAGTTCTGGCAGACGTTTTACAAGCCGAACCGCGCCATCCTGGCGGTGGCGGGCGACGTCGACGCCGGCCACCTGCGCGGGCAGATCGAGAAGAGCTTCCGCGGGTGGACGCGCGGCCAGGCGCCGGCGCGGCCGGTCTGGACCGTCCCGCCGGTCGCCGGCACGCACATGCTGCTGGTCGACAAGCCCGACCTGACCCAGGCCACCCTGGTGCTGGGGCACGCCGGCATCCGCCACGCCGATCCCCACTGGTACGCGGTCACGTTGATGAACTACGTGCTGGGCGGGTCCGACTTTTCGTCGCGGCTCATGACCGAGGTCCGCTCGAAGCGCGGCCTCACCTACGGCATCGGGTCCAGCTTTGGCAGCTCGCTCTACCAGGGGGCGTTCCGGGTCAGCGCCGCCACCAAGAACGAGTCCGCGTGGGACGCGCTGGTGGCCTCCGTCAACGAGATCCGCCGCATGCAGGCCGACGGGCCGACAGCCCCCGAGCTGGACAAGGCCAAGGGCTACTACGCCGGAAGCTACCCGTTCAGCCTGCAGACCGCCGCCGGGATCGCGGCGGCCCTGGTCACCGCCCAGCAGCACGGCCTGGGCGACGCCTACGTCCGCGACCTGCCGCTGCGCCTGGCCGCCGTCGACGAAGCGCAGGCCAAGGCGGCGGCGCACGATTTCCTGCACCCCGACACGCTGATCGTCGTCATCGTCGGCAAGGGCGACGTGATCGAGCCGGCCCTGGCCCGCAGCGGCGTCGCCTACCAGCGGATCAACTACAAGGCTCCCATCAGCGCGGCCGCGCGCGCCGCCAAGACGCCGGCCAAATAGAAAACCTGGAAAGCGCGAAGGCGCGGCCCAGGAACGCCAGCGCGTACCCGCCTGCCACGTCCGCCACGAAGTGCTGCTTGGTGGTCAGCGTGGAGGCGGCCAGCATGGTGGCCATCACCAGCGCCACCCGCCCCAAGCGCGGCCGATCCCGGATCAGCAGCATTGCCAGCATCGTCGTGTGCGCCACGTGCAGCGACGGGAACACGTTGCCCGGCGGGTCGACGTGCTGCACCCAGGCCATGAACGCGTACGACAGGTTGGGATAGGGCGGGTAGAGGATCGGGCGCGGGTACTCGGCGCCGACGAACACGTGGCCGAGCGCGCCCAGGATCATCACCAGCACCACCCCGCCCGCCGCGCCGTTGAAGAGCACCCGCCGGCGGAACCCGCCCACCGCGAGCAGGAACGTCGCCGCGTAAAAGGGCAGGTAGCACCAGGAGGTCCACGGCCAGAAGGGGATGGCATCGTCGAGGCGCGTGCGCAGCAGCTCGGTCGAGCGGGACAGGTGCGCGTGCCCGACGCCGAAGTAGATCGCCGACTGGATCGCCGCCAGGCCGAGCCCGATGGTCCAGCGGTAGGCGCCGCTGGCCAGCTCCTCGGGGCGCGCGGCGGCGATGGGCTCCGGCTCGCCGCGGGGACCCGGATGGACCGGGGTCGGCAGCGTCGGGTCTTCGGAATCCGCGGCGGCCATGGCCGCCCATCATAGGCCGGCGACGGCGAATTTCAGGTAATCGCCTTCCGGAAACTGCGCAACGGTCGGGTGGTCGAACCCGGCGCCCCGCATCTCCCGCACGTCCGCCCGCCGCCCGGCGTCGCGGGCCCCGTCGCGCAAAGTGGCCGCGAACGCCGCGCGATCGACGTGGCTGGAACAGGAGGCCGCGCACAAAGTCCCGCCGGGGGCGGTCACCATGACGCAGAGGCGGTGCAGGCGGCGATAGGCGGCCAGGCCCGTCGTCAGGGCGCGGCCGCTGGACGCGAAGCTGGGCGGGTCCGAGATCACCAGGTCCCAGCGCTCGCCGGCCTGGGCGGCCCGCGCCAGGAAGGCGAACGCGTCCTCGGCCGCGAACCGGGCCGCCTCCTGCGGCAGGCCGTTGCGCGCGAAGTTGCGCCGCGCCGCCTCGATGGCCGGCGCGGCGACGTCGACGGTCGTGGTCTCGCGCGCGCCGCCGGCGGCCGCGTAGATCGAGAAGGCCCCCGTGTACCCGAACAGGTTCAGCACGCGCCGCCCGTTCGCCATCCCGCGCACCAGCGCCCGGTTCTCGCGCTGGTCCAGAAACAGGCCGCCTTTCTGCCCATGCCGGAGGTCGGCGCCGAATCGCAGGCCGTTTTCGCGCACCTCCAGCTCGCCGTCGGGCAGCCGGCCCAGCACCACCGCCGCGCCGTCGCCGGTGGCGCCGCGCGCGCGCCGCTCGACGACGGCGGTGACCGGCAGTCCTCGCGCGCGGCCGATCTGCTGCAGCCGCGCCGGCAACCCGTCGTAAAACGCGCGCGCCCCCGCGCCGTCGTAGCGCACCGTGACGGCCGGCCCGTAGACGTCGACGTGGAGGCCCGGCAGCCCGTCGGCCTCGCCGTGGATCCAGCGGAACGCGTCGGTCGGCCAGGAACGCTGGAAAGGTTCCTCGGACCTCCCGCCGGGACTTGGCCCGACAAAGCCCGGCTCCGTCGACGGGGAGAGGGCGCGGTCCAGCCCTTCCAGGCGGCGCGCCAGCGCGCGGTCGACGCGCGCCGCGACCTCGGCGGAGGCGTCGGCCAGCTCGGCGCCGCCCAGCACGCGGACGGCGATCGGCGAGCGCGCGTCCCAGTAGCCGCGCGCCAGCGGCCGCCGCGCCTGATCGGCGACCAGGACCAGCGCGCCGTCGGGCAGCGGCGGGCCCGGCGCCAGGGCGTCGCGGTAGATCCAGGGATGCCCCTGGCGGATGGCGCGGGCCAGCGGCTTGCGTAGCTGAACCCGCGGCAGCGACGGGGCGCCCCTCACTTGGGCGGCGGCGGGCGATCCGCGACCGGCACGACGACGGCGATCGGCCGCGCCAGGCTGGAAGCCGACTTGGCGACGGCCAGCACGCGCGCGCCGGTGGGGAAGACCACGTCGATCTTGCCCGAGCCGGGCGAGCCGGCCACCACCCCGACGCCGAACTGCGGGTGCGCGATCCGCTCGCCGGCCGTGTACTGAGCGCCGACGGCGTAGGGACGGGCCGGCTTCGAGGGATCGAAGGGAGGCGCGGCCAACACCGGGGCCGGCGTGCCGGCGCGCGGCCGCGAGCCCGTGATGGTCCGCGTCCGGCCGGGACGCGCGGTCTCGTTCACGTCTTCTCCCTCGGTGCGATACCGGTGGTGGCCGCCGCAGCGCTTGCACACGACCTTGGCGATGCGGTCGCCCATCTTGGCCATCACGACGTGCCAGACCTGGCCGCACTTCCCGCACGGCGCCTCGATGTCCTGTCCCACTGCCGGCGTCGACATGTTCTAACCTTAGCGCGCTTAGACCTCCGCCGGGTCGCGATATTCACCGAACACGTCGCGAAACACGCGGCAGATTTCGCCGAGCGTCGCGTCGCGCCGCGCCGCCTCGACCACCGCGTCCATGAGGTTGCCGTCGCCTTCCGCGACGCGCCGAACCTCCGTCAGCGCCTGGGCGACCGCGCTGGCGTCCCGGCGCGCGCGCAGCTCGGCCGTCGCGGCGACCTGCGCCCGCTCCGGCTGGTCGTCGATCCTCAGCGTCGGAATGCGCGCGGGCGGCCCGCCCGTGTGGCGGTTGACGCCGACCACCCCGCGCTGCCCGCTGTCGATCTGCCGCTGCGTCCGGTAGGCGCTGCGTGCGATCTCGCGCTGCGGCCAGCCGCTCTCGACGGCCCGCACGATGCCGCCCAGCTCGTCGATCTGCGCCAGGATCGTGTTGGCCTCGGCTTCGATGCGATCGGTCAGAGACTCGAGGTAGTAGCTTCCTCCCAGCGGATCGGCCACCGACGCCACCCCGGTCTCCTCGGCGACGATCTGCTGCGTGCGCAGCGCGACGGTCGCGGCCTCTTCCGTCGGCAGCGCGTAGGTTTCGTCGTACGAGTTCGTGTGCAGCGACTGCGTCCCGCCCAGCACGGCCGCCAGCGCCTGGATGGCGGTGCGCACGATGTTGTTCAGCGGCTGCTGCGCGACCAGCGACACGCCGGCCGTCTGCGCGTGGGCCCGCAGCAGCCACGACCGCGGGTTGCGCGCCCCGAACCGCTCGCGCATGAGGCGCGCCCACATGCGGCGCGCGGCGCGCATCTTGGCAATCTCCTCGAAAAAGTCGCTGTGCACGTCCCAGAAGAAGGACAACCGGGGCGCGAACTCATCGACGTCCAGCCCCGCGTCGCGCCCCAGCTCGACGTAGCCGATGCCGTCGGCCAGCGTGAACGCCAGCTCCTGGACCGCGGTCGCGCCCGCCTCGCGAATGTGGTAGCCGCTGACGCTGACCGTGTTCCAGCGCGGCATGCGCCGGGTGCAGGTCACCAGCATGTCGCGCATGATGCGCAGGTGCGGCCGCACGCCGCAGATCCACTCTTTTTGGGCGATGAACTCCTTCAGCATGTCGTTCTGGATCGTCCCCGCCAGCCGGTCCGGCGAGATCCCCCGGCGCTCGGCCGCGACGACGTAGAAGGCCAGCAGCGCCACCGCCGGTGCGTTGATCGTCATGGACGTGCTGACCTGGTCCAGCGGGATTCCGGCGAACAGGCGCTCCATGTCGGCCACCGACGCGACCGACACGCCTTCGCGCCCGACCTCGCCGGCCGAGCGCGGGTCGTCCGGATCCAGCCCCATCAGCGTCGGCATGTCGAACGCCGTCGAGAGCCCGGTTTGCCCGTGGCCGAGGAGGAATTGGAACCGCCGGTTGGTGTCCTCGGGCGTGCCGAATCCCGAGAACATGCGCATCGTCCAGAGCCTTCCCCGATACATGCTCGCGTGCGGCCCGCGCGTGAACGGATACTGGCCGGGGTCGCCCAACTTCTCGTCGTACCGCCAGCCGGGCCCCAGGTCGGCCGGCCCGTAAGTGGGCTGGAGCGGGATGCCGGAAAGCGTCTCGAAGGTCTTTCCCTCGTCGGACATCGCGCCGTCGAGTCTATCCGGGTTCAGAGCGCCAGCGTATAGTGCACCCGGAGCGTCATCGATGACCGTTCGCTCGTCGCTGGGTCCTTCGCGTCGTCGGTTCGCGCTGCTCGTACTCCTCGCGCCGCTCGCCTGCGGAGGCGGCAGCGGCCCGGCCGAGGCGGGCGGCTCGGGTGGCGCTGGCGGCGGAACGGGCCACCCGCTCGGCGGTGTCGCGGCGGG
>JAICYS010000067.1 GCA_025934105.1 Myxococcota bacterium | reverse complement strand
GTACTTGCCCTTCATGGTGCCGTTCTTGGTGGTCTCCGGCCCGTCGCCCAGCGCCTTGGCGATGCCGAAGTCCAGCAGCTTCACGGCGCCCTCGTACGAGAGCATCACGTTCGACGGGGAAACGTCCCGGTGAACCATCCCCAGCGCCTGCCCGTTCTCGTCGGTCAGGCTGTGCGCGTAGGCGAGCCCCCGGCAGGCCTCGCGGCCGATGTAGGCGACCAGCTCGGGCCGGGGCGGGCCCAGGGTCTTCCAGATGGCGCGCATCGTCTCGGACAGGTCGTGCCCGCGGATGTACTCCATCGAGATGAAGTACTCCCCCTCGACCGCCCCCAGCTCGAAGATGTGGACGATGTTCGGGTGGGCGAGGCGGGCGGACAGCTTCGCCTCCTCGACGAACATCTTGATGAATGTCGGATCGCTGGACAGGTGCGGCAGGATCCGCTTGACGACGAAGGTGCGCTCGAACCCGCCCGGCCCCTGGATGCGCGCCTTGTACACCTCGGCCATGCCGCCCCGGCCGATGAGCTCGAAGAGCGTGTACTTGCCGAACTGAATCGGTTCGCTGAGTTGGGCGCCTGCCAAGACCGACCTGAAGAGGGAACGCGCCGGACGCGTCTGCTTCCCCGGAAGGCATATGATAGCGAGCCTGTGAGTTCGCCGCAAATCGCCAGAAACGCCCACGGCGCTGCCGAAGAGGGGCCAGCGGGCGTGACGCGACCAACGGTCGTGGTGGTCGGCGGCATCGACCCCGGCGGGGGGGCGGGGTTGCTGCGAGACGTGGCCACCGCGCGGGCGCTGGGCGCCCACGCCCACGCCGTGGGCACCGCCTGGACCGAACAAGCGGACGGCGGCGTCCATCGGGTCGAGCCACGGGAGCCCGGCGCCGTGTCCGAGGCGCTGGCCCGGGCGGCCGGCGAGCTACGTCCAGTCGCGGTCAAGATCGGGATGGCGGTCGGGCCGGCGACGGCGGACGCCCTCCTGACGGGGTTGAAAGGGTTCACGGGCCCGGTGGTCGTCGATCCGGTCCTGGCCAGCAGCCGCGGTGGAAGCTTGTGGGCGGCGGCGCCGGAGGCCCTGCTGCCGCTGCTGCGGCGGGCCACCCTGGCGACCCCCAACGCGCCAGAGGTCGCCCTGCTGACCGGACGCTCGGTCGGCAGCGTCGAGGAGGCCGAAGCGGCGGGTGAGGCGCTGGTCCACCAGCGGGGCGTGGCCGCGGTGCTGGTCAAAGGCGGTCACCTGGGGACGCCAGCCGATGCCGTGATCGACGTCTTGGTCACCGCGGCCGGCGTTCGCAGGTTTCAGCACCCTCGAACGCGCGGCCCCAGCCCCCGCGGGACGGGGTGCGCCCTGGCGACCGCCGTGGCGGTCGCGCTGGGGCGCGGAGGCGACCTGGGAGCGGCCGTCGAGACCGCCACCGCCTGGCTGGGCGGCGCCATCGCCGGCGCGCGCTGGGCCGCGGGCGAGTGGCATCTGGGCGGCTGATCGCGTCTCGTTCAGGGGGCCAGCTCGAGGCGGATCATCGGCGTGCGTTTCGTCGGAAGCAGCCCCATCGGGTTCGACGGGTCGTTGTCGCGCACGAAGGCCTGGCCGGAGACGACGCTGCTGGCCCAGATGCTGGGCTGACCGCCGAGCCGGTGCACGCCGATCCAGACGATCCCCTTGAGCGGCTTCACGTCTTCCAGGTCTTCCACGACCCAGCGGCCATCCCGCCCGTCGGACAGGTCCTCCGGCGCGAGCTCGCGGGTCAGGCTCCTGATCGCCGTTCCCGGGGTCTCGAGCGGGGTGCTGTCGTAGATGGTGATCTCCAGCTTGCCGGGTGCCTCGGCTTGAAAGCGCAGCCGCAGCGGTTGGTGCTCACCGTCGGGGAGCTGGAATCGCAACACGCTCTCGTACGTGTCCTTTGGAAAGCTGAGCGGCCCGCTGGCTCGCGCATCGTCGTACGCCATCACCAACTCCCGCCGCGGCCCTGGCACGGGCGGCGTCGTGGCGCACCCCACGGCCGAGGCGGCGAGCAGGAGGGCGGCGCGCCGGAGGTGACGGAAACACGACATCGCCTCCTGCATCGGCGGCCACGCGCCGTTCCTGAACAGCTTCGGCGAGGTGAGAGGATTGTTTACGGCGCGGGTCGGTCGCCGCTAGAGTCGCGGCGATGACCGGGACCGTCGGAGTCGCCCTGGTGGGGGCAGGCCCCTGGGGCGTCACGCTCGGCCGCGCGGCCGCCCAGCTTCCGAACGTGGACCTGCGCTGGGTCTGCGAGCTGGATTCCCGGCGCCTGGCCGGGGCGGCCGGAATCGCGCCAGGCGCTCGTCTGACCGGCGCCCTCGACCAAGCGCTGGAGGATCCGGCTGTCGATGCCGTGCTGGTGGCGGTCGATTCGCCGCGCCACCATGCAGTCGGGCGTCGCGTGCTGCAGGCCAACCGACACGCCCTGATTGAAAAACCGATGGCGATGACGGTCAGCCACGCCGCCGAGCTGAACACCCTGGCGGCGGCGCGAAATCGGGTCCTGTCGGTCGGGCATTTGCTGCTCCACCACCCGGCGGTGCTGCGGGCGCGCCAGCTGGTCGAAGCGGGCGAGCTGGGCCAGACGCTCTGGCTCGAGTCGACGCGGTTGGCGGCTGGGGCGGCTCGATCGCCGGGCGGCGCCTGGTGGACGCTGGCGCCGCACGACGTCTCGCTGGCGCTGTACTTTTTCGACGCCGTCCCCGAGCGAGTCACGGCGGTCGGCCACACCGAACCGGGGCGGTCGGAAGAAACCGTCGTCTGGGCCACCCTTCACTTCGCTGACGGCCGCCTGGCGCACCTGCACGTCGGCCGGCACGCGCCGGCAAAGCGGCGCGCCTTCACGATCGCCGGGACCAAGCGTTCGCTGGTCGTCGACGAATTGCGGGCGGATCGACCCCTCGTTCTGTCGGCGGCGCGCGGGCAGATGGACGCGGTGGACGAGGCGATCGAGGTCGCACCGGCCGACGCCCTGCGGGCAGAGTGCGCTCACTTCATCTCCGCCGTGGCACGCCAGGACCTGAGCTGGAGCAACCGCGAGCACGCCTTGGACGTCGTGAAGGTGCTGGAGGCGGGCGCCGCATCGATCAGGCGCGGGGGCACGCCGGTGGTGGTGGTCAGAGCGTGAAGCGATTCTGGGCGCATCCGACGGCGATCGTCGATCGCGGCGCGCGGATCGGCCTGGGGACCAAGGTCTGGCACTTCTGCCACGTCATGGCCGGCGCCCGCGTGGGCGCGGACTGCGTGCTGGGGCAGAACGTATTCGTGGCCGCCACCGCGCGCCTTGGAGACCGCTGCAAAGTCCAGAACAACGTCTCCGTCTACGACGGTGTCGTGCTGGGTGACGAGGTGTTCGTCGGTCCGTCGGCCGTCTTCACGAACGTGCGGAATCCACGGGCGGCCGTCGACCGGCGGCGAGCCTTCGAAGAGACGCGCGTGGACCGGGGCGCAACCATCGGCGCCAACGCGACCATCGTCTGCGGCATCCACGTGGGAGAGTACGCGTTCATCGGCGCCGGCGCCGTGGTGACGCGGCACGTGCCGCCCCACGCCGTCATGGTCGGCGTTCCGGCCCGCCGGGCCGGCTGGATCTGTTCTTGCGGGGAGACCACCGGGACCGCCGCGGCGATCCGCCGTTGCCCGGGATGCCGGACGGGAATCAGGGCTTGATCAGGTTCCCGAACATCATCTGGTTGGCCTGGTAGTAGCTCTCGAACGTCCCCGCGTCCGTCCAGGCGCCCTCGTAGACGTCGTAAGAAAGCCGGTTCTGGCTGATGTAGGCGTTGTTGACGCTGGTGATCTCCAGCTCGCCGCGCGGGCTGGGCTTGATGGTCCGGATGATGTCCCAGACGCTCTGATCGTATTGATAAAACCCGATCACGGCGTAGTCGCTCTTGGGCGCGCGCGGCTTTTCTTCGATGGCGATCACCTGCTGCTCGTCCAGCGCCGCGACTCCATAACGTTCCGGATCCGCGACGCGTTTCAGCAAAATGCGCGCGCCGTCGGGCGCCTCCCGAAACCGCTGGATGAAAGGAGCCAGCGGTTGGGCGAAGATGTTGTCACCCAGCAGGACCGCGATCGGCTCGCCACCCGAGAAAGTTTCACCCAGCGCCAGCGCGTCCGCGATGCCGTCGGCCGTCTCCTGCACCCGGTACGTGAGATTGATTCCGAACTCACGCCCGGATCCCAGCGCGCTGACGATTTCGCCCATGTGCTCGGTGCTGGTGACCACCAGGACTTCGGTCAGGCCGGCGCCCGCCATCTGCCGGACACAGTGGAAAATCATCGGCTCTTTTCCGACCGGCAGGAGATGCTTGTTCGTGACCTTGGTCAGCGGAAAGAGCCGCGTGCCTTTTCCCCCGGCGAGAATGATTCCGCGCATACCGCAGGACCTATCAGATATCCCGGAAGAATTGCGCGCTGACGGCGGCGACGCGGTCGATCTGTGCCGCCGTCAGCGTGGGGCAGATCGGCAGAGCCAGCGCCTCGGCGGCCGCGCGTTCAGCCACCGGGAAGTCCCCCGGATGGTAGCCCAGACTCGCAAGCGCCGGCTGCAGGTGGAGCGGGACGGGGTAGTAGATCGCCGAGGCGATTCGCGCGCTCGTCAGGTGCTCGCGCAGCTTGGATCGTCGGCTGGCAGGAACGCGGATGACGAACTGGTTCCAGACGCACCCCTCGTCCAACGGCGGCAGCTCGGCCGGTAGACCCCTCAGCGCCGCGTGATAGCGGATCGCGTGCCGGCGGCGAGCGGCCGTCCAGGCTTTCAGGTGCGGCAGCTTCACGCGCAGGACGGCCGCTTGCATCTCGTCGAGACGGAAATTCCCGCCGATCCGGGTATGGGTCCCCTTCTCGTCGGCGCCGTGGACGCGCAACGTCCGGACGGCGCGGGCCAGATCGGCATCGTTGGTCAAGACTGCCCCACCGTCGCCGGCGCCCCCCAGGTTTTTGGAAGGAAAGAACGAGAGCGCCGCACCGCTGCAGGACCCGACGCCGGCGGCGCCGATCGCTTGAGCGGCATCTTCGAGCAGGGCGACGCCGCGATCCCGGCAGGCAGTCTTCAGCGCGTCCAGCGGCCCCGCCCTCCCGAAGAGGTGGACCACCAGGACCGCCCTGGTGCGAGGCCCCAACCGACCCAGCGCAGCCTCGGGATCCAGGTTCAGCGTATCGGGGCGGACATCGGCGAAGACGGGGCGCGCGCCGACCCGCACGATGGCTTCGGCGGTCGCGAAGAACGAGTAGGGAGTGGTCACGACCTCGTCGCCTGGACCGACGCCCGAACCAACCAAGAGCGCCACCAGCCCGTCGGTGCCGGACGAAACGCCGACTGCCCACCCGACGCCCGCGGCATCCGCCAGCTCACGTTCGAAGGCGCTCACCTCGGCGCCGAGGACGAACCTGCCCGAATCGAGCACGCGCCAGACCGCCTGTCGCAGCTCGTCCGCGAACGGCCGATGCAAAGCCTGCAGGTCGACCATGGGGATGCCGTCCATGCGACTTCTTACACCGCCGTGGTCGTCTTCGTGAGCGTCACCCGGCCAGATCGGCGACGCGGCCGAGTATTCAACTCTGTGTCAATCCGTTCAAATGGCCAAGCAGGGTCGCGGCCATCTTTTCCATGCTGAATTCCCGGCGAGCACGCTCGCGAGCTCGGTCGCCCAGAGTCCGCCGGCCGGTGGGATCGTCAATCAGCCCGATGATGGCTCGCGCCAGAGCATCGGGATCATCCGGCGGGACGAGGATCCCCGAGTCGGGCGTAATGATCTCACTCGGCCCCCCTCCCTCGGACGCGATCGTCGCTCGGCCCAGTCCCATCGCCTCGACGACGACCAAGCCGAAGGGTTCCGGTACGCGCGACGTGTGGCAGACGATGTCGCAAGCAGCCATCAACCGCGCCACGTCGGTCCGAAAGCCCGTGAACGTGAGCCGGTCGGCGAGGCCAAGCCGCTCGGCGGATCGGCGTAGACCGTCTGCGAATTCTTGCTCGAGGCCGAAAACAGAGCCGCCCACCACGACAAACCTGGCCGTGGGGCGCGCGCGCGCGACCTCGGCGGCCGCTTTGACGAACACATCCTGCCCTTTCCAGCGCTGCAGTCGCCCGAAGACCCCGACCAGGATCTCCTCTTCGGCGACGTTCAACTCCCGGCGGGCCGCGCGTGCGTCGGTGTCGGTCACCTCGCGAACCGGCGTGCCGTTGTACATCAATGCGTTGGGCACGGAGGGCCGCAGCTTCGACAGCGTCGACTGCGCAGACCTCGAGACGGCCAGGATGAGGTCCAGCGGGCCGCGCAGCGCCAAGATGTCGCGCGGGTCGTTCCTCCAGATCGGGTGCGGATAGATCATGTGGGCGATGAAGACGGTCCGCGCCCGCGCGAGCCGAGCTGTCAGGCCAGCGATGATCTGAGGGTGGCCGCCGTTGCCGATCAGGACGCGAACGCCGCGGCGCCGGGCGAGCGCTCTCATTCGCGCAAAGACAGGCGCGAGCTGCCAAGCCCGACGCAACCGCGGCACCTTCATCTCGACGACCTCGACGCCCAGCTGTCGGAGGCGACACGGCAGGTTTCCGGACCCGAAGCCCAAAGTGACGACGAGACTGCGCTCGCGCAGTTCGGAGCTCTGCTCGAACAGATTCAACAGGACCACCTCGGCCCCGCCGATCTCGGTGGTGGACTGAACGAACAGGAAATCCCGCTGGCGATCATCTTCCCCGGGCGACGGACCAGACATCGGCGCGCATCATGACCAAACCGTGTGTCACCGTCCAGCCGAGCCGGCTCAGGCCGACCGGCGCGCGGCGGTGTAAAGGCCCAGTCCAAGCGGCAAGCGGACCAGATCCTCGAGACTGACGAGAGGCATCAGGCGTTCGAACATCGCGATCTGCGGGTGCGAGAGTCCGGCCCGTCGCAAGAGACGGCCGTTGACGATCCAGCCGGCCAGGCCCAGCAGGTTCATGTAGCGGGGCGGCGCCACGTCCAACCCGGGGCCGGAGAGGAGCGTCGAGAGCGCCTCGGGCGTATACCGCCGATAATGGCCAAACGCGCGGTCCAGGGTTCCATACGCGAACGGACAAGCCGGCACATACACCGCGATTTTTCCGCCCGGCTTGAGCAGCTTGGCCAGCCGACGAACCAGGCCGTCGTCGTCGCGGATGTGCTCGATCACGTTCACGGCGACTATGGTGTCGTAGCGCCGCTCGGCGATGAGGGGCGAAGGCTCACGTTCCAGGTCGTAGCAGGCGACGGTCACGCGGGGGTTGTCGGCGAAGGTCTGGCGGAGGGTGTCCAGGTAATGCGATTCGATGTCGGAGACGACCACCGTCGACGCGCCGCCAACGATCAATCGAGAGAGGTTCCCGATCCCGCCACCGATCTCGAGCACGTCGCCGCGAATGTGAGGCGCGAGCTTCGAATAAATCCAGCGGTTGAGTCGGGGCGCGCTCGTGAACGCCTCGAGCGCCCGCCCACCGATCTCCGACGCGACGGCGGAATCGGGGCTGGACGCGGGGATCACGGCGTCACGTCCGGCGAACGCCGTACTTGATGATGCAGTAGAGGGCGCGCACCCCGTCCTTCCAACCAATCTTCTTACCTTCGGCGTACGTTCTTCCCTGGTAGCTGACCGGGACCTCGTAAATCCGGACCCGCATCTTGGCCACCTTCGCGGTCAGCTCGGGCTCGATGCCGAATCGATCCTCCTCGATCTCGATGGCCTTGATGATCTCGGAACGGAAGGCCTTGTAACAGGTCTCCATGTCCGTGATGTTGAGATCGTTGAGCATGTTGGACGCGAGCGTCAGCGTTCGGTTCAGCAGCGTGTGCCAGAAGTAGAGGGCGCGGCGCGGCGAACCCGTGAACCGCGACCCGAACGTCACATCGGCGATCCCGTCCACGATGGGCTGAATGAGCCGAGGCAGATCCTGAGGATCGTACTCCAGATCGGCGTCCTGGATCACCACGATGTCGCCGGTCGCCGCGGCGAACCCGGCGCGGAGCGCGGCGCCCTTGCCCATGTTCTGGGGCTGAAGCAGCACCTTGACCTCGTTGACGCCCGGGTGGGCGCGCGAATCGCCAAGCCAGTCTTCAAGCCCCTTGGCCGTCAGCTCGTTCAAGAGCTCGCGGCAGCCGTCGGTCGATCCATCGTCGACGAGGACGATCTCCTTGTCGAGTTTGACCGCGACGATGCGCTTGACGATCTCTCGCAGTGTCGCGACCTCGTTGTACACGGGAATGACGAGCGAGAGCTTCATTCGACCTCGGCCACCTATCACATCTGAGTCCAGCCGGTCAAAGGCGAGCGGATGGGAGGGTCCCCTCGACCGCGCGCACCAGCGTTGATCCCCACCGTGGCGCATGCTCTTCTGAATCGCCGTGAACTCCGCTCCCGGTGGGCAGGCCCGTCTGTCCACGTTGATGTCCGTGTGCGCCGACCCGACGCAAGCCTCGTCGCTGCCGTCGGAGGACCTGGCGCTGGTGGCGGCCGCCCGCCATCATCGGTTGACCCCCTGGCTATCAGTGACCTGCGGCGATCGCCTGCCGGGGACGCTGGCCCAGGCCTTTCGGCGCGATCGCCTGGTCACGCTCGCACGGAACATGCTCCTCACGCAGGTGGCCGAGGAAGTCATCCGCGCTCTTGCCGACGACGGGATTCCGGCCATCGTGCTGAAGGGGCTGGATTATGAGACCCGCGTCTACAACGTCCCGGGTGCGCGGCCCACCTCCGACGTAGACCTCCTCGTTCCCGAGGACAGCCGCCGCCGCGCGTTCACGTTGCTGGACCGGCTGGGGTTCGAACCGCGGGCTGCGGCGCCCGGCTTCGACGAGTCCGATTATCACGAGGTCGCCTGGAGACGCGGCGGCGTCGAGCTCGATCTTCACCTGGCGCTCGCGCCCTTGGTTCGTTGCCGGATCGACTACCGCGCCGTCTGGGCCGACTCAGCGCCGCTGCGCCTGGGAAACACCGACACGCGCGGGCTGTCCGTGCCGCACGCGATCATCTTCCAGGCGCTTCACATGGCGATCGATCACTTCCAGGTCCCCGCCATCTATCTCATCGATCTGGCTCGGCTCTGGGCGTCCGGGGTCGACGAGGATCGGCTCGTCGCCGTCGCCTCAGCCTGGCGTTGCCGGCGCCCCCTCGAATCGGCGCTGGCCCTCACGGCGAAGTTCATCCCGGGCAGCGTGCCGGCGCCCGCGGGCGGCGCGTCCGAACCGCGAATTCGGCGGATTCTCGACGCGTATGGCGGGCCCCGGGCGCTCAGTCGGGCGGGGGAGCTGGCCCGCAAGTTCGCCCACTTCGACCGTCCGCTCGATGGCGTTCGATACTTCGTCGTCCAGAGCCGGCGCAATCTGCGAGAACGATGGGAGCAGGAGATCCGCAGACGCGGTCCGCGCGAGCGGCTGAACTTGTCGGCGGGGAAAAAATGAGACCTCACCGACGCAGATGTCCTTCGCCGGCAGTCGTGTTATGCGTCGGGCTCACATGAGCGTGGCAGCTGGCGACGGAGCATCCGCTTCTCCGCCGTCAAGTGGGCGAGCGGAAGGACACTCCTGGCGCGACTGGGCGCTGCCGGCTGGCGCCCTCGCCTGGATGGTGGTGTGGCTGCTCGAATGGCCGCGGGTCCTCAGCTTCGGCGACGAGGTCGGGTACGTCGGCCAGATCCGTCTGCTGCTTCAGGGTCGCCTTCGACCCGTGCCGGCCGATCCGGGGGTCTGGATCTCCAGTGCTCATGGATTGATCGCCAAGTACCCCTATTTCGGCCCGATTCTCGAAACGCCGCTGTTCGCCATCCACCCGCGCCTGATCTTCCTGGCCGGGCCGCTGGCCGCGCTGGCGGTGGTTTTCGTCGCCGGGCGGGTCCTGCGTTCGTGGGGTCGGTCGCCCCTGTGGGGACTGGTGATCCTGGCGCATCCCACGGTCACGATTCTTGCCCGAACGGCGATGACCGACCTGCTGTTGACGGCGTTCGTGGTCGGCGCCTGGTGGGCGGCCAGACGCGATCGCGGCGCGCTGGCAGCCGGGCTGGCGGCTGCCGCATCCATGGTCAAGGTGACGGGGTTCGTCGTGGTCGGCTTGCTGCTGGCCGGTGAAATCCTGCGCGAGCAGGCAGCCCTCCGCGGCCGCGATCGCGCGGCGATCCGGAGGATTCTCTGGCTGGCGGCGGGACTGGCGGTTGGCATCGCCGGAATGACCGCGCTGAACTTTGCCGCCAACGGCACGCCGTGGTCGGCATACAGCGAGGCGCATGCTTATCGTGGCGCTCCGAATTTCTCGCCGAGCTATCTGCTCACGACGGGCCCGATCCATTTGGCCTCGCTGCTGGTGGTTCCGCCACTGCTCCTGGCGGGGGCCTACCCTCTGTGGAGACGCCGTGAGTTCGGTCCGCTGGTGGCCGCGGGCGGATTGCTCGCGATGATGTGCGTCTACTACTTCGTCGATCATGGACGGTCGTTCGTCGAGACGTTGCTGCTGTCGCCACGTCTGATCCTGCCCGCCGTGGCCTTCCTTCTGATCGGCTACGCGGACCTCCTGGCCACCGCCTGGGGGAAGGTGATCGCCGGCGGGCGAACGCCGGTGCTCATCGCGGCTGTCCCGGCGTTGCTGGCGTTACCGATATCCGCGCGACACCAGGCCTGGCAGCGCGATGATGCGCGCGCGCTGGCCTTGGCCACCTCCGCCGTCGCGGCTGCAGGCGATCACGTCCTGGGACTCACCTCGACGGCCACAAAATCGGGGCTGCTCTTCCGAGGCCAAACGGTGGAGGTGACACGTGGAGCCGGCGGCCCCAAGGTGGTTCTCTGCGGAACGCATTATCCGTCGTATCGAGACGCCGAGAACCCGGCCGGGGCCTTCAATTGCGCCCTGCCGCAGTACGAGAAGCTGGACACCGTCGGAACGAGCGTGGTGCTCCGTCGAGAGGACGGCTCGTGACACGGGGCGGGATCCTGGTGAGCCACCCGCACGCGGTTCACAACGCGGTGGGACTGGCCGAGGCGCTGCAAGCCGAGGGCAAGCTGGCTCTTTTCGCCACCGGTATCGCGCTGAACAGGCAGACGAGGCTGGGCGAGATCGCGCAAATCGCCAGCGGCCGGTTTCCTTTGCTGCGGAACCGAATTCTCGCGACGGCGCCGCTGCGATCGCACCCGGTGACCGAAGCGGCTGCACGGCTGCTGGCTCGCCTGTCGAGCGAGAACCGCCGGCGCGCGAACCTCTACAACAACCTGTTCATCTTCCATGATTGGGCGGTAGCGAACAGCCGATGGCCCCGCTCGGTCGCGGCCGTGTACGCGTACGAAGACGCGGCCCTGCGGACATTTCAGCGAGCCGAGCGCGAGGGCATCGACCGAATCTGGGACCTGCCGCTTCCCCATTACGCGACGATCGAACAGGTGATCAACGAAGAACGGCGGCGGTGGCCGGACGCGATGATCGGCCCGCCCCACCGTGAGCCCGAATGGAAACTGCGCCGCAAGCAGGCCGAGCTCGCGCTGGCCACGCGGGTGTCGGTGGCCTCGGCGTTCACGCGCAAATCACTGGAGGGCATCGCGTCGGTACCCATCCATGTCACGCCGTACGGTTTCCCGGTGGAGGACTTCTCGGCGCGGCTCACTGCCCCCAGCGGGCGTTTTCGCGTTTTGTCCGTCGGCACCCACGACCTCCGGAAGGGCACGCCCTACCTGCTCGAGGCCTGGAAGCGCGCCGCCATTCCGGGGGCCGAGTTGCACTTGATTGGACCGCTCCGGCTCTCGAAACCGTTTCTCGATCGATATGCAGGGCTGTTCGTCCATCGGCCGCACGCGGCCAAGAAGGAGCTGGCCGACATCTATCCGACCGCCGATCTGCTGGCGTTTCCAACGCTGGGCGACGGATTCGGGCTGGTCATCCAGGAGGCGATGTGCTGTGGCGTCCCGGTCGTCACCACTCCCTGCGGCGGCGGCCCGGAGTGCATTACCGACGGGATCGACGGGTGGTTGGTCCCTCCTCGCGACGTCGACGCACTGGTTCATCGGTTTCGTTCCGCGGCGGCCGATCGCGACGCGTGCGTCCGAGCGGGACAGGCCGCCCGCCTTCGAGCCGAGCGCGGCACCTGGTCCGAGTCCGGCCGGGCGTTCTTGCGGGCCATCGGCGACTGATGCGGGCGCTTTACCTCAACCCGTTTTCGCAAGAGGTGAGCGGCCCTGACGAGAGCCTGCGCACCCTGCTGCGCTCGCTGATTCCGCGTGGCCTCGAAGCCCACGTCGCCATCCCCGCGCATGGACCGCAGGTCCGCCGTTACCAAGAGCTCGGGGCCCGCGTTCACACCATTCCCCTCGCGCCCCTCCGTCGCGATCTGTCGCTGGAAGCTGCGATTTACCCGGCCCGACTGCTCCGCGCCGCCAGAGCGGTCGCCGGGCTCGCGGCCGAAATTCGCGCCGATCTCATTCACACCAACATGGAGATCCTGCTGGAGGGCGCCCTCGCCGCCAAGTGGCTAGGCTGCCCTCACGTCATGCACTATCGCGGCAACACCCTCGATCGACCGAAGCTCGCGTTCGACGCGCTGGTCACGGCTTGGTCGTGGGGAGCCGACACGATCTACTGCATTTCGAACGCCACCGCCGAGGTCTTCCGGCGGCGGCGACAGGCCGGCAAAGTCCAGGTTCTGTACAACCCGATCGACGTGGCGGCTTTCCGCGACGCCCCTCGCAGCGAAGCCATGCGCGCCCGCCTCGGCGCCGGGCCGCGCGATGCGCTGGTCGGGACGGTGGCCCGCGTCCACCCGCGGAAGGACCTCGACACCTTCGTACGAGCCGCGGCCCAGGTCGCCGCGACCGACAGGAATGTCCATTTCGTGGTGATCGGGACGGCGGAAGCCGAGGTCGAGCACGCCTACCGCCGGAGCCTCGACCAGCTGGTCCGAAATTTGGGGCTGGAGGCGCGCGTGACGTTTGCGGGCGCGCTGCGGGAGATTCCGTCGGTCATGCGCGCGCTGGACGTGTTCGTCTTGACCTCGCGGCACGAAGGTTTCGGGCGCGTGGTCGCCGAAGCGATGGCCGCCGGCCGCCCGGTCGTCGTCACCGACGAGGGCGCGCTTCCCGAACTGGTCCAGGGCGGCGTGGCGGGGCGGTTGGCCCCCCCGGCCGACCCGGCAGGTTTCGCGGCACAGATTTCCACCCTGTTGGGCGACGCGGGCCTCGCAACCGACCTCGGCGTTCGCGCGGCGGTGGCGTCTCGTCAGTTCGACACGGAGGTCATCGCCGGCCGCGTCTGGTCGCATTACCAGGAGCTCGTGGCGAGCCGCCCGGGCCTCACACGTACCGCCGGGCCCACGTTTCGAGGACGGTGAGCGCGAACAACTTCCGACCGATGTCTTCGCCGGCCAGGTGCCGATCGACCACTGATTGGATCGCGGCGCGGCTGAACCCGAGCTCGTTCACCAGCGGCCCGATGGTCAGGCCAGCCAGCAAGCCCTTGGTGGCCTCTTCGCGGAACCAGCGGTCAACCGGGATCTCGAACCCTCGCTTGGGTCGATTGGCCAGCATGGTCCCGAGGCGCGGGCGGAGGAGACGTCGCATCAGACGCTTGTCGAACACCGAGCCGATCTTCTGCCGGGCCGGAAGACCCAGCCCGAACTCGACCAGCGGCGGCGTCAGGAAGGGAACTCTGACCTCCAGGCTGTGACCCATGGACAGCTTGTCGGCCTTCATCAGGAGGTTGTCGAGAAGCATGGTCTGGCAGTCGACGTACTGAAGCTGTTGCACGGGATCCAGGTCCAGGCGGGCAGCCTCGTCGAAAAGCGTCCGATACCGGAGCTCTGCGGTGTCCGGGCCCTCGCCCACCAGCGCCGAACGCTCTTCGGACGTGAAGATGTCGAACCAGGCCAGGTACCTCGACGGCAGGTCGAGCTCCGCGGACGCGGCAGCCTTCGCCGCGCGCCGCGCGATGTTGAACAGGCCCAACGAGCGGGACGGCAAATGGTCGGTGATCCCCAGGACGGTCCCGGCACTTCGGAGTAGAAACGGGCGCAAGTCGTCGACGAGAGGCCCCCAGAAGTAGCGCGAATACCCGCCCAGGATTTCGTCGCCGCCTTCACCCGACAGCGCCACTTTCACGTGCTGCGAAGTCCCCTTGCAGAGATACCAGAGCGGCAGGACGGCGCTGTCGGCCAGGGGCTCTTCCAGGGCGCCGACGATGGAGTCCAAGTCGCTCAGGTTGGCTGGCCCGAGGTCAATCCTGACGTTCTCGTTCCCCGCCCGGGCGGCCACCAGGGCGGCGTAGTGAGTCTCGTCGCCGCGGTCAGACGAGGAAAAGCCGATTGAGAACGTCTTCGGCGGAGCGACGTGCTGGTTCGCGAAGATGGTCAGCGCGCTCGAGTCCAACCCTCCCGACAAGAAGAGGCCGGTCGGAACGTCTGCCATCAGGTGACGCCTCACCGAGGCATTCAGCAACTCGCGGAGCTGTTCGAGCAAGGTTTCGGGGCGTACATCGTCGAGGACGGCTGGGGCCAGGCGATAAAATCGCTGGACACGAACCTCGCCGGTATCGATATCGATCTCTTGCAGCGTGCCCGGCTCCATCTTCAGGACGCCGCGAAACGCGGTGTTCGGCGACGGGACGTATCCGATGCGAAGAAACGTCCGCGTGAACTCCGGCGCCACGGATAGCGGGCCGGCCCCGTCCAAGGCGAGGGCGCGAACTTCGGAGGCGAACGAGAGCTGTCCAGTCGTTCGGCGCAGATAAAGAGGCTTGATGCCGAAGCCGTCGCGAGCCAGGAAAAGACGCCGGCGCCGGCGATCCAGGATCGCGAAGGCGAACATCCCCGACAGGCGGGACGCCAGTTCGAGCGCGCCGAACTCCTCGTACCCGTGCACCAGAATCTCTGTGTCGCTGGTGCCGCGCGGAACATGACCGGCGACCAGCAGCCGGGATCGGAGATCGCGATGATTGTAAATTTCGCCGTTGAAGACGACCACGACGGAGCCGTCCTCGTTGAACAGGGGCTGATGTCCCGAGTCGGACAGGTCGACGATCGAGAGCCGGCGCATGGCCAGTCCGACGCCGGCCTCGGTGAACGTGCCCCGGTCGTCGGGCCCCCGGTGCCGGACACTGTCTCGCATCGGGTCGATCTCCGTGGCGGGCACGGCACGCCCATCGAACCGGATGATTCCGACAATCCCGCACATCAGTTGGACTCGGCCACGGAGCGGTACACCGCGATCATCTGATTGGCCGCCTGGCTCCAGCTGAACCGGGCGGCGTGCCCGAGACCGCGGCGGATCAGCGCCTCGCGCAATGACGATTCGGATAGCACGGACCCGACATGCCAGGCTAGAGCCTCGACATCCTCGGCGTCAGCCGTCAGCGCGGCGTCGCCCACGACTTCGTCGAGGGATCCGGCGCGCGAACAGACCACTGGAGTTCCAGACGCCATGGCTTCGAGGGGCGGCCAGCCGAATCCTTCATACAAGGACGGAAACAGGAGCACATCCACCGCGTTGTAGAGAGTGGGCAGGTCTGAATCCCGCAGATGCCCAACATCCAGGACATACGAGCTCACCCCCAACCTCTCGGCCAGGGCCCGATCTGTTCCAGCCAAAGGGGGGCCGACCCGAACGACCCGGACGTCCAGGCCGTCACGGCGGAGGTTTCGCACGACGCGCAGAACCGTCGGCAAATTCTTGTAGAAGCCTCGACCGATTTGCAGGATGAGCTTGGCATCATCCACGCCCAGGCCCCGTCGCATCCGCGCGCCGCGGTCCGCGTCCGGAGCGAAGGTTTGGTTCAGGCCCGGATGGATCACGACCACGTTTGCCGGATCGATGTGGATGAAGTCGATGAGGTCGCGCTTGGTCTGCGCCGAGTCGGCGACCACGAACGCCGCGCGCTTCATGGATTCGAGGGACACCCGCAGCAGGCGAAGCGCGACCTGGGGAACGCGCGCCGAACCGATGCGCCCCGCTGCCAGGGCCAGCAGGATCACGTCGTGACAGGTGACCACCGTCCGCCGCGGATCGAGGCTCCCGACCAGATAGCCCTGTCCATGGTCGATGACGTGGACGACGTCGGCGTCGAGGTCGCGGACCAACCGCGGATAAACGGCGAAACGGCCGACGTAAGTGTCGACCTTGCCCCAGGCCGCCGAGCGCGCGCGCCATTCGGGGGGGACCACCCCCGGCGGGCGCACACGAAGAACGCCGACGTGGCTCTGCATCAGCGCATCGCCGAGATGCTCTGCGTAAAGGCGCATGCTCGGTTGTTGCTCGTCCCGATAGTTGTGGAGGAGGGCCACCCTCACGGCGGGCGAATCATACACTGAGATGGGCGCTAGCCAGCCGGCCCGGCGTGCTAAAGTCGGCTGCTTCTCCGTCGGAGGCCGCTGGCCGCGGGCGGGATCTCAGTCAATATATTCTGGCGGGCTACATGAACATTCTGGGAATCAATGCCTTTCACGGCGACGCTTCGGTCGCCCTGATCAAGGACGGACAGCTGGTCAGCGCTCTCGAAGAAGAGCGCCTCAATCGTCGTAAGCACTGCGCCGGGTTCCCGTCGCTGAGCGCGAAGGCGGCTCTGGCCCAGGGACAGCTCGGTCCAGGCGACGTCGACCATGTCGCCGTCTCGCGCGATCCCAAGGCGAACCTGCACAAGAAGATCCTTTTCGCGGTGCAAAAGCGCCCGTCTTTCACCAAGCTGGTCAAGGATCGGCTCGCAAACGTCGCCAAGGTGCGGGCCATCGACGCGGCGCTGGCGTCGGCGCTGGGCGTCGATGCGCGCCAGCTGAAGGCAAAGTTTCACGCCGTCGAACACCACAAAGCCCACGTCGCGAGCGCGTTTTTCGTGTCGCCGTTCGAAGAGGCGGCCTGCCTCTCGATCGATGGGTTCGGAGACTTCACCTCCACGATGCGCGGGATCGGGCGCGATCGAAAGCTGGAGGTCCTCGATCGCGTCGAGTTCCCGCATTCCGCCGGCCTCTTCTACACCGCGGTCACCCAGTTCCTGGGCTTTCACCGCTACGGCGAAGAGTGGAAAATGATGGGCCTCGCGCCCTACGGCAAGCCGCTTTACGTCGACAAGCTTCGGCAGGTGATCCGGCCGGTGGACGGCGGCCACTTCGAACTGGCGCTGGACTATTTTCGCCACCACACCGACGGCGTCGAAATGACCTGGGACGACGGCGCGCCGCACATCGGGCTGGTCTTCTCGCCGAAGCTGATCGATCTGCTCGGCCCCGCCCGCGATCCAGACGACCCCGAGTTCTTCGGGAAATGGGCCGACATCGCACACAGCGCCCAGGTCGTTTACGAGGAAATCTTTTTTCACGTTCTGCGAGACCTCCAGCAGCGGACCGGTCTCGAGAAGCTGGCTCTGGCCGGTGGTTGCGCGCTGAACTCGGTCGCTAACGGCAAGATCTTCGAGAACACCCGATTTCGGGACGTGTATGTTCAACCTGCGGCCGGCGACGACGGGACGGCGATCGGGGCGGCGTTTTACGTCGAGCACGCCGTTCTGGATCGGCCCCGTCGCTTCGTGATGAGCGACGCCTACACCGGCGTCGGGTTCGATGACCGAGAGATCCAGGCCGCCATCGAGATGGCGCGCGGCAATGGGTGGGACCCGAAGATCACGCTGCGTCGCCTGGACGACAGCGATCTTTACCGCGAAGTCGCGGCGGACGTCGCGGCGGGACGGGTGGTCGGGTGGTTTCAGGACCGCATGGAGTTCGGTCCACGCGCTCTCGGGAATCGGTCCATCGTGGCCGATCCGCGGCGCGCCGACATGAAGGACATCCTCAACCGGCGCATCAAACACCGCGAGACCTACCGTCCGTTCGCGCCGAGCGTGCTGGAAGAGCGGACCGCGGAGATTTTCGAGCGCAGCGAACCCTCCCCGTTCATGCTGCTGGTGTTCAAGGTGCGCGAAGAGCAGCGCGCGCGCATTCCGGCCGTCACTCACGTCGACAACACGGGACGTGTTCAGACGGTGAACGCGAAGACCAATCCACGTTACCATGCGCTCATCTCCGAGTTCGCGCGGCAAACAGGCGTTCCGTTGGTCCTGAACACCAGCTTCAACGAGCACGAGCCGATCGTCGCCACCCCTGCGGAAGCGATTGCTTGCTACCTGAAGACGCAGATGGACGTGTTGGCGCTCGGCAACTGGGTCTTGTCCCGTCCGTCCTGAGGGGCCTCACCGGTAGGGTCGTGGTCGCATGAGAACGGCAGCCGTCGCGTTCATTCTGTCGATGTTGCTGGGGACGTTCCTGACGCCCCTCGTGCGTCGAGTCGCCTACCGATTGGGCGCGCTGGACCACGCGCGTTCATCCCGAAAGATCCACGGCCGGCCGGTCCCACGCCTCGGTGGCATTGCCATCGTCATCGCGTTTTACGCTCCGCTGACCGGGCTGCTCTTGTTTCACAGCGAGGTCGGCACGATGTTCGCCGCCGAGCGGCAACACGTCATCGGCCTATTCGCGGGCGGTCTGTCCATCTCCTTGCTGGGCCTCTACGACGACCTTCGTGGTGCCAACGCGTGGAAGAAGTTCCTTGTCCAGTTCGCCGTGGCCGGACTGCTCTATTTCCTCGGATTTCGGTTCCAAATCCTGGCCAATCCGTTCGGCCAGCCAATCAGCGTCGGTTGGTTCGGCCTACCGCTGACGATCCTTTGGATCGTGGGCGTGATCAACGCGATGAACCTCATCGACGGGCTGGACGGCTTGGCCGGCGGCGTCGCGCTGGTCGCGGTCGTCACCATCTTCCTCGTTTCCATTCAACGCGGACATCCGTTGATGGTCTTGTTCTCGTCGGCGCTCGCCGGATCCATCCTGGGATTTCTCTTTTACAACTTCAATCCGGCCTCGATCTTCATGGGCGATACCGGAAGCATGTTTCTGGGCTTCGTCCTGGCGTCGACCGCCATTCAGACCAACCAGAAAGCATCGACGGCCGTCGCCATCTTGATCCCGTGCATCGCGCTGGGACTTCCGATCATGGATACACTTCTGGCCATCGGGCGGCGCGCCATCCGCGGCCGTCCGCTGTTCCAGGCCGACCGCGAGCACATCCACCATAAATTGATGGCGCGAGGGTTCACGCACCGGCAAGCGGTGCTGGTTCTCTACGGGTTATGTTTGCTCTTGGGCGCGGTCGCGTTGATCTTGACGTACGCGAACAGCAGTCAGTCGGCGCTGCTGCTGGTGGTTTTGGCGCTGGTCGCATTCGTGTTCCTGAGGTCATTGGGTTACGTCCGGTTCGATCAGATGGCCGCCTCGGCGGTTCATCGAAAGCGCAATCGCGCGATGCGGGCCGCGCTTCAACCCATCGGGCGCCGGATTCGGCAGTTCCGCACCATCGACGAGATCTGGCCGCTGGTGGTCGAGGCCGCGCAGGTGCTAGAGGCGGTGGCGGTCGATCTTCAGCTCGAATCGCAAGCAGTCTCCGGCACGGCGACCCCCGTGACGTTGACCCACGCTCCCGCGGCAAGCGACGCCCAGCTCTTCCGACATACCTTTATCGTACCGGGCGGGAAAAGGACCGAGCGGCTGCTGGCGCTGGGATGGGACGACGGCCGGACCGAAATTGGTCGCGACACGGAGATCGCGGCCGAGGTGTTTTGCGAGCACCTCGGTGAGGCGTTGGAGTCGCTGCGGGTGCTGACGCCAGGAGCGGCTTCAGGCTCGAGAGCCGTTCCGAGCTCACAGTCCTGACAGGCTGACTTCGGGTACGTCGAACGGAACCTCGCAGCCCACCCGCCTGAGATCGTGCGCGAGGAGAATCCTCAAGACCGCGTCGAATTTGATCGCCGGGCTGTGTCCCAGCGTTCGTTTCAGCTTGGTGTTGTCGCCCACGATCGGAACTTTCTCGGCGCTTCTGACCAGAGACTGATCGATTCGCACATAGGTCGCCCAATCGAGACCGACCAGTTCGAATGCCCGAGACACGAGGTCGCGGACCGTGTGGCCCTCGCCTGTCGCCACGACGAAGTCGCCGGCTGCATCTAGCTCCAGCAGGTCGATGGAGAGGGCGGCGTACTCTGGGGCGTAGCCCCAGTCTCGAACAGTGTCCAGATTCCCCAGCGACAGGTGAGTGGCCCGCCCCGCCACGATGTCAGCCACGGCGCGCGTGACTTTCCTGAACGCAAACTCCGGTGACCGCCGCGGGGACTCGTTGGTAAAGAAGATGGCGTTCGTCGCGAACTGACCGTACTTCTGGCGGTAGGCGCGAACGGAATGATACGCGAACGCCTTCGCGATCCCGTAAGGATTCAACGGGCGAATGGGGATGTCTTCATCCTGCGGAGATCGTTCGGCGCCCGAAAACAATTCGCTGGATCCAGCCTGAAGCACCCGACAGTTCGGAACGGCCCGACGAACCGCCTCCAACAGGCGGACCACACCCAGCCCCGTGTACTGCGCCGTGAGCATCGGCTGTGCCCAGGACGAAGGGATGAAGCTCTGCGCACCGAAGTTGAAGATCCGATCAGGCCGGATCTCCTCGAGGATGGACAGGAGTGAGTACTCGTCGAGCAGATCGCCGGTGACCGGCGTGTAGGGGAGGACCTCGTCTCGAGTCGCGCGCGATGCCAACGTCGATTGGCGAACGAGGCCCCACACCTTGTACCCACGTTTGCCGAGCAAGTCGGCCACGTAATAGCCGAGTTGGCCCGTGACTCCGGTAACCAGGGCGGTGCCCATCAGCCCCAGGCCCCGATCTAGCTGGTCGCCTTCTGGTCTGGCCCGTTCCCGTACGTATACCCGTACCGGTAGTAGTTCCGGTAGTAATACTCGTATCCGTAGGCGGGGTTCGAGAAGTCGATCGCGTTCACGACAACGCCGAACAAGCGGGCCTTGGCCGTCGCGAGCTGCCGGCGCGCGTGCATCGCCGACTCGCGAGTCGTTTCGCCAGCCTTGATCACGAGCACGACGCCATCGGCCAAATTACCGAGAACGGCCGGATCAGTAACGGCCGAGGTTGGCGGCGAATCCAGAATGATCCGGTCGTAGAGCTTCGCGCATTCCTGAAGGACCGCCCCAAAGCGATCGGTGTGGAGTAACTCCGACGGGTTCGGCGGAACCGGACCGCAGGGGAGCACGTCCAGGTTCGGGACGTCCGTGCGCTTCACAGCCTCTTGAAGCGTGGTCTTGCCGACGATGACCGTCGAGATCCCCATCTGGTTCGGGACTCCGAACGATCGATGCAGACGGGGACGGCGCATGTCGGTATCGACGATCAACACGCGGCTGCCGGCTTCTGCCATCGTGACGCCCAGGTTGATCGCCGTCGTGGTCTTCCCCTCCTGAGGGCTGGGGCTGGTGACCACCATGGTCTTGAGCGGTCGATCCGGCGACATGAACAGGATATTCGTCCGGATCGAACGGCAGCACTCCGCGGCGACCGACTTCGGGTCCAGAAACACACCCAGGTCACGCTCGCGCAGGTTGTCGGAGGCCTGGTCAGCCTCACCGCCGGGCGCCGCACCGATGATCGGCACCAGCCCAAGAACGGGCGTCCCCAGGAACTGCTCGACGTCCGACTGCGTCTTCAACGTGTTGTCGAGCGCCTCGATCGCGAACGCCAGGCCGATTCCGGATCCGATCCCCATCAGCAGGCCCAGAAGCAGGTTCTGGACGGGCTTCGGCTGCACCGGCGCGCGGGGAACGACTGCGCGCTCCAACACGCGCACATTGTTCGTCTTCATGGGACCGGTGATGTCGATCTCTTTCTCCCGGTTCGCCACGATGCCGTACATCTTCGCTTCTTGTTCGGCCGCTCGCTGCAGAGGCTTGTACTCCACCTCGATCTTCGAGATCTCAATGGCCTCGCGCTTCTGGTCCTCCATCATCTGTTTCAGCGACTTCTCGTTGTCGACCAGCTCTTGGTACGACTTTTCAAAAGCGCTGAGGACGCCGTCGATCTCCTGCTCGTACGCCTTTCGAATGGTCTGCATCTGGCCGGCGATGGCCTTCATCTTCGGGTACTCGGGACCGTACCGCGACGACAGATCCGCATAGTCCTTCGAGAGCTGGACGTACGACCCTCTGAGACTTTGGATCGCCAGGTTCTCCCGGATTTCGGGAAGGGTCTCCTCTTCGGCGATATTCTGCCGCGCCTGCTCGATGGTCTTCCGCTTGGCGTCCATCTCGAGCCGGTGGATCCGGATGTCAGTCAGCTTGGCGTTCACGGCCGCCAGATTCTGGCTGAGCATGCTCTGCTTGTCGTCCAGACTGACCGCCAGGAGATTGCGGTCCCGCTTGTACTGGTAGAGCTTCAGCTCAGAGCCCTCCAGTTGGCGCTTGAGCTCTCCCTCCTGCTCGGCCAGCCACGCCATCGCGGAGCGCGCGCCTTCCAGCTTGTAGTCCAGGTTGTATTCGATGTAGGTGTCCGCGACCGTATTGGCGATCAGGGCGGCTCGTTGCGGCTTGCGGTCCGTGACCGTAATCAGCGCCAGCCGCGAGTCCTTCAACGATTTGACGGTCAACTGACCAGCGACTGCGCGCGCGAGCGCCGTCATATCGTGCGACGGGCCGAGGTAGGGCGCGTAGTCCGGATCGTACTGCAAGCCCAGCTTCTCGGCCGTCCGCTGAGCGACGTTCGTGGACTGGATGATCCGATACTGCGTTTCGTAGAACTCTTTGTTCGCCCAAAAGGTGCCCGTCCCCAGCTCGACGACGTCCTTGGATCCCGGCAAGACCTGGGGAGCCATGGGCTCGATGATGACCTGGCAAGTTGCCTCGTAAATCTTGGGCAACCGGTAAGTGTAGACAAACGCGATCACCGTGGCCACGATCATCGTCAAAACGACGAACGGCCAGCGCTTCCGGATGGTGCGCCAGTAAGCACGGAGGTCGATCCGCGAACCCGGCGGCTCACCGGCTATTTCGCTGGCTGTTAGATCGGCAGGAGGGGCCACCGGCAGAGTGTATGGTGCTGTGAACCTGCCTGCAAGCCCGTCATGCCGCCAGCGAGGCCAGGTATCGCCACGAATAAAATCGCCGGCCAAGCACAGGCGGCCGCTCGGGTGGAAGATGCAGGATCTCTTTCCAGGCCCTATCGTGAAACCAGTGAGGGACCGGCGTCTCCAGGTGGCCTCCGAACCGGGCCACCAGGAGGTACCGATGACGCAACACCTTAGCCCGGCCGCCCCCGCGCGGGCGCAATCAGATCTTTACTTCGCGCGGTGACGGTAGCCCGATCGCGATCTGTGCGGTGACCTTGCGTGCGTCGCATCCGTTTGGCGGACGCCGGAGTCGAGCGAAGAGGCGCCGCCCCGGAACGGGGGCCGACCCAGCGACGCAGCGATAGTCAGTCTCTCGTCGCGCATGCGGGGACCACCCGCCACGGGCTCGGGCTGGGGCGGACCTCCCGCTCGGGGCAGCCGACCGACCCCGAAACAGCCCAGCGCCCAGGCCGCGGCGCTGATCGTGTCGAGCCAGCCGGTCACGGGTTTCCCGCGGCGCGCCACTCACCACGACATCGCAGGGCTGACGTCGGTACCGCCGGACAGGCCGGACGACGATCTCAGGGCGGCGCGCCCGGGCTGCCTCACGGGCATGGCAAAGGCGGTCATCCCGCCGCGCCGTCGTCGGTCGCCCTCATTACATCAAACTGTCGCCTCAGGTGCGCCATCAGAACGCGCGCT
>JAICYS010000358.1 GCA_025934105.1 Myxococcota bacterium | reverse complement strand
TATTGTGAGGAGAAGCAACGAAGCGTCCGGCGCGGATCGTCGGCCGAACGTGACGCTATTTCGACGGCGGTGCACTAGGTTGCCGGGCGGAGGTGGCAAAATGCGGCACGGGATGGTGGTGGCGATGTGTGCGGGGGCGTTGTGGGGAACGGGTTGTGGCGGTGATCTGGCCGACGAACTTCGCAATCTGTTGGGCCAGTCGGGCGGACAGCCGCCGCCGGAGGTCGCCGCCCCGCGGTTGATCGCTCCGCTTTCCGGCAGCCTGGTCTCGACCGACGTCCCGCAATTCCGGTGGGCGCTGGCCACCGGCAGCGACGGCGCGGCGGTCGACATCTGCGCGGACCGCTCGTGTCAGAAGGTGCTCGTGTCGTTTGCGTCGACGGGCGCCAGCGGAACGCCACCGGCGCCGCTGCCGGCCGGGGCTGCGTTCTGGCGGGCGCGCGGGCGGGCGGGCGGCGCCACCGGCCCCGGCAGCAGCCCGGTCTGGGAGCTGTTCGTGCCGCACCGGACGGCCTCGCCGAGCGCGGTCCTTCAGACGCGCGCCGACTTCGACGGCGACGGCTACACCGACGCGATCCTCGACGGCCGCGTGCTGCGCGGCGGACCGACCGGGTTCGTCGGATCGCTCGACGTTCCGCCGGGCCCGCCCGACGCCGTCCAGACTGTCGCGTTCGCGGCCGGCGATCTGAACGGCGACGGCTACGGTGACCTGATTCGCGTCGATGAGACCAATCCGCCGGACTACGCGTTGGTGGGGCTCTGGACGCCGGTGCCGCTGCTGGGCGGACCGACCGGATTCACCGCGGGGACGGCCGACACCGGCACCGGTCCGTCGGGCGCGCTCTACGGCGCGGCAGCCGCCGGCGACGCGAATGGAGACGGCTACGCCGACGCGCTCTTCAAGAGCCGATTCGAGCTGCAGACCTGGCAGGGGGCCCCGGCCGGCATCGTGCGCGGGCCTCTGCCCGTCCTCCAGACGTCCCAGTCCTTCTTCGCGTCCGACGGCGACGTGAACGGCGACGGGTTCTCGGACGTGGTCAGCAACTCGAACGGCGAGCAGGGGTTCACCGTCACGCTGGGATCGCCGGCCGGCTTCGCCGGGACGTCGGCCACCGAGGTTTCGCTGCCGGCCCAGCCGGCGATCGGCGGCGTGGTCCTGCTGGACGCGAACGGCGACGGCTATTCGGACCTGGGGGTCGACATGAGTGACGGGACCTGGTTGTTCGCCGGGTCGGCCGGCGGCTTTTCGCCGACGCCGCTTTTGACCCTGTCCGGCACCCTCTCGCCGGTCGGGTGGGCCGATTTCAACGGCGACGGTCAGCCCGACCTGCTGCTCCGGTCGAACGACGCGCTCGAGGTCCACTACGGACACGGCGGCGCCCCCGACGCGGGGCGCGTCGCTGTGGTGACGCCGCCCCGGACGTCCGACAGTTATGCGGCGGCGAACCCCACCAGTGGCGCGCTGGGTGACGTGAACGGCGACGGTTACGACGATCTGGTCGTCACGGTGTACACGCTGGACTCGGCCACCCAGCTGTACCGGGCCACCTCCGCGCGGCTCTACCTGGGCAGCCCCGGCGGGCTCGACCCGATGGGCACCCCGGCCGGCTAAACGGCGGCCCAATCCTTGCGCGGGGGCTCAGCCGGCCGCACCTTCCCAGGGCAAAGATGCGGATAGAGGACTATGCACTGCTGGGCGACACCCAGACCGCCGCCCTGGTGGGCAAGGACGGCTCGATCGACTGGGCCTGCTTCCCGCGGTTCGATTCGGGCGCGTGTTTCGCGGCCCTCATCGGCACGCGCGACAACGGACGCTGGCGGATCGCGCCCGAGGAGCCGGTCCGCGCCGTCCGCCGCCGGTACCGCCCCGGCACGTTCATCCTCGAGACCGAGATGGAGACGGACTCGGGCGTCTGCCGGCTGATCGACTTCATGCCGGTGCGCGGGCACGCTCCCGACATCGTGCGGATCGTCGAGGGGGTGCGCGGTACCGTCGCCATGAAGTCCGACCTGGTGGTCCGGTTCGACACCGGGCGGGTCGTCCCCTGGGTGCGCCGGCACCACGAGGCGCTGGTCGCGATCGCGGGGCCGGACGCGCTGTGCGTCCGCGGCGACATCGAGATGCACGGCGAGAACCTGGCGACGGTCGGCGAGTTCGAGCTCAAGCCGGCCGAACGCCGCGCGGTGGTGATGACCTGGTTCCCGTCGAACGAGGGCCTGCCCAAGGCGGTCGACCCCTTCCAGGCGCTGCGCGAGACCGACCAGTGGTGGACCGGGTGGTCGGGGCAGCTCGCCTACGACGGGCCCTACCGCGACATCGTCGCGCGCTCGCTGATGGTGCTCAAGGCGCTCACCTATCAGCCGACCGGGGCGATCGTGGCGGCGCCCACCACGTCGTTGCCCGAGTGGCCGGGCAGCGTGCGCAACTGGGATTACCGCTACTGCTGGCTCCGCGACGCGACGCTGACGCTGTACGCGCTGATGCAGGGCGGCTACCGTCACGAGGCGCGCGCCTGGCGCGAGTGGCTGCTGCGGGCGGCGGCGGGCGATCCCGCCGACCTGCAGATCATGTACGGCGTGGCGGGCGAGCGGCGCCTGCCCGAGTTCGAGGCCCCCTGGCTGGCGGGCTACGAGAGCTCCAAGCCGGTGCACATCGGCAACGCCGCGCACCAGCAGCTGCAGCTGGACGTCTACGGCGAGCTGATCGAGGCGCTCTACGAATCCCGCCGCTTCGACATCCCGCCGGACCGCTGGGCCTGGGCGCTGGAGAAGGCGCTGCTGGACTCGCTGGAGGGCAAGTGGCGCCAGCCCGACGAGGGAATCTGGGAAATTCGCAGCGAGCGGCGGCACTTCACGCATTCCAAGGTGATGGCGTGGGTGGCCTTCGATCGCGCCATCAAGACCGCCCAGCACATCTCGATGGACGGTCCCATCGACAAGTGGAAGCGCATCCGCGACGAGATCCACGCCGAGGTCTGCGCGCGCGGGTTCGACAGCGCGCGCAACACGTTCACCCAGTCGTACGGCCGCCCCGAGCTGGACGCCAGCCTGCTCATGATCCCGCTGGTCGGCTTCCTGCGTTGCGACGACCCGCGCGTGGCGGGGACCGTCAAGGCCATCGAGAGCGAGCTGCTGAAGGATGGTTTCCTGCTGCGCTACAAGACCGATCCGCAGCATTCCCCCGACGGCCTGCCGCCCGGCGAGGGAGTGTTCTTGCCTTGCAGCTTCTGGCTGGCGGACACGTACGTGCAGCTCGGGCGGCGCGCCGAGGCGGAGCGGCTGTTCGAGCGGTTGTGCGGCCTGGCCAACGACCTTGGCCTCCTGTCCGAGGAGTACGATCCGGCGGCGCGCCGGTTGCTGGGCAACTTCCCGCAGGCCTTCACGCACCTGGCGCTGGTGAACACGGCGTTCAACCTGTCCGGCCATCCGAGCAGCGCGGCCCAGCAACGCAAGGACGGCCACGGGGCCGCCGCGCCCGAAGGGCGCTGAGGCCTCAGTCGCGCCAGGCGTAGGGCGGCGCCGGCGTCACGTCGGCGCCGGTGCAGTTGCTGCCGATCGTGTCGTCGACGAAGCCGCAGTAGCTGCCGCTGGTCTCGGTCTGGTTCGCGCCCCGGTACTCGACGTCGCCCAGAAGCTGGGCGGTGCCCGAGATCGACTGCGGCCGCTCGAACCAGCCCGGCGCGTACGGCCAGGCGACGTTCTCGGTGCCGCCGCTGACGGTCATCCCCGGGCCGACGATCGACAGGCCGGTCACCGTCCCGGACGACACCGTGCCGCCGGCGACCACCGCGTGGCCGTCGATCTTGGCGGCCGCGCCGACGGTGCCGCTCAGCACGGCGGCCAGCGGCCCGACGAAGGCGCCGGCGGCCACGCTGGCCCCGCTGGCCACCCAGCCGCCGCCGTTCGACCAGCGCGCGCCGTCCGACGACGGATTGGGCGCGCCGGGCTGATATCCGTCGGGCTGCGCGTTCGCCACCTGGATCATGTACGGATAGCGATAGATGCTGGGATAGAGCTGATCCCAGTAGATCTGTTGCTGCGTCGACGGTGTCGCCATGACCACCAGCCACAGCGATTCGCCGGCGTTCACGCAGAACGTGAGCGCGCCGTCGGTGCCGCTCTGGATGCTGCTGTAGCGCGGCTTGGTGACGGCCGCGTCGGTGGCCACCAGGCCCCAGCGAAAATCCGCGTGCGCCGACGCCGCCTGCAGGACGCCGCGAAAGGTGACGGTGACCGCCGGGGCGC
>JAICYS010000014.1 GCA_025934105.1 Myxococcota bacterium | reverse complement strand
TTCCAGCCGCGGAACGGGTACTCGACGGCGCTCTCGACGATGGCGGGCCGAACGATGGCGCGCACGATGTCCGTCTCGCGCGCCACCAGCTGGTCGCCCATGCTCTTCGTGTACGTGTAGATGTTGGGCCAGCCCCAGTTGGCGGCGCGCTCGACCCCCTGGCGGGTCATCTCGGAGCGGATCCACTCCTTGCGGGCGCGGGCGACCGCCAGCTTCAGGGCCGCCTCGTCGTCGGGGTCGCGGTTTTCCTGCAAGAGCCGCTCGCGCGCCTCGCGGCGGAGCTGGGCCAGCACCTGCGCGTCGTCGGCCAGCTCGCGGATGCGCGCCGCGCCGGCCGCGTTGTCCGCCATCTCTTGCTCGACCGAGAAGCGCGTGCCCGCCAGCTCCTTGTGGCGCGGGTAGTAGCCGTCCAGCTCCTCGTCTTCCCAGACCTCGCCCGAGCGGTTGCCGGCCACGAAGCAGGTGCTGGTGTGAATCAGCGCCGGGCGCTTCATCCGCTTGGCGAAGGCGATGACGTTCTTGGTCCCTTCGACGTTGGTGCGCAGCGCCGATTCGAGCGGCGGGTTGAAGGTCACGCGCCCCGACGAGTTGATGAGCACGTCGATGTCCTGCGCGACCCGCTGGGCCTCGTCGTCGCCGAGCCCCAGGTTCGGCTCCGTGATGTCGCCGTCGACGACCACGACCTTCTGCCGCAGCACCCGCGCCAGGCCCTCCGGACCGCCGTACTTGTCGCGCAGAGGGTCGAAGGCGGGCGAGGTGACCACGCTTTGCCAGAACCGCGCCTCGCTGTCCGTCCCGCTGCCGCGCCGCACCATGACGTAGGCGCGCCCGATGTCGGGGAACCGGTCGAGGAGCATGCTGAGCAGGACCTTCCCGACGAACCCGGTGCTGCCGAGGATGAACACGTTCCGGCCGCGGAAGATCTCGGTCACCGACAGGCTGGGCGCCGGCGCCGTGAGGTCGCTCAAAGGCTCCATGAAGACCCGGCTTTCTACCGTGATCGCGCCAGGTTGCCAAATCGAACCGCAGAGCGCGTCTCAGCGCTCTGCGCGCCGCCGCCGTAGCTGACGGACCGGAAGGCAGAACGAGCGCGGCGCCCGTGCCGACGATCAGCACGACGGCCCCGGGAACAGTGGCTGATAGCTCGCCTCGTCCGATCGATCCCGTCGCGATTCCATTCAGATACAGAGCCCCGCGAAGCAGGACCAGAACAGCCGCGCCGACGCCGCCGGCATCCACCAGATGCGATTCTTCTCGTCGCCGGAGGTCAGCAGCCCCACGGCCAGAGCCACCCCGAAGACCACGGCCAGGTCGTACCGGACCGAGAAAGGGGAAGCGCCATCCACAGGAAGGTCAGGAACTCTTCGGCCACTGCCTATCGGTGCGGAACGTTCCGGAGGTGGCGCTCGATGAACACAGACGCGTCCGCCTTGCTCGCCTCACCCGCGGCGACGCGAATGCAGATGTCGTACAGCGCGTCGGGGTCGGCGACGATCTCGTGATCGTTCAACGCGAGAAATGCCAGGGCGGCGGCCAGCGCCACCCGCTTGTTGCCGTCCACGAACGCGTGAGCCTGCGAGATGTGGAACAGGTACGCGGCCGCCATCTCCGCCAGCGTCGGGTGGAGGAATGCTCCGCCGAACGTTGCGGACGCCATCCCGAGCGCAGAGCTCAATCCACCCGCGTCCCGGAGGCCAAGGGAACCGCCGTACTTCTCGATTCTGTCAGCGTGAAGCGCGAGGACGTCGTCGAACGTGAGGAACTCAGGATCGGTCACTTCGCCAGCCGCTTGAACACGCCCGCGTAACGCTCGTCAGCATGCTCCATGGCGTCCCGAAGCTTCTCCGCCCGCGTCTTGCTGCGCTTCGGCGTGATGACGATGACGTCGCCGTCCGTCGAGACCTCGAGCAGCGTATCCGCCGAAATACCCGTTCGGTCCAGCAACTCCCGATCGAGCACCAGCGCGAGACTGTTCCCGGTCCTGGTGAGGCGCTTTTCCATCGTACGTACAGAGTAGCAATGCCGTACGAACGTCGCAAGCTCGCGCGGGCCTTCGTCTTCGCTCTTCGTGTCGGCCATGGGGGTGGCCGGGCCGTTGTACAGGCAAATCGCGGTCGGCGACTCTCGCGCCGGATCGAGGCCCCACCCCCTAAGACGTGGTGAGCACGAGCAGGATGTACTGGCCACCGTCAATGACGATGAACGAGCCCGAGGAGAACGCACCACTGGCGAAGGGAGCTCCGTCAAATTCTTCGCCCCGAAACAAGACACTCTGACCATCAACCGACCGCACGGCTGCTTTCACCGGCGCAGGGAACCAGGCTCGGTTCGCCGCCGGCAAGATACCTGGCGATTCGTCGCCCGTGGGGGTGCCATTCTTGACGACGGTCGCCAACGCGCCAGGGCTGAATCGCATGACAGCGACCAAGAAATAGTCGCCGGGCCCGAGACCGCCCGGCGTTCCCCGCGGAACCTGTTCGAACCAGACCTCGTCAGGTTCAGCCGGAAGGCTCACGATCTTTCTGAAGTTCGGGATACTTCGCGAAGGGGTCGAGTACTCTGGCTCATGGCTCATCGCTGATTGACCTCGATGGCAGGCGGGGGCACCGCATAGCGAAATGCTCAAGCAGACGCCGACGGCGCGCAGGAGTGCGGCCATCAGATTCTATTCCTGGCCCGCAGATTGTCGGCAGGCTTCCGCTCGCGAGACTCGGCGATACGGATCACCTCCGGTGATGCCGCGGTCACCCCGGTCCAACGCAACATGCGAAGGAGGGTTGCGTAGTTCATGTACTGTTTGGCCAAGCCGGTTACCTCGAACACGCCGTTCGCGGAATCCGGTATGCCAGTCGCGATGTCCTCGTTACCCGGATTGAAGTTGTAGCGATCCTCGGCGTGCAGGGTCATCAGTCCGACAAACGTTGGCTGCCCCGCTGTGGTCCCGACCGTGACCGAACCGCTCAACCAGACAACATGGGAACCGATGGCTTTCTGCCAATTCTCCGTCGCGGGATAGGGAAACAGCGGCTCGAATCCCTTTTTCCCACTACCGCAAGGGATCGGCCCGCCCGTCACCTGCAGCGTTCGAGGCGCGCCCAGGCCGCGCGATGCCGCCAGCGCCTCGACTCCACGACGGAAGTCGAGCATCGCACTGTTGAGCGTGGTCTTGCCCGAACGATCGTTGGCGACGTATCGCTCGTACGAGAACGTTCGGTCGCTTCCGTTGCCATACAGGAAATGCCGGTACGCCGCCAGAGCGTCAGGTAGATCATTGTGAGGGATGAGCGGCACACCTTGCGCCGCCTCGGCTGCCTCCAAGAGGGCTGCCCACTCCGCGAACTTGGCTCGATCAGCCACTGTGGGCGCTCGAGGTGCAAGCTTTCCGAGAAAGCCGTTGTCATGGGCAATCGCAGGACGGAGCGGAGGGCCGACCTGATACGTCGCCACCGTCATCATGAACCGACTATCCCTTCGTGCTCATCCCGGGTCAACGGGACGACGGCATTCATAATCGTTTCGAAGCATCGGGACGCGACGCCGGACAGGCTATTGCTGGTCGTCGGGGTCGTCGAGATTGACTGTGGCCTGGGAGGCGGGCTTCGGGTGGCGGGCGGCGATCAACGCCCGCCGGGCCGGGGACTCGGCTGGGAGGCCGTGCGCGCTGGCGCCGACGGCAGGCACAAGCGCTGCGGTCGGCGCGGACGGGGGGCTGGTCACGCGGAGCCTGGTGGCGACCTTAAGAATTGACGCTTTTGGCAGGTCAGCGACTGCGGGTCGCCACGCGTCGTCGCCCCTCGCTCACGCATCGGCCCAGCAAGAGGTTCTCGATGCGGCCGTCCTGACAGGGGGCTTCGACGTCGAAGGAGAAGGTGACGGGGTGCCGGAGGGGTGTGAGAGATTCGAAGGTGCACGCACAGTGCCGCCCGCGGCAGTCGATCGAGACCAGCGCATCTCCGGGGCTGTCGCGGGCGTGGTCCCTGATGCAGTCGGCCTCGAACCAGCATCGGGGCTGCGGGTGCACGATCCTGAGCACACCGTCGGCGCCCATTTCCGTTCGAGAGCCGCTTCTGCCCCCACCCAATGTCCAGGGCACATCCAGCGCTTCCGCCGCGGTGGGATGAGACATCCGAGCCGCGTCCGGCGATGTCGAGGCCAATCTCAGCGCGTCGGCGACGCCAGCATCGTGCCGCTCGCCCACCGCCGCCACCATCCGCTTTGACGGAGCGGAGTGACACCCAATGACGCCCAGGCTGAACACCAGCGCTGAACCTCCCCAAGGATTGGCCGCGTGACTCATTCAGAGGACGTCGAGTGCTTCGGTCGCCGGCGTTCAGAAGTTGCGAGGATGCGGACAGGTGGAGCTCGGCCTGTGCGGCGACCACGACTGACGTTGGTGCGGACGCCGGCCGCCGGTGGGACACTCTGCCCCTGAGAAGCGCCGCGCGCACCTCGTTCCTGAAGGATCTGTTCGGGCAACTCGCGTCCGACACTCCCAGGATCGACGCCGGCCGGTGGTGCGCTCATAACGCATTCATCGGGATGATTCTCTTCGGCGGCGCGCTCGTCTGCGGTTCTCTGGTGGGCCCGATCCCGTGGGTTCCCGCGGGCTTGCTCTGGTCCTCGTCGCCGCCAGCGCCCTCCTCGTGGCGGCCATCGTTCCGCTGGCGCGGCCGGCGATGGTCCCCCTCGTGCTCGCGCTCGACGGCGTGCTGATCGTGGCGCTGACAGTTGCGTTCGCGCTCGCCTGCGTCTGGTGGACCCGACAACCGCGCCGAGGCCCTCCTTCCGATATCTGCCGGGCCTCATCACAACCGGGGCGCCGTACAGAGCCACGCTCTGGGCGAATTTCGGGCCGAGCCGCGCGCACCCGCGACGGTGGCGCCTGACTGGGTTCGTGGTGGGCGTCGCGCTGGACGCAACCGTCGGCGGCCTGGTGATCGCTGCCGCCCTGAAAGGGTGAGTCTCAGGGCTGGCGCGCTCCCTACTCCATCTCCGCCATGACGATGGGCGGGTGGTGCATCATCGTGATCTCCGGCGACGGGCCCACGAAGCTCTTGGCCATGGCGATCGCTTCCGGCAACGACTCGGCGCGGTCCCAGCCCAGGATCTTCGGGACGTGGGCGTTTTCGGCGCCGGCGGCGATGATCTTGCCGATGTGCTGGCGGCCGTTCTCGCCCCAGTACCACATGAAGAACGGGTGGGCGCCGTGGTACGCGTTGCCGCGGCGGTACATCTCGATGTAGCTGGGGTTCTTGGCGAACTCCTCCTCGTACTTGTGACGCAGCTTCATCGCGTCGCGCGTCTCGGGGAGCAGCCGGTTGAAGAACTCGATGTAGCTGGGGTGGTGCTGGTGGTCGAACTCGTCGGTCATCGGGTGGGTCAGGATCAGAACCCCGCCCTTCTTCAGCAGCGGCTTGCCCCGATAGAAGTTGTGGAAGTAGCCGCACCCCATCACCTGGACCAGCAGCGGGTTCAGGATCGAGTTCACGTTGTAGGGCGAGATGTACGGCACGGGGCAGATCAGCACGTCGGCCTGCCCCCGCACGTGCACGCCGTACTGATCCCAGCAGTGCTTCAGGATCCGCTCGTGCACGGGCTCGGTCTTGCCGGCGTAGCACGCCACCATCTGGTACTGCGCCGGGATCGAATGGAACATCTTCCGCTTCGCCGCCCGCGGCATCTTCGACAGCGCCCAGCGCGTGGCCTCGAACTTCAGGCGGTCGAACTCGGTGAACTCGTCCTCGTTCTTGGACAGAAACGCGGTCGCGCCGGCGTAGATGCGGTTGTTGATGGCGGTCTCGATGTGGAACACCTTCATCTGCCGGTCGATGAGCGCGCCCTGGCGCTCGACCTTGGTGTTCAGCGCCGAGCGCTTGGGATCCATGTAGCTGTCCGAGGCGCGGATGGTCTCCGGCTCGTGGTGCGCGCGCAGGCTCTCGTAGTCGCACAGCCCCAGCGCCACGGACTTGTGCCCGCCGTCCATGGGGACCAGGTTGATGTTGACGTAGATGAGCAGGTCGCTCTCGACGGCGCGCCGGTTGATGTTGATCGGCTCGTTGTGGTCGGTGCGCCCCAGCGGCACGATGCCGTCCGGGTCCTCGGCGTCGTGGTTGTAGAAGCGATCCGGGTAAAACGCGTTGAAGATCTTGGTGCCGACCATCCGCTTCATCTCGCCGGCGGTCATGCGCCGGTGCAGGCCGGTCGCCACGATGATGTGGACGTCGTCGACGCCGTTGGCGTCCAGCAGCTCGAGGACGACCTCCAGCACCATCTGGCGGAGGTCCGGCGTGACCATCTGCGGCAGCGGCAGGCTGATGTCGTCGAGCGCGATCGTCACCTTCATGCCGGGCGCGAGCTGCGCGTAGAGCGGCTCGGCCTCCAGCGGGTGATTGAGCGCGTAGCGGATGGCCGCGCCCGGGTTGGCCAACCCCTCGATGGGCGGCTTCGGGTAGATGACCCGCGTCCCGACGGGCAGGTCTTCCAGCAGCAGGTCCTCGCCCGAGAACAGCACGCGCGGCGCGGAGTCCCCGTCGATGTAGACGACCTGATCGTCCTCTTTGTTGCGCGGCACGGGTCCGCGCAGGATCTTGGGCGCTCTTTCTCTCATTACCTCGGGTCCCAGAGATGACCGCAAGTCATCGTAAATCCAAGATGGGCCAGTCGTGCTGCAGGGCGGTGTTGCGCAGGCGGATATCGGGGTTGACGGCGGTCGGGTGGCCGACGACCGACAACATCGGCAGGTCGCTCATGCTGTCGCTGTAGCCGTAGCAGTCGGACAGGCTCAGGTTCTCCTTCTCGGCGTAGACGCGCATCCAGCTGGCCTTCGTGGCGGCGGCCATCACCGGCGGCAGCAGCCGGCCGGTGGCGTACCCGTCCACGAACTCGAGCCGGTTCGTCACATAGTCGTCGATCTTGAGGTGCTTGGCGAGCGGCCGCACGGTCAGGTCCAGCGCCCCCGTCACCAGGACCTGACGCAGCCCGAGCTGACGCGACTTGTCGATGAGCTCGTAGGCGCCCGGGAAAATGGACGGCCGCAGCACCGTGTCGAAGAGCTCGTCGGCCAAAGCCCTGAGGCGGTCTTCAGACTCGCCCTTGTAGCGGATGAAGAAGATGTCGTTGAACAACCGCCGGTTGAAGAAGTCGGTGGTCACGAACAGCGGGACGCTGACCAGGGTGGCTGCGGTCTTGGTGATGCTTTTCAGGATTCCTTGCTGATTCCTGGCGCTGAAAGCAAAGGCGTGGACCAGGTTCGTGCGAACCAGCGTCCCGTCCAGGTCATAAAAGGCGGCGGCAGCCATGGGGAAATTCGTGCAGGCCCCGTATACCACAGGCATAATTTGGCCGCGTCGCAATGAAAAGGGCCGTGAGTCGCGAGTTCCTGACAACCATCCTCAGGGACGCGACGCCACCCGAGCTGCGGGTCGTCGGACGGACGCTGTACCACGCGGCCATCGTCGGCGTGGCCTCGGGGCTGATGGGGGCCGGCTTCTTCGCCGTGCTGGAGTTCGTCCAGCGGCTGCTACTGGAAGGCCTGGGCGGCTACCGGCCGCTTCGCGCCAGCGGTGAGACGTTCCTGCCCGAGGTCGGGCACCTGGCGCACTTCCGCCCCTGGCTGCTCGCGCTCTTGCCGGCCCTGGGCGCGCTGGTGGGCGGCATCTGCTCGCAGCTCGCGCCCGAGACCTACGGCGGCGGCGGCGACGCGATGATCAACGCCTTTCACCACGGCGACGGACACATCCGAAAGCGCGTCTCCTGGGTCAAGGCACTGGCCTCGATCTTCACCCTGGGAACCGGCGGATCGGGCGGCCGCGAGGGGCCGACCATGCAGATCGGCGGGGCGCTGGGGTCGCTGTGCGGGCGCCTCCTGGGCGTCGACGTGGCCGAGCGCCGCATCCTGATGGTCTCGGGCGTGGCGGCCGGCATCGCGGCGGTGTTCCGGACGCCGCTCGGCGCCGCGCTGCTGGCCGTCGAGGTGCTGTACCGGGACGACTTCGAGTCGGACGCGCTGATCCCGGCGGTTCTCGCCAGCGTGACCGCCTACTCGGTGGTCATCTCGATCTTCGGCGAGTCGACGCTGTTCGCCCATCCGGGGCGGTTTCCGTTCGTCATCCAGCACCTGTGGCTCTACGGCGTGCTGGCGCTGCTGGTGTGCGCGCTGGCGGTGGCGTTCCTGTCCGCGCTGCGCGGGGTCCAGCGGATCACCTCCGGGCTGACCATCCCGATGTGGGCCCGACCCGCCCTGGGCGGCCTGGCGATGGGCGTCTTCTGCGTGCCGATCGTCGTGTTCATCGGCTGGCGGCTGGCGCAGCCCGGGCAGGGGTTGGGTCTCTTCGGCGGCGGCTACGGCGCGGTCCAGGTCGCCATCACGGGCGCCGGCTGGTTGCCGGGCGGGTGGAGCGGCGCCGCCCTGCTGCTGTTCCTGTGCCTGGCCAAGCTGGTGGCCTCGTCGCTGACCATCGGCAGCGGCGGCAGCGCCGGCGACTTCGCGCCCGTGCTGGTGATCGGCGGCCTCTTCGGGGGCGCCTTCGGGCGGGTGGCGCAGCTCTTGATTCACGATCCGCGCATCGACCCCGGCGCGTTCGCGCTGGTCGCGATGGGCACGCTATACGGCGGCATCTCTCACACGCCGCTGTCGTCGCTGGTCCTGGTTTGCGAGCTGGCCGGAAGCTACGACCTGCTGGTGCCGCTCATGCTGACGGAGGGCATCGCCTTCGTGGCGTTGCGCCGCCGCGCGCTTTACCACGCCCAGGTGAAGAGCCGGCGCGAATCGCCGGTCCACCGAACGACGGACGTCCTGCGCACCACGCGCGTGGGCGCCGTGATGCGGATGATCTCCGTCAGCGGCGTCCCCATCGCCACCCGCGAATTCTCGGTGGGGGTGGACGCCGACCTGCGCACGGCGGCCGAGACGATGCTGGCCAACAAGCTGCGCGAGATCCAGGTCACCGACGCCACCGGGAAGGTCATCGGCCTCCTCGACGAGGCCGACATCTCGCGCTGCTATCTGGACGCCGCCGACCGCACGAACACGTCGGCCAGCATCCCGATCAAGGGGTAGCACCCGCGCGACGGCGCCATCTGGGCAGATCCGATGATGATTGCTTCAGCGATGGCGCGAGCTCACGGCGGCGTGAGCGTCACGCTGTCGATATAGATCGTTCCGGACCATTGGTTCGGGGACGGCGCGACGTAGATGGCGATGTGGTCGGCGCTGATGGCGGAGCTGAACGTCACCGACAGATGGGTCCAACCGTCGACCGTCTGGGTGCCGAACGACGCCGGCTCGTTGTCCGCGCCCGAGATGCTCCAGGCCGAAAACTCGAGGGCGGACAGCGTGCCCAGAGAGCTTCCCGCGCCATTCTTGATCATGACCCAGGCCGACATCGTGTATCCGCCCAGATTTACGGGCGCACCATTCGGGCAGAGAGGAACGGCCACCGAACCGATTGTGGTGGTGACGCCGTCGTCGAGAATGGGGACGGCGAGAGCATAGGTCCCGTCATGGACCTGAGTCGTGGACGCGGTGGCGTTGACGAACCCATTGGTCGAGCCGCTGTTGACGGGGAAGTTCGGATCCATGTCCGCGCCCCATCCTTCGGCGGTCGCGGACTCGAAGTTCCAGCTCGCGCAGCCGCCGCAGCTCGCGGCGGGGAATGCGAAACCCTGGCAGGTGCAGCTGCCACTCTGGCACGAGTGATTCGCCGCGCACTTGTTCCCGCAGCCGCCGCAGTTCTTCGAATCGGTCTGCTGATTGACGCAGGCCCCGCCGCAGTTGTTGGGGGTGCCGCTGTTGCACGAGATACCGCACCCCGTGGACGTGCTGCAGCTCGGCACGCCGGTCGACCCGTTGCTGGGGCCATGACACACCGTCGTTGCCCCCGCCGTGCACGTCCCCCCCTGGCAGGTGCCCGTCGCGACGTAGTTCGTCCCGGAGCAGCTGGGGCCGCCGCACGACCCGGACGGGTAGCTGCACGCACCGTTTCCGTCGCAAGACCCTCCGCAGGTGGTCCCGGTCCCCAGGCAGGCCCGCGTCCCGTGGGGCGGCGTGTTCGCCGGGACCGGCGAGCACGTCCCTTCGTGTCCGGCCACGTCGCAGGCCGTGCAGGCCCCGGAGCAGGCGCTGTTGCAACAGTAGCCGTCCACGCAGCTGGTGCCGGAGATGCAACCCCCGCTGGTCGTGGCGCACGTCTGCCCCTGCTTGCTCTTGCAAGCGCCGCTTGCGTCGCAGGTTCCCGCGCAGCGCCCGTTCGGATCGGTCGCGCTCTTGACGGCCATGCAAGTGTGGCTGGACTGGTCGCAGGTCGTGCACGGTGTCGTACAGTCGCTGCTCGCGCAGCAGCCGGCCGTCGGAATGCAGATGGTCGTGCCGCCCGTGGTGCAGGACTTGGTCGATCCCGTGCACGAGTAGTTGCAAGTATGGGTGGCGGAGTCGCAGCTACCGGTCTGGCCGCCGGCGTTGGTTGGGCAATCGCTGCTCGAGCAGCACTGGCTGGACGCGACGCAGATCCCCGCCGACAGGCACTGCTTGGGCAAGGAGCCGCCGCACGAAAATCCGCACGACGTTCCGTCGCAGGTCGGCGTGCCGCCCGCGGGAGCCGTGCAGGCGTCGCACCGCGTTCCGCAGTTCGCGACCGCGCTGTTGTCGACGCAGCCGCCGGCGCAAGCGTGCTTGGTGGCGGGACAGACCAGCGGGCCGCCGCCGGCGCCCCCGGTGCCCATCCCGCCGGTCCCGCTGCCGCCCGTCCCCGCGCCACCGGTCGCGCTGCCGCCCGCTCCGGCGCCACCGGCCCCGCTGCCCCCCGTCCCCGCGCCACCGGTCGCGCTGCCGCCCGCTCCGGCGCCACCGGCCCCTGTGCCCAGACCGCCCGTGCCGGTACCGCCGCCGCCGCCGTGGCCGCCGGTGCTTCCGCCGGCGCCCGGATGGCCGCTGGCGCCGCCGGTTCCGGCTTTTCCAGCCGCTCCCCCGTGCCCACCCGCGCCGTCGCCGTTGTAGGGCTGACCGTTCGAACAGGCCGCGCCGAAAACCGCCAGGACGACGGCCGTGAACCGAACCACCACGCTGTTGTTCATGACGTTCCCCACGTTAGAAGCGAACCGCACACGAAACACCGGCCCCCGACAACGCGGGCGCGCAGACAGGCCCGCGCAGCGCATGCTCGACGGCCCCCTGCGCGGGCGACGACGGCTCGGTGAGCTGGAAAATCAGCCAGGTGGCGGCGAAGGCGCCCGCCGCCGCATAAGCGGCGATGAAGACCTTCTGGTAGGTCTGCGACGTGCCGAGCATCGACTGGCAGGGCGCGTCGGGGATCCCGCCGCCCTTGACGGCCTGGTCGCCGCGGATCGAGCAGCCGTTGCTGTTGAAGCTGTCGACGTTGTTGCTGTGCAGGACCGTGAACAACACGCCCGTCACCAGGGCCGCCCCCGCCAGGCCGGCCGACGTCCACTTCAGGGCCACGCGGGTGGTCGACGGCCCTTCCTCGGAAACGGCGGGGGTGGCGATGGGCGGCGACGGCTCGGGATTGGGCGCCGCCTTCGGCTCTTCGGCGGCGGCGCCTTCCTTGGCCAGGTGAATGACCACCCGCTGGTACTGGCCGCCGACGATGGCGAGCGTCCGCTCCGCGGCGACGTAGCCGGGCGCGTGCATCTCGACGTCGACCTGGCCGGCGCTGACCTTGACCGGGTCGGCCAGCGGCAGCGTCCCGACCGATCGGCCGTTCACCGACACCTCGGCCCCGGCGGGGTCGCCGATCACCTCGATCCGTCCGAGGTGCGCCTGAATGATCCCCAGCGCCTCCTCGAGAGTGGCCCGGTTCTTCGCGATCCAGGCGTCGGTGGGGGCGTGCAGCGCCTCGTCGACGTGCCGCTCGGCATCTTCCCAGCGCCCCAGCGCCTGCTCGGCCAATCCCAGCTGCGCGGAGGCGCGCGGCGAGTGAACCAGGTCGTAGGCCTTCTGGAACTCGCGGGCGGCGGCCTCGTCGTCGTGGGACTTCCGCAGCTCGACGCCGTGCCGGATCAGCTTTTCGGCCTGGGCTTGCCCCTCGCCCGCCCACGCGAAGCGACACGCCGCGCCGATGACCAGCACCAGCGCGAGAGACAGGTATGACGACCACCGAAAACAGCGAAAAGCCATGCGCCCTGACGTAACGTCGCCCCCGACAGAAAATCGCATCTACGCAGCCGCCGCCCGGTCCGGTCAATCCAGAAATGCGATTCGCGTGCTGGAGGAGACCAAAGGTGATGTTTCTGGCGCCGAATCATCGAAGCGCCGCACCAGAGCCGCGGTCGCGACGGGCAAGGCGCGCGCGATCAGAAGGTCCAGGCGCAGGCCAGCCCGACCCGAGCCGCCGACGGCGCGCACGGCGGAAGCACCAGCGCGCGCTCGCCGTTCGGCGCGGCGGGCGGCGGCCCGGTCAGCTGCAGGATCAGCCAGGTGAGCGCGAAGACGCCGGCGCCCACGTAGCCGGCAACGGCCACCTTCTCGTCGAGCACATAATCGTCCAGGGCCGGCTGGCATGCGGGTTTGGCGATCATGGTCCCCCGGACGACGGCGGTACCGTTGTCGTTCGCGCAATCCTTGTACGAATCGAACGCCGACACGTTCTTGCGCTCGATGAACGTGAACGTCACGCCCACCGCCAAACTCCCCAGGGCCAGCCCGGCGACCGTCCAGTCGAGGGCCGTGCGCGCGGTCGAACGCCCCTCGGTGACGGGCCGCGCCTGGATCTTGCCGGCGGGCATCGGCGGCGGCGCCGTCGGTTCGGGCGCTCTTGACGCGTCGCCCGCGGGCGCCGCCGGTGGCGTGTCCACGGCCCCGACCGGCTCGGCGGCCTTGGCCAGCCTCAACACGACCCGCTGGTACTGGGCGGCGCCGACGGTGATCGTCCGCTGCGCCGATTCGTACCCGGGCGCGTGAAGCTCGATGTCGACGCTCCCCGCGCTGACGGCCACCGCCTCCGGCAAGGGCAGGTGGCCGACGGTGCGCCCGTTCACCAGCACCTCGGCCCCTTCGGGGTCGCCGATCACCTCGACGCGCCCGAGGTGCCCCTCGATGACGCCCAGCGCTCCGGCCAAGGTGGCGTGGTTCTTCGCCACCCAAGCATCGCCGTCCGCCTGCAGCGCCTCGCGGACGTGCTGTTCGGCCTCCTCCCAGCGCCCCAGCGCCTGCTCGGCCAACCCCAGCTGGCCGGCGGCGCGCGGGCTCTGGATCAGGTCGTACGCTTTTTGGAAGAGGGGCACCGCGCCCGGGTCGTCGTGCGCCTTGCGCAGCTCGATCCCGCGGCGGATCAGCCGCTCGGCCTCGGAACCGGCGTCGTCGCCCAGCGCCGGGCGCGGCAAGGCCAGCAACAGGGCCAGCAGCGCCAGGCTCGGACGAATTCCCCCCACCCCCGCCCCCGGCCCACACCCGCCGCTACTTGTTGTCCTTGTCCTTCTTGTTGCGGTACTCGGCCATCATCACTTCGCGCTGTTGCTTGGGCACTTCGGCGTACTTCTGGAACTCCATCGTGAACTCGCCCTTGCCCTGCGTGGCCGACCGGAGATCCGTGGAGTAGCCGAACATGTCGTTCAGCGGAACCTCGGCCATCGCCTGCACGAAGCCTTCCTGCTTCTCCGACGAGATGATGGTGCCGCGGCGCTGGTTCAACTGGCCCATGACGGCCCCCTGGAACTCCTCGGGGAACTGCACCTCGACCCGCATGATCGGCTCGAGGATGGTGGGCTTGGCCTGGCTGTACGCCTCGCGGAAGCCCATGAGGGCCGCCGTGCGGAACGCGATTTCCGACGAGTCGACGGGGTGCGAGGCGCCGTCGTTGATGACGCACTTGACGCCGACGATCGGGAAGCCGATGAGCGGGCCCTTCTTGACCGCCTCGCGGAACCCCTTTTCGCAGGCCGGGATGAACTCGCGCGGGATCGCGCCACCGGTGATGTCGTCTTCGAACTCGAAGCCGGTCGGGTGCTCGGCCGGCAGCGGCTCGATGTAGCCCGCCACCTTGCCGTACTGGCCCGAGCCACCGGTCTGCTTCTTGTGGGTGTAGCTGAACTCGGCGCGCTGGCCGATGGCCTCGCGGTACGCGACCTGCGGCTTGCCCGAGATGACCTCGCAGGCGTACTCGCGCTTCATGCGCTCGATGTAGATCTCGAGGTGAAGCTCGCCCATGCCGCTGATGATGGTCTGGGCCGACTCCTCGTCGCGGTGGACGCGGAAGGTCGGATCCTCCTTCGTGAAGCGGTTCAGCGCCTTCGAGAAGTTGGCGGCGTTGCCCTTGTCCTTGGGGGCGACGGCCAGCGAGATGACGGCCTCGGGCACGTGCATCGAGGTCATGGTGTAGTTGATCGACTCGTTCGTGAACGTGTCGCCCGACGAGCACTCGACGCCGAACAGCGCGACGATGTCCCCGGCCGTGGCCGACTCGATGTCGTTCATCTCGGCCGAGTGCATGCGCACCAGGCGCGGCACTTTGACGCGCTTCTGGTTGTTGCTGTTGTTGACGATGAAGTCGCCCTTGGCCAGCGTGCCCTGGTAGACGCGCATGTAGGTCAGCTGCCCGTAGCGGCCGTCTTCCAGCTTGAACGCCAGGCCGACGAACGGCTTCTTCGGGTCGGAGTCGAGGATGACCTTCTCCTCTTTCTTGTCCTGATCGAGCGCGATGTTGGTGACCTCCTTGGGGTTGGGGAGGTACATGTTCACGCCGTCCAGCAGCAGCTGGACGCCCTTGTTCTTGTAGGCCGAGCCGATGAAGACCGGCGTCATCTTGAGGGCGATGGTGACGCGGCGGATGGCGGCGCGGAGCTCGTCTTCCGACGGCGTCTCCTCGGCCAGGAACTTGTCGGCGATGACGTCGTCGTGGTCGGCGATCGACGCGATCATGTCGTGCCGGGCGGACTTCGCCTCTTCCAGGCGGTCGGCCGGGATCTCCTCTTCGCGGATGTCTTCGCCGTTGTCGCCGTCGAAGTAGAACGCCTTCATCTTGATGAGATCGATGATCCCGTCGAAGTCGGCCTCGGCGCCGATGGGGAGCTGCATCGTGATCGTGTTGTGGCGCAGCTTCTCCTTCAACTGGTTGGTCACGCGGGCCGGGTCGGCGCCGGCGCGATCCAGCTTGTTGATGAAGGCCAGCCGCGGGACGTTGTAGCGCCGCATCTGGCGGTCGACGGTGTACGACTGCGACTGCACGCCCGAGGTGCCGCAGAGGACCAGCACGGCTCCGTCCAGCACGCGCAACGCGCGCTCGACCTCGATCGTGAAGTCGACGTGGCCGGGCGTGTCGATGAGGTTGATGTTGTAGCCCTTCCACTCGCAGTACGTGGCGGCCGACTGGATGGTGATCCCCTTTTCGCGCTCGAGGTCCATCGAGTCCATCTTGGCGCCGACGCCCGACTTCCCGCGCACCTCCTCGATCTTATGGATCTTGCCGGTGTAGTAGAGGATGCGCTCGGAGAGCGTGGTCTTCCCCGAGTCGATGTGGGCGGAGATCCCGATGTTGCGGACTTTTTCGAGTGCGATCGAGGCCATGACGGGTTGATTCCTTCGTTGAAAGTCGCGGGAGTCTAAACGAAAAAGCGGTCTTCGCTACGCGAAAACCGCACGAGGAAGATGCTGCGGGCCGGCGGGAAGTTACGGCCGGGTCACTTCACGCCGACCAGCTCGACGTCGAAGACCAGGGTGGCGTTGGGCGGAATGGGGCCCCCGGGCGTGCCCCGGGCGCCGTAGGCCAGGTCGGGCGGGATGATCAGCTTGCGCTTGCCGCCGACGAGCATCCCCTCGATGCCCATGTCCCACCCCTTGATGACCTCGCCGGCCCCCAGATGAAACTCGATGGGCTGCCCGCGATCGTAGGAGCTGTCGAACTTGGTCCCGTCGGTGAGCTTGCCGGTGTAGTGGACCAGGACGGTCTTGCCCCGGGTGGCGATCGCGCCTTGGCCGGGCTTGACCTCCTCGACCTGTAACCCGCCGCCGGGCGTGCTGCCCTTCGATTCGGCGGTGCCAGCTCCGCCTTTGTGTTTGTGGCTGCAACCGAAGCCGAGGGTGAGCCCGAGGATCAAGAGGGGGGCAAGGCGCTTCATGGCGCGGCACCATAGCACGCGGCGCCCGGCGGAACCGCTCGCGTCTGGACCAGCAGCTCGGCGACCGGGCCCCGGCGCGCGGCGACCGAGTTGATGGCCCGCCGGGCCGGCAGCGACTCCATCGCCAGCCCGTCGTAGAGGCGTCGCGTGTCGGCGCAGTCCGAGTTCGACAGGACGGCCGGCACGCGCTTGGCCGCCAGCCGGCGCAGCAGCTCCGCCAGCCGCTCTTGGTCGTCCATCGAGAAGGCGCCCGCGTAGCCGGTGAACGAGGCGGTCTTCGAGATCGGGACATACGGCGGATCGAGGTAGACGAAATCGCCGGCGCCCAGCCGCCGCCGCGCCATCACGCGCGCGAAGTCGCCCTGAACCAGCTCGACGCCCGCCAGCGCCTGCGACGCTGCCCGCAGCCGCTCGGGATCGCAGATTTTGGGGCGGGCGTAACGTCCGAAGGGAACGTTGAACAGCCCGCCGCGGTTGACGCGATAAAGGCCGTTGTAGCCGCACCGGTTCAGGTAGATCAACCGCGCCGCCCGCGCCGCCGGCTTCAGCCGCTCGGGATTTTGGCGGCGAATCTCGTAGTAGACGTCGGGCGTGTTGCGCAGCCCGGCGAGTTTTGCGATGACGCCCTCGACGTCGTCACGCACCGCCTCATAACAACTGATGAGTTCGCCGTTGAAGTCGCCGAGCACGGCGCGTTCGAAGCGGCGCCGGGCGGCCAGCGCGAAAAACAGAGCGCCGCCGCCCAAGAACGGCTCGACGTACGTGCGCACCCGCGGCGGAACCAGCGTCAGGATCCGCGGCAGCAGCTGGCGCTTGCCACCGGCCCATTTGAGAAACGGCCGAAGGGCGACGATGCCCGCGCTGTCCGACATCGGTGTTTGTTTCGTACCTCGAACCGTCGGAGCGACGCAAGAAAAACGCATTTTCCCCGGTTTTTCCGCTGTTTTTTTGTTTCGTCCGCCGATCTTTGGCCTTAAAGTCGTGCCCCACATTCGCGTGGCGAATACCCCCCTGCCACGCGTAGATCCAGGCTGCTGCAAAGGAGAACGACATGGCGAAGGTGCTGACGAAGTCCCAGATCATCCAGGCGATCGCGGACGCCCACAAGGAGAAGCTGGCCCGCAAGGACGTGGCCCGTGTGCTCGAATCGCTTCAGACCGTCGGCCACAAGGAGCTCAAGAAGAACGGGATCTTCGTGCTGCCCGGTTTCGCCAAGTTCGTCGTCGTGAAGAAGCCCGCCACCAAGGAGCGGCAGGGGATCAACCCCTTCACGAAGGAGCCGATCACCATCAAGGCCAAGCCGGCCCGCAAGGTGCTGAAGGCTCGCCCGGTCAAGGCCGCCAAGGACGCCCTGGTTTAACCACGCGTCCGGCGGCGGCCGGCTGGCCGCCGTCAGTTCCCTGGCGACAGGCTCGGAGCTTCGACGGTTCCGGGCGTGGCCGCCAGCACCGCCTCGGTCAGCGCCGCCACGTCAGCAAAGCGTGGGGCGCACGACCAGGGGTAGAGGCCGTACGGGTCGATGAGCGCGGCGCGGATCCCCACCGCCTGCGCTCCGTCGACATCGGCGGATGGTGAGTCGCCGACCATGAGCGCATCCGCCGCCGCGACGCCCAGTCGTTCGAGCGCCAGGCGGTAGATGCGCGGGTCGGGCTTGGTGAAGCCGACCACCGACGAATCCAGAACCGTGTCGAAGAGCGGGCGCAGGTCGATCTCGACCAGCATCTGTTCCAGGGTCCCTTCGCTGTTCGACACGACGGCCAGCTTCAGGCCGGCCGCGCGCAGCCGTTCCAGCGCCTCGCGGACGCCGGTGCCGATGCGCCGCCAGGCGTTGCTGAGACGGTGCTCGCGCAGGATCGTCTCGGCCGCGCCGTCCAGGGACGCGGGCTCGCCCGCCGTGCCCGCCAGATCCAGCAGCCGCCGGTACATTCGCTGGTGCCAGCTGAAGCCGCCGTCGTGGTGCGTCTTCATCACGACGCCCTGGGTCTCGCGCAGCTCCTCGCGCAGGGCGCGCTCGGCTCGTTCCAGCGCGCGCGCGTCGGCGGTGACGCCCGCCTTCGCGGCGTAGGCGGCGATCCGCGCGCCGTCGTGGAAGGTGAGCGTGAAGCCGGCGTCGAACAGGACCGCCCGCGGGCGCGGTTTGAACAACGCGGCGGCTTCCTGGTATGAGGCGCTCATGGTCAGGCTGAACCGGATCTACACCAAAGCGGGCGACGGGGGCGACACGCGGCTGGTGGGCGGCCAGAAAGTCCGGAAGGACGCCCTGCGGATCGAGGCCTACGGGACGATCGACGAGCTGTCGGCCTGTTTGGGCCTGGCGCGCACCGAGCTGTCGCAGCCCGGCGCGCCCGACGGCGCGGCGCCGATGGCCGCGCTGCTGTTGCGCATCCAGAACGAGCTCTTCAACCTGGGCAGCGACCTGGCCACTTTGGACGTCGATCACCGGCCCACCCAGCCGGTGATCGAGCCGCGGCACACCGCCGCGCTGGAACGGCAGATCGACGCCTGGAACGCCGGCCTGCCGGAGCTGCGCAGCTTCGTCCTGCCGGGCGGCGGGCGGGTGGCTGCGTGGCTGCACCTGGCCCGCACCGTCTGCCGCCGGGCCGAACGTCTGATCGTCCGCCTGGCCGACGCCGAGCCGATCGGCGCGGCGATCATCCCTTACGTGAACCGCCTGTCGGACGCGCTGTTCGTGATGAGCCGCCACGCCGCCCGCGTCTACGGCGAGCCCGAGCCGCTGTGGGAGCCGGAGAAGACTTAGCGCGACGCGGTCGCGGTGGAGCGCCTCAATCGCCTGCGGCGGCGTCGGCCGGCGCGCCGGCGTCCCAGGCGGGGTGAACGATCTGGCCGCCCGTGTAGGTGCCACCGCCGGGCCGGTCGTTGCAGAAGAGCGGGCAGGTGGCGGAGACCGGCTGGGCCGGCCGGCAAGCGACCGTGAAGTCCGTGCACGCGCAGACCATGCCGTCGGCGCGCCTGCAGGAGATTCCGTTCTCCGGACACGAGCCGCCGGCGCGTGCATTGACGTCGTCGCACTCCTGCAGACAGACGGGGACCTGCTCGCCGGGACAGGCGGGAGCGCACAGGCCGGCTCGGCAGACCGCCGGTTGCGGGATGTCGCAATCGGACACCGGCACGGCGGCGCAGGCTTCATCCCAGGCCGCCCCCAGCGCCGCCACGGCCCGGGCGCCCGCCCAGGTGACGTCCACGCCACAGCCCGCGGCCACACCGGGAATCGGCAAGTTGGGGACGGCCACGCAGTCGGCGTCGGCGGCGCACGGCTGGACTTCCAGCAGCGACGCATACTGCTCTCTCAGCGCGCGGCAATTTCCGGGCGCTGACGCGCGCCCGGCGATGGCCGCCAGATCGACCGGCGCCAGCCGCACCTTGGCGCCGGCCACAAATTGCAGCGCGCCGCCGACCTCTTTCAGCGCCACCGCGTCCGGTTCCGGGTGAAGCGGCAGGTCCAGCGACGGCTGGCAGCGCGACGCCGGCGAGGCGCTGCCGCAACTCAGGCTGTCCCACTGCCGTTCGTCCCATTCGGCCGGCGACACCATCAGCACGGGGGCGGCCGGCGGCGCGTCCAGGATCGCGCCGACGCACGTGGCCTCCACGGAAAAGGCCGCCCGGGTCGAACAGGTGCCCGCCGGCGACGTTTCCGGCGGGGGCACCCCGTCCAGCGCGGCGACCTGCCCCCGCGCCAGCTCGAAGCCGAGCGCGTCGTCCAGGTCGCCGGGCGTCAGCGTGGCCGCCAGGGACGCCGGCAGATCGGCCGGCACCGGCGACGGAGCGTCGATGGCCTCCTCCTCGGGGATGTTGGCGCAGGGGATGCGGCGGAGGAGCCAGGTCACGTTCACCGAGACGGGCCGCCCGGTGGCGTTCAGCAGGAACGCGCCGTGGTGAAAGCGCGGGGGCGCGCTGGTCGCCAGGCAGGCCAGCGCGCCCAGCAGCACGCCCGCGTGCTCGAACGGGCGGCGCCGGCGCCGGCCGGGACGGGCGGCAGCGCGCATGAGCGCGATCGAGAGCGGGACCACGGCCAGCGCGACGAGGTCGGTCGGGTCCGTCCAGAGCCGCCATTCGATCCCGACCCGGTGCAACGCCGACACCAGGGCGGCCGACACCAGCGGCGAGACCTTGGCTGCCGCGAACAGGCCGGCCGTGCCGGCCAGCGCGATGATCCGGCGCGGGCGCAGCACCGCCGGCAACAGCGCCGCCAGCAGCACGGGCGCCACGATCAGGAACGCGAAGTCACTCAGCTTGCCGGTCAACCAGCCCGGCAACACGGCCGCACCCTTCAACAGGTGATCGTTGACGGCCAGCACCGCCAGCGCCGACCACCAGATGGGATGGCCCAGCGGACGCAGATCGCACGTCAACCAGGCGGGCCGTCGCACGCCTCGCAATCAAGCAATTGCGACGCCAAGCGCGCCAAGCTGGGACGCGCCGCCGACCAGGCGCGCCGGCGCGGCCGAAAAGCACGACAGCGCTGTCGCGGCGGGCCGATTCGGCGACGCAATCCGGTTATCCTCTGCCCGTGGTCCTCGATCGCGTGCCGCTGGCGCCGCTCACGACGCTGGAGGTCGGCGGCCCGGCGCGCCATTTCGTCGAGGCGCAGGATGAAGCCGCGGTCGTCGAGTCGCTGCGGTGGGCGGCGGCGCGCGGCCTGCCCGTCGCCATCCTGGGCGGCGGTTCCAACGTCCTGGTCGCGGACGCGGGGTTCGACGGCCTGGTCATCCGGGTCGCGCCCCGCGGCCGGCGGTTCGAGACCACGGGAACGGGGGTGGTGACGCTGACGGCGGCGGCGGGCGAGCCCTGGGACGACCTGGTCGCCGACGCCGTCGGCCGGGGCCTGGCCGGGATCGAGTGCCTGTCGGGAATCCCCGGCCTGGCCGGCGCCACGCCGATCCAGAACGTCGGCGCCTACGGCCAGGAGGTCGCCGAGACCATCCAGACGGTGCGCGTGCTGGACCGGGCGACGCTGCAGGTCCGCGAGCTCGGCGCCGGCGAATGCGCGTTCGGGTACCGGGACAGCCGGTTCAAGCGCCAGCCCGACGCGTTCGTCGTCCTTGCGGTCGCGTTCGCGTTGCGGGCGGACGCAGCCCCGACGCTGCGGTACGCCGAGCTGGCGGCGGCGCTGGCGGGCACGGCGCGGCCGAGCCTGGCGGAGACGCGGGCGGCGGTGCTGGGGCTGCGCGCGAAGAAGTCGATGGTCATCCGCGCGGGCGATCCGAACCGCCGCAGCGCCGGATCCTTCTTCACCAATCCGATCGTCGGCGCGGCCACCGCCGACGAGGTCGCGCGCCGGGCCGGCGCCCCGCAGATGCCTCGCTTCCCGGCGGGGGCGGGCCGGGTCAAGCTGTCGGCCGGATGGCTGATCGAACGGGCGGGGTTCACCAAAGGGACACGCCGGGGCGCGGCCGGAATCTCGACTGCCCACGCGCTGGCGCTGGTGAACCTGGGCGGGGCGCGCGCGGACGAGCTGATCGCGCTGGCGGTTGAGATCGTCGGGGCCGTGCGCGCGCGCCTGGGCGTGACGCTCGCGCCCGAGCCGGTGCTGGTCGGCCAGAGCTGGCCGATCCCGCCCTGAGCCGGCCCTGGGCGCGGCGCTGGCGCCCGAGCCGGTGCTGGTCGGCCAGAGCTGGCCGATTCGGCCCTGAGCCGGCCCGAATCGGCGGCGCGCGAAGGCACCTCAGGCGAGAGGGGCTTGACTTCGTTCAGTCAATGGTCGATAACTTCAAATCATGAATGGTCGTTCACCTTCTGAACGTCCACCGGTCCCCAGCCTGCGGGAGCGATTTCGGGAAACCACGGTCCAGGCGATCTTGGCGGCGGCGGAGGAGGTCTTCGCCGACGCGGGCCTGCACGCCGCCCACATGAACGACATCGCCGGCCGGGCCGGGGTGTCGGTCGGCACGCTCTACAACCACTTCGCCGACCGCGAGGCGCTGCTGGGCGGTTTGGCCGACGCGCGCTTCACCGAGCTCCTCACCCATCTCGACGCCACCCTGGAACAGAGCGCCGACCGGCCCTTCGGCGACCGGCTGGAGGCGCTGGTGGTCGCGCTGCTGTCGCACTGGGAACGGCACCGCAAGTTCATGCAGATCGTGATGCAAGGCGAAAGCGGCAAGTACGACAAAACGTACCCCACCGCCTACGGCACCATGCGCGACAAGATGCGCGAGCTCTACTCGCGCATCGAGCAGGTGACCAGCCAGGGCCGCCGCGAGAAAGCCATCCGCGACGAGGTGGCCGACCTGGCGCCGTTCTTCTTGACGGGGATGGTGCGCTCGCTGTTGATCCGCAACCTGGTCGTCGAGAACGCGGACCACGGCCTGCCGGTCGAAGGGCCGCGCCTCCTCCAGGCGTTTCTTCACGGCGTGGGAGCGCCGAACCCATGAGTGTCGCCGCCGGAACCTACATCGCCGCGCCCGCCCGCGCGCCCGTCAACAAGTGGCTGGTCACGGTGTCGGTCACGTTCGGCACCCTGATGGGCGCCATCGACACGTCGATCGTCGCCGTCGCGACGCCGCACCTGTCGGGATCGCTGGGCGCCACCGTCGAGGAGATGACCTGGGTGACCACCGGCTTCGTCATCGCGACCGTGGTCGTGATGCCGCTGACGGCCTTCCTGGGGCGCTTCTTCGGACAAAAGCGCGTCTACCTGTTTTCGCTGGCGCTGTTCGTGATTGGCTCGGCCCTGTGCGGCCTGGCGCGCTCGCTACCGATGATGGTCGCCTGCCGCGCGCTGCAGGGGCTGGGCGCCGGCGCCCTGCAGCCCACCGAGCAGGCCATCTTGCGCCAGACCTTCCCGCCCGAGGAGCAAGGGATGGCCATGGCCCTCTTCGGCCTGGCAGTGGTCGTCGGACCGGCGGCCGGGCCGGTGCTGGGCGGCTACATCATCGACAACCTGAACTGGCCCTGGATCTTCTATATCAACCTGCCGATCGGCCTGGTGGGCATCTTCATGGTGACGCGGTTCGTGCACGAGCCGGAGGACATCCGCCGCGCCAACCACGCGCGCGCGGCGGAGCAACGCAAGAACCTGGACTGGGTCGGCGTGCTGCTGATGACGGGCGGCCTGGCCACGCTGCAATACGTGCTCGAGGAAGGGAGCCGCAACGACTGGTTCGCGTCGACGGCGGTCGCCATCTGCACGATCTTGGCCGCGGTGTTGCTGACCGCCTTCGTGGTGCGCGAGCTGACCGCGCCCGTCCCGGCCGTCGACCTCAGCCTGTTCAAGGACAAGGTCTTCCTGTCCGGAACGCTGATCGGCGCGATGATGTTCGCGATCCTGATGTCGATCACGTTCCTCTTGCCGCTCTTCATGCAGGAGCTGCTGGGGTTCTCGGCGATCCAGTCGGGCGCGGCGCTGATGCCGCGCGCCTTCGCCATGATGGTGGCCATCCCGATCGTCGGCCGCCTCTACAACTACGTGCAGCCGCGCATCCTGGTCACGTTGGGCGTCATTTTGGTCGCGCTCAGCGCGTACGAGATGTCCCACTACACGCTGGACACCGGGGCGCACTCGGTCGTCGCGGCCATCGTCATCCAGGGCTTCGGGTTCTCGCTGCTGTTCGTGCCGCTGACGACGGTGGCGCTGGCCAGCATCCCCCGCTACCGCCTGACCGACGCCACCGGGCTCAACTCGCTGCTCCGGCAGATCGGCGGCTCGCTGGGGCTGGCGGCCTTCGCAACCCTGCTGCCCCACTTCGAGCAGACGGCGCGCGTCGGCCTGCTGTCGCACCTGGTGCCCGGCCGCCCCGAGGTCATCCAGCGGGTCAACATGATCCAGTCGGGCCTGATCGCGCGCGGGCTGAACCCGGGCGCCGCCCAGGCCGCCGCCACCCGCGTGATGGACGGGCTGATCACCCGCCAGGCCATGCTGCTGTCGTTCGAACGGATGTTCGTCCTGGCGGGGGTGGCGTTCCTGTTCGTCATTCCCTTCGCCTACTTCTTGCGAGCGCCCGCCCACACGCGCGGACGCAAGATCGACCTGCACTGAATCAGAAAGAGCTGAAAAACCATGGACAGCGCCGCATCCACCAAAGCCAGACCCGTCACCCCCGGCACCGAGGCCTCGTCCCCGGCGGTGATCGTCCCCACGACCGAGGCCGCGCCCACCAAGCGCAAGCGCCGGCCGTTCGTGATCCTGGCCGTGATCGTCGCGCTGGTGCTGGCCGGCATCGGCATCTACGTGCTGGCGACGGCCGGCCACGAGGAGACCGACGACGCGCAGATCGCCGCCGACGTGGTGCCGATCGGCACCCGCGTCGCCGGACAGGTCACCAAGGTCAACATCGTCGAGAACCAGCGGGTCAAGCGCGGCGATCTGCTGGTCGAGATCGATCCCAGCGACTACGACGCGCGCGTCCAGCAGGCCGAGGCCGAGCTGGCCACCGCCAAGGCGCAGGCCGAGGCGGCGGAAGCCCAGGTCGAGATCGTCGACGCCACCTCCAAGGGTGGACTGGCCACGGCCAGGGCGGCGCTGACCGGCTCGGCGGCCGGCGTCCAGAGCGCGGCGGCGCAGCTTCAGGCCGCCAAGGCGGACTCCGCGCGGGCCGACGCCGAGCTGAAGAAGGCCGAGATCGACCTGCAACGGGCCCGCACGCTGCGGGCCGCGAACGCGGTCCCGCAAGAGCGCCTGGACAGCGCGCAGATCGCGTTCGACGCCGCCAAGGCCGCCAAGGCGCAGGCCGAGGCGCAGGTGGCGCTGGCCGAGGACACGCGCCGCAGCGCGGAGAGCCGCGTCGGCGAGGCCCGCGGCCGCGTCAGCCAGAGCGCCCCGGTGGCGCCGCAGATCGCCGCCGCCCGCGCCAACGCCGACCTGGCCAACGCCCGCGTCCGGTCCGCGGAGGCGGCGCTGACCCTGGCCAAGCTGCAGCTCGGCTACACCAAGATCACCGCGCCGGCCGACGGGTACGCGTCGAAGCTCACGGTGCACGCCGGCCAGTTGGTGACGGTGGGGCAGCCGCTCATCCAGCTGGTGCCGAACACCACCTACGTGATCGCCAACTTCAAAGAGACCCAGATCGGCCAGATGAAGGTCGGCCAGCCGGCTCACATCGAGATTGACGCCTTCCCGGGCCGCTCGTTCGAGGGCAAGATCGAGAGCCTGGCCGGCGGCACCGGCGCCAGCTTCTCGCTGCTGCCGGCCGACAACGCCACCGGCAACTTCGTGAAGGTGGTCCAGCGCGTGCCGGTCCGCATCGCCTGGGTCAACCCGCCCGCCGACGTCGATCTTCGTGCAGGCCTGTCCGCCGACGTGACCGTCGACGTGCGAAAGTAGCCCGCCATGAAGACCGGGACTGGGACGTGCGCCGCGCTGGCGGCGCTGTTGGTGACGACTGGCCTGACCACGGCTGAGGCGGCGCAGCGAACGCTGACCATCGACCAGGCCGTGGCGATGGCCCTGCAGAACAACCCCCGCCTGGCGGCGGCGCGCGCGCGAGCCGAATCGGGCGACGCGCTGGCCAGCTCCGCCGGCCGGCGGATGCTGCCGTCCGTGCACGTCAGCGACGAGGCGCAGTACTGGGACAAGCCGTTCTCGATCCCATTCGGGATGGACACCAACGGAAATCCAATCGTCTTCACCGTGCGCAATCAGAAGACGAACACGTTCAGCGCGTCGGGCGACCAGCCATTGCTGGGGCTGCTCCGCGCCAACGACGAGCGCGCCGCCCTGGCCGAGCAGAGCGCCGCCGACCGGGCCCAGGTGGCGGCGGGCGAGGCGGACCTGCGGGCCAACGTCGAGACGCAGTTCCTGCGGGTGTTCGAGGCGCTGGCGCTGGAGCAGATCGCCGGCGCGTCGGTGCGCGACCTCAGCGAGCAGGTCACGGTTGCCAAGGCGCGCCTGGCGAGCGGCGTCATCACCAACGCCGACCTGCTGCGCATCGAGGTGGCGGTGGCGAACGCCCACCAGCAAGCGCTGGAGGCGCACAGCCAGGGACTGACGGCGCGCGCCCAGCTGTTCGCGCTGATCGGGATCGGCCCGGCCGACTCCGACCAGTTGACGCTGGTCGAGCCGACCGAGCGACTGAACGCAGCGCGGAGCGCGACGGCCCCGTCGCCGGGCTCGCTGGCCTCGTTGCTGCCGCTGGCCAGGCAGCGTCGTCCCGAGCTGCTGCAGCAGGCGCACCTCGTGTCGGCCGCCGAACGCCAGCGCAGCGCGCGCGGGTTCGCGCTGCTCCCCGACATCGATCTCGAGGCGGGCTACGTCCGGACCGACGGGCAGAAGTTCGCCCCGCCCAACCAGGCCTTCGTCGGCCTGCGCGCGAACTGGGCCATCTGGGAGTGGGGCGCGTCCGAGCTGCAGCGCAAGGCGGCCGCCATCCAGGCCCAAGCCGCCCAGCGCGATCGCGAGATGATGGAACGGCAGATCGAGTCCGAGCTGACCGCCAGCCTGGCCCAGGGCGACGCCGCGCGCGGCGCGGTGGGCAGCGCCGAGAAGGCGGTGGCCAGCGCCGAGGAGGCCTACCGGGTCACCGACGCGGCGGTCAAGGCGGGCACGCAGACCACGACCGACCTCTTGCAGTCGCAAGCCGAGCTGACCCAGGCGCGCCTGAACCTGACGCGCGCGCAGTACGAGATGGTGCTCTCGGACGTGGCGCTGGCGCGCGCGAGCGGGAAGTAAACGTCGCGTTTTTTGCGCTGCGCCGGCGGACGTGAAAACATTCGCTCACGTCCATGATCGTCCGCGCGCTTTGTCAGGCCCTGCTGCTGTTCGCGATCTCCTCGGGTGTGCCTTCGCTGGAACGCCCGGCGACGGCCGGCGTCCGCGCCGTCCAGGGCCGCCGGCACCATCGCCGGCGCCACCACGCCAAGAAGCACGAGCCCCGACACGAGCACCCGCGCGAAGGCGCCGGCGAGCTCTGACGCGACAAAAGCCGGTCCGGCTCTCGGACCGGCTTCGCCATTGCGGATCCTGATCGGGCGAGTCGCGCCTGACCGAACAGCACCGGGCCTGACAGCCGCCGGCTGCTAAGGCCCGTTCGGGCAGATCGTGTTGTCGGGGTCGGGCGAGTTCGAGCAGACCGGCTTCGGCTTCTCGTTCGACCAGTTGTCGAGGATCTCGATGGCCCAATCGTCGAGTCGCGGTGCGGGAGCGGGCGGCATCGCGGTGGGCGGCTTTGCGGACGCGTGCACGGTGCCTGCGATGGTGGTCGCAAAAATTTCGGCACCCTGCTTGCAGTTTGACGGCGGATTGCTGGTGCAGTCGCCAGTCGAGTCGTACTGGTCGACGTACAGATTGAGTGCATCGAAGGACATCAAGACCGAGCTATCCGAGATGCTCGGCAACGTTGGCGCATTCGGTCCCGTGGGCTCGGTCGGAACGTTCAACGATCCGCCCGCGCCGTGGCAACGCACGCAGTGGGCCATCAAGATGGGCCGCACGTCGGCGTCGTAGGCGGGCTGCGCGGGGACGGAAGGCGAGCCGCAGCCGGCCGCCAGCACCACCACCGCCGCCGGAAGGAACGAGAACCAGGCAAGACGACGCATGGGGCTCCTCACAGGTAGTAGTGGAGCTGCAGCATGAACAGCGACGCGTTCGGGTCGCCGCTGCCGCCGGTGCCGGTCACCTGGTAGCGGCCGAACGCCAGCAGCTCGAAGTGGGCCCAGGGGAAGAAGTTCAGCTCGAAGTCGACCGCGTTCCGGGCGGTCCCTTTGACGGAGAGGTCTTCCTGATGGAACTCGTGCGCGACGCCGACCATCCAGCCGCGATGCGGGAAGACCGACAACCCCAGATAGGACACCATCCCGGTCTCGCCGGCGGAGGCGGCCGGCACCTGCAGGCGGATGGCGTCGGCCTCGCCCATGAAGAGCACCCGCCCCTGCTCCAGCCACAGCTTGCCGACGGCGCCGCCCTGGTATCGGTTCATCTCGGGACCGAACCCGAGCCGCGTCTGCAGGGCCAGCAGGGCCATGCTGTTCCACCGCTTCTCGGCGTAGGCGGTCACGCCGTTTTCGTGCGTCTCGACAGACTTGAACGCCTCCGGGAAGCTGTTCGGCGCCGCCGCGAACGCCGTGACGTGCGCCTCCCAGTCGTCCTCGATCCAGCCGCCCGACAGGTTATAGGTCTCGTCGTAGAGGTTGTACCCGGTGTAGCGCTGGACGAAGAAGATGTGCTCGACGAACCGCAGGCCGTAAGGCGCGAAGAAGCGGCCGGCGCGCACGTACGGCCCGGTCCCGGCCGGCTTCCACATCAGATAGTGCTCGGTCGAATCGACCCGCTGGCCCAGGGTCTTGAACTGCCCGCCGATTGACGTGTCCGACGGGCGCGTGTCGCCGCGGAAGCCGCCCTGCACGTACAGCGACAGCGCGTCGGTGAACGCCAGGCGCGCGTAGGCGTCGGCCTGCATCGGGAAGAACGCCGTCTCGGGCGAGGCCGGCCCGCCCGAATTGTTTTCCAGCGCCGCCAGCCGGACGCTGGCCCCCAGCGCCAGCCAGGAGGGCGGCGTCCAGGCGCCGTGCAGGAACGATCCGTCCCCTCCCAGGCTGATGGTGTCGCCCGACTCGTCGCGCCCCCAGGACGTGATGAGGCCGCCGCCCGCGGGATCGTAGTGGCACTGGCTGCAGCGGCCGGTGCCGGAGCTGAACTGGAACTGTGGATACGCGAACGCCCGCCCGCTCGACAGAATCAGCCACCCCGCGACCGCGCAGAAGAGAAGTCGTCGCATGCTTTTTCCGGGCTCAGTCGTTGGAGGCGCCGTCCTGGATCCACTTTTCGATCAGCAGGATGTCGGCGGCCGGCAAAGGATTGTCGGGCGGCATCCGCAACGAGCCGGACGCGTTCAGTAAATAAACCAGGGACGATCCGGTCACGTCGTTGGGGACCACGTAGAACCCGTTGATCATCGTGTAGTAGCCGACGTCGCGCGCGTGCAGGTCGATGCCGGCGCGCTGCGTGACCTGCGAGTGGCAGTCCACCGTCGCGCAGCTCGGCTCCATGATCGCCGCCGAGATGAAGGACCACTTGGCCGGCCGGTCGTCCGTCGTGCCCCCGCAACCGGCCGCGCAGAACGCGGCGACCGCGGCCAGCACGGCGAGCCTCGGTGAAAACATCGCGCGATTATGCATCAATCGATATCCGTCTCAATGTCGATTCCCGATATCCATATGGTCGGAACCGGGCATTTTTCGTCACAAATTCCGCGCGAACCGACAGCGTCGACGTGCAAGTTGCCGCCGTCGTGGCGCACGTGGCCGCTGATCGTGACGGCGGTCGCGCCCGGTGAAAGCGCCGCGTCGGCCATCGGCTGGCCGTCGGCCTGCACCGTCAGGCCGGCGCGCGCCTGGGACGGCGCGATCTCCGCCAAAAAGGAGACGCGGTAGCGGCCGGCCGGGAGCGGCACGTCCCACGACGCGGCGGCGCTGGGCCCGGCGACGGTCAGGCCGAACCCGTCCCAGACGCCGCGCACCGGCGACGGCCCGCCGGCGGGATCGGGGGCGGGCACCACGTCGCACAGGCGCTTGACGCCCGCGACCCGGCAGACGCAGACCGCCCAGCGATCGCGCGCCCGCAGCCGCTCGCCGGCGCTGACCAGGAGCGGCCAGCCGAGGAACAGCACCGCCAGCGCGGCCACCGCCACGCCGGCCTCGCGCAGCAACCGGCGGCGCGACTCGCGGCGGCTGACGGCGTCCGCGCAGGCCCCGATGGTCCAGACCACACCGGCGCCGGCGAACGGCAGCAGCAGCGCGACGATGGCCAGGTGGTAGCGGACCTCGGCGAAGAACAGCGTGTAGACGGCGATCAGCGCCAGCGGCAGCGGCAGCAGGCTCAGCGCCGGCCAGTTGCGCCGCGCGCCGGCCGCCACCCCGCCCAGCAGCGCCATGGCGATGAGGAACGCGTAGAACCCGTCGACCAGCCGTTCGACGCCGGTCCGGTGCACGTCGAACCAGTTGCCCGGCGGGAGCACGCTCTGCCGGTAAAGCGGCCAGTAGAGAAGCGAGCGCTCGCGGCCCATCAGCCGGTCGGCCTTGGCGACCAGCAACCCCAACGCATAGCCGGGCGAGACCTTGCTCCAGTGCATGGCGAGCGCATAGGCCACCCGATCCGACTCCCGGTGGGGCGGCTTGAACAAGGAGTACCCCGTCCCCTCGGTGAACAGGCGGTTCAGCGACCGGCTGTAGGTTCCTTCCGAGTTCGGGTTGGCGCCGACCAGCGCCGTGTGGCCCCCGTGGCTGTCGGTCAGGAAGAACTCGCCGTAGCGGCGGTGGTTCCGGATGCCCCACGGCAGCAGCAGCAGCAGCGCCACCAGCACCGCCGCCGCCGTCCGGGTCAGCACGTGCACCCAGCGGGCGCCGCGCGCGCGGAAGTGCAGCCCGGCCAGCGCCGCCAGCGGCAGCGCGATGGCGCGCACGTAGACCGACAGCCCGGTGACGAAGCCGAACGCCACCGGCGCGCCCAGCGGGCGGCGCCGCGCCAGCGCCGCCAGCACCCAGACGGCCAGCGCCAGCAGCGCGGCGGCCGGCAGGTCGGTGCCGGTCACGCTGGAGACCGCGATTCCGGCCGGCCAGAGCGCGCACAGCAGGCCGGCGGCGATCGCCGACGGGCGCCCGAACACCGCGCGCGCAATCCCGTACACGGCCGCCGTGACCAAGCCGCCCGCAGCCACGCCCAGCATCTTCACGGCTAAAAGGCCGCCGCCCAGCGCGTACACGCCGGCCGCCATCCAGACGTAGCCCGGCATGTAGATGAATTCCGGGTCGAGGCGGGCGTGCTCGACGAGGTAGCGCGCCGACTCGAGGTACATGGCGAAGTCCCCCACCGGCCGGGTGGGGACCAGCAGCACCCACGCCAGGCGCACGGCGACGGCCAGCGCGGTCAGCGGCAACACGCGGCCTTTATAACCTCAGGTCGTCGCGGGTGATCAGGATCCAGTGGCCGAACCGCCGCCCGTGCGGCGGCCAGTCGGGCAGGATCCGGGGCCACCCGCCGCCCCGGTCGTAGCCGACCATCATGAGGGCGCCGGTCGACAGCAGGCTGTCGCGCACGGTGGCGCGCGGCGTGCGGGTGATGGTCAGGGTCACGGCGTCCTGCCAGGGGAGGCCGGCGGCGTGTCCGATGCCGATCTCCGCGAACGCGAACGGCTCGATCATGACGCGCGCGCCGGGCGGCCGGACCGCCCGCAGGTACTTCGCCAGCGCGCGGTCTTCGTCGTCGAGGCGGGTGAGGGCGCCCATCGATTCGGCGCCTGCCCAGATGCGGCCGCTTCCCTCGGTGGCGATCGTCCAGACCGCGACGGAGAACCCGACCGCGCCCAGCAGCGCCGCCCAGCGGGCGCCCCGCAGCCGTTCGAGCGGCGCGACCGAGGCGGCGAGCGGCAGCAGCAGCGCGCCCGGCACCAGGCCGAACCGGGCCAGCGGCTCGAAGCTCTGCGTGGCCAGGCCCCGCGCCAGGTAGACCGCCGGCGGTCCCAGCGAGGCCACCAGCGTGATCGCCATGCCGGGCGACAGCCGTCGCGGGCGGCGGGCCAGGGCGGCGATGGCCAGGCCGATCCCCAGCGGGGTCATGGCGGCCACGAACGCCAGCGCCCAGATGCCGATCTGCCGCGCCCGGCCCAGCCAGGCGCCGTACCGCGCGGCCGCGGTGGCCGCCAGCCCGGCGTGATCGCTGGAGATGTAGCGCGCGAAGAAGAACGGGTCGCCGCCGGCCGCCGCGCCCCAGACCAGCCAGGCGGCGGGCAGCGACGCCGCGGCCACGGCGAACAGGGCCAGACCGCCCAGCGGCGCCGGCTGGCCAGCCCGGCGCGGAAAGAACCAGGCCGCCGCCAGCACCATCGGCAGCGCCAGCCAGGCGTCGTAGCGGGTCACCGCCGCCAGCGAGCCGAGGAAGCCCGCCAGCGCGAACCCGGCCAGGCGCCGGCTCGCCAGCGCCGCCAGCAGCCGCTCGATCGAGGCCACCCAGAGCAACAGATACAGCGCCTCGCTGGAGGCCGTGGTGGAGGCTTGGAGGTGCTGCGGCGACACCGCCAGCAGGAAGGCCGCCAGGCCCGCCGCCGGTTCGCCCACCAGCCGCCGCGCCAGCGACAGGAACGGGAAGAAGACCGCGATTCCGGCCAGCAACGACAGATAGCGCGACGAGCGCGGCGCGAACCGATCCAGCGCGATGAAGGGACGCATGAGCGTCGTGTGCAGCGGCCCGAACTGGCAGTACGTGCGGGGCTGCGCCGCGCTGGCGGGGTCCAGCACCAGGCGTTCGGCGATGAGCGCCCGCATCGGCGCGTCGCCGTGTTTGTTCTCGGCGAAGGGGAACAGGCCGGCGCGCAGCACGACGGCCAGCGCCAGCACGGCCAGGAAGCCGCCGCCGCTCTTCAAAGCTTCGACAGCGCGGCGCGGACCCGCGGCAGCGCCGCGTCGATCTCGGCCAGCGAGACCGCCCCGACGGAGATCCGGAACCAGCCGCTGTCCTCGCGCAGGCCGAACGCCTGAAAGGGCACCACGGCAAACCCGGCCTTTTCCAGCAGCAGCACGCGCGTGGCCTCATTGGTGTGGCCGGGGACGGCGATGCGCACCGACAGGTAGATCGCCCCCTGGGGGGCGATGACCTCGACGGGATAGTTGTCCCGCTGCATGGCCGCGAACCCCGCCGCCAGCCGGTCGAGCCGCTGCAGCACGCGCGGCCGCATCTCGTTGAGGTACGCGTCCACCGTCGGCGCGTCGTCCAGCAAGGCGGCCATCGCCACCTGCTCGGGGCGCGGCGCCCAGGCCCCGACGTGTCCCAGGATGTCCGCCATGCGCTGGCGGACGGCGGGCGGCATGACCGCCCAGCCCACCCGCAGCCCGGTGGCGGCGAAGCTCTTCGAGGCGGCGTCGAGGATGATGGTGTGCTTGGCGATGTCGGGGCAGACCTCGGGCGGGGTCACGTGCCGGGTCTGGCCGAAGGTGAGCTGCCAGTACACCTGGTCGTAACAGAGCCAGACGGCCTTGGCGCCGGCGCGCGATCGACGGTGGTTCTCTTCGACCAGCGCCTCGCAGATCTTCTGCAGCGCCTGGGCGTCGACGGCGGTGCCGGTCGGGTTCAACGGCGAGTTCAACAGGACCAGCCGCGCCTGGCGCAGGTGCGGGCGCAGATCGTCCACCGTCGGAAAGAAGTTCGACTGCGCCCGGACGGCGATCTCCTCGGCGCGCGCGCCGCACAGATAGGCGTAGTGGTTGTTGTTCCAGGACGGCACCGGGTAGACCACCAGATCGCCCGGGTCCAGCACGGTCCGGTAAGTCCCGTACAGCAACGGGCGCGCCCCGCCGGTGATCAACACCGACTCGACCGGGTAGGCCAGGCCCAGCCGGCGCTCGTAATAGCGGGCCACCGCCTCCCGCAGCTGGATGACGCCGTCCGACGGCGGGTAGTTGGTCTGGCCGGCGGCCAGCGCGGCGCGCATCCCGTCCAGCAGCGCCGCCGGCGCGGGGAATTGCGCCGGATCGAAGTCGCCGACGGTCAGGTTGCAGATCTCGGCGCCCGCGGCCTTGAGCCCGCGAATCTGGGCCGCGATGCGCAGGATCTCGGACCCGACCACGCCGCGCGCCAGGTCGGACAGCGACGCGTCGATGGCTTGCGGATCGCCGAGCTTGCCTTTCAAATCCATGGCGGCGGCAATCTTACACGACCATCAGACAGGAACCCTGAAACGGTTCCTTGGACCTGCCGAGGCGGCTTCGCCGGAGCAAAATCCAGCTCGGTCGACGCGGACCTCAGGGGCAGGCCGCGGCCGTCAGATCGATCTGATAGACGTGAACGTCGCTGGCGGCGAAGCCGTCGGCGAACTTGCCGCCCGAGAGGCTGACGGTGCGGTTCTCGCCGATCACCGTCGCGGTGGCGCCGCCCGTCATCCCCGCCACGGTGAAGGTCGCCGTCGCCGTGCCGGGCCGCGCGATGGCCGCGAACACGAACAACGTCTGCCCCTTGGCCTTGACCATGAGGTCGACGGGCGCCGCGCTGTTCGAGCTGGTCACCGCGACCAGGTCGGGGATGTCCGCGCTGTTGAGCTGCGGCGCCAGCATCTCGATCTGCTTGTTCAGCGCCGTCACCGCCGCCGTCATCGTGGCGTCGGCGAAGATCCCGTCCTCGCGGAAGCTGGGGTTCCAGGTGTCGACGAAGTAGGCGATGCCGTTGGCGCCGTGGATCAGCGACAACCAGACCTCGGACCGCGTCTGCTGCGGCGTCGGACCGTGGGTCCCGCCCGCGGCGATGGTCGTGGTCTCGATGTCGGTCCACGCCGCTTGGCCGCGCGACGACCACTGGTGGATCCGGTCGATGCCCAACGCGTTCAGCCAGAACTGGCCGCAGGTCGCCATCTCGTTCTTGTCGCCGTCGCAGTTGTTGTACGGGTAGATGTCGAAGTCGACGATGTCGCCGGCCGGCGTGTAGCCGGATTCGGCCGGCGCGTTGCTGCCCCGCCCCTCCCAGCCGTCGTACGCGACGCCCTGCCCCAGCCCGACGTAGACCGGCCGGGTCGGATCGGCCGCCTGGTCGGCCTGGTATTCGGCCACCATCGCCGACGGGGCGACCGGTGGCCCGCAGCAGGTCCCGTCGGCCTTGTCCTGCGCGTTGTCCGGTTCGTCGGGCGACGCCCACCAGCCGACGATCGTCGGGTCGTCGACGTTGGCCAGCCCCACCGAATCCTGCCCCACGATGGCGTAGATTCCCTGCGCCTTCAGCGCGGCCAGGTCCGACTTGGCCAGCGCGTCGGTGCCCGCGTTGTTGCCGACGTAGACGTTGATGCCCAGCTGCCCCATCTCCGTCGCGTGCCACGACCCTTGCAGCCAGACGGCGATCGGGAAGAACGTCGGATCGGTGGCCGTCGGGATCCCGCGCGGCCAGCCGGCATAGGGATTTTTCCAGGCGATCGCCGGCACCGTGGGGACGCAGGCCGCGCCGGCGCCGCCGCTTGCTCCTCTGCCGCCGGACGCCACGCCCCCACCCGTGGCTTTCGTCCCCCCCGCGGCCGTCGCGCCACCCGTTCCGGCCGGCGCACCACCGGGGCCGCCGGAAGTGCCGCCAGCCCCGCCGCAGCCGGTCGCCAACAAGCCTGTCAGGACGAGACGCGACGCGTGGCTCATACTCGCCTCCCCGCTTCATCGTACGCCCGGACCAGCCGGCCCGGCGAGCGCGAACAACCGATCGCTGGGCCCTCGGCCCAGCGCCCGTCGGCCCTACGCCCGTTCGAGGTAGGTGTAGCCGGCCAGGCCTTCTTCGTACATCCGCAGCATGCTGCGCGTCTCTTCCAGGCTCATGCGGCTGGCGCGGACGGCCAGCTCGGCGAAGCGGCGGACGCGGGCGACCAGCTCCTCGCGCGAGTAGCTGACGTACTTCAGCACGTCGGTGACGGTGTCGCCGGTGACGACGTGCTCGATCTGGTAGCCGCCGCCCGCCGCCAGCGAGACGTGCACGGTGTTCGTGTTGCCGAACAGGTTGTGCAGGTCGCCCAGGATCTCTTGATAGGCGCCGATCAAGAAGATGCCCAGGTAGTAGTCCTGCCCGTTGACCGGGTGCAGCTCCAGCACCGACTTGACGTCGCGCCGGTCGATGAAGTGGTCGATCTTGCCGTCGCTGTCGCAGGTGATGTCGGCCAGCACGGCGCGCCGGGTCGGCTCCTCGGCCAGCCGGTGGATCGGCATGATCGGGAACAGCTGGTCGATGGCCCAGATGTCGGGCAGCGACTGAAACATCGAGAAATTGCAGAAGTAGGTGTCGCTGAGCGCCCGTTCCAGGCCCTCCAGCTCCTCTGGAACTTCGCGCAGCTCGCGCACGATCTTCAGGATCTTCTGGCAGACCGCCCAGAAGATGTCCTCGGCCACCACGCGCTCGGACAGCGAGAGATTGCCCAGATTGAAGAGCTGCAGCGCCTCTTCCTTGTACTCGAGCGCGTCGTGGTAGGTCTCGAGCACGTTCTTGCGCGAGACGTCGCGATAGGTCTCGAACAGGTTCTTGACCACGCGCGAGGCGTCCGGGCTGACCTGGTCCGGCGCCTTGCCGACGTCGAACTCGCCGATGCCCAGCACGTCGACCACCAGCATCGAGTGGTGCGCCACCACGGCCCGCCCCGACTCGGTCACGATGGTGGGATGCTGCACGCCGCCCGCGTCGCAGATCTCCTGCAGCGAGAAGACGATGTCGTTGGCGTACTCCTGGGTCGTGTAGTTCATCGACGACGCGAAGTTGGTCTGCGAGCCGTCGTAATCGACGCCCAGCCCGCCGCCGGCGTCGAAGTATTTCAGCGGCGCGCCCATCCGCGCGACCTCGACGTAAAAGCGCCCGGCCTCGCGCAGCGCGTTCTTGACGGCGCGGATGGCCGAGATCTGGCTGCCCAGGTGGAAGTGCAGCAGCTCGAAGCAGCTCAGGAGATCGTTGGCGCGCAGGAAGTCGACCGCCTCGACCACCTCGCGCGTGGACAGGCCGAACTTCGACCGGTCGCCGCCCGAGGCCTCCCAGCGCCCCGACCCCTTGGCCGCCAGCTTGACGCGCATGCCGATGCGCGGCCGCACGCCGACCTTCTTGGCCACCTCGGCGATGAGCGGCAGCTCGCTGAACTTCTCGACGACGATCAGCACCGTGCGCCCCAACTTGGACGCCATCAGCGCGGTCTCGATGTACTCCTCGTCCTTGTAGCCGTTGCAGATGATCAGCGCCTCTTCGTCGTCCAGCATGGCCATCACGGCCAGCAGCTCCGGCTTGGACCCGGCCTCCAGGCCGTAGTGGTAGGGGCGGCCGAACTGGACGATCTCCTCGACGACGAAGCGGTTCTGGTTGACCTTGATCGGGTAGACGCCCTTGTAGGCGCCCTTGTACCCGTACTCGGCGATGGCGCGCTTGAACGTCTCGTTCAGCTCGACGATCCGGCTGCGCAGCACGTCGGAGAACCGGATCAGCAGGGGCAGGCCGATCCCGCGCCGCGCCACCTCGTCGACCAGCTCTTTGAGGTCGACCCGCGCCCCCTCGGGGCCGGCCGGGTGCGCCTGCACGTTCCCGGCGTCATTGACCGAGAAGTAGCCGTTGCCCCAGTACTTGACCCCGTACATCTCCGAGGAGTCGGCGATCGTCCACTTGCGGGGGATTCCCCCGGTGCTGCTCATGCCGCTACGTTGAAGAACTCCGACCGGAAATTCCAGTGAAAATCGCGCGGACGCAGCCGGGCTTTGCCCAGCCGAGTCCAGGGCCGCGAGGTGGCGGAACCGATTCGGGGTCGAGTCGCGGCAGGTCCCAGGAACCCTTCCAGGTCTCGTGGTGATCGATCAGAACTTCAGCGACACGCCGCCCGTGAAGTAGACGCCGTGGTCGGAGGTCCCGATCAGGGCCTGGTTGTAGTAGCCCTCGTAGGCTTTCCGCGGGGTGAAGCCGTAGATGTCGGTGAAGGGCAGGAACTCGATCTCGAAGAACACGGAGGTCAGCCGGTCGATGGCGGCCTGGGCGGCCAGGCCGGTGTAAAAGCGGTGCCCCGTGTCGGCGCCGGTCGGGTTCCCGTTGGGGAAGTTCCGCATGAAGCCGGTCGGGTCCTTCAGCTCGTTGCAGTAGGCGTCCTCGGTCGTTCCGTTGTCGATCTGCTGCTGGGTCGGGCAGAAATGGTCGTCCCACCAGGAAAAGTGGCCGAACGCCGAGACCGTGGCGATGTCGGCGAACGCCAGCGAGGCCAGCACCCGGTAGTCTCCGAAGACCGTGCTGCGCCCGTTGACGCCCGTCCCGAAGCCGATGACGTTCGCGTCGGCGCCGACGGCGAACGGCCCGGCCTCCAGCAGCTGGACGCGGCCGCGCAACGCGACGTCGGTGATGTCGAACATGGTGCGGACCTGCACGCCCACGTCGAAGCCGAAGAACCTGGTGGCCACCGCGCCGACCATGACGCGCATCTGCATGTAGTACGGGTAGCCCAGGCCGAAGTCGACCGTGACCCCGCCCACCGGGTTCACCTTGGCCCCGAACGACGACATGCCCTGCCGGCGCTTCACCTTCTGCTCGGGCGTGGGGCCGGTCGGGATCACCTTCAGGTCGACCGAGAAGACCTTCTCGCGCCCGCCGTCGACCTTCATGGTCTCTTTGTGGTCGAAGTAGCCGGCCAGCCGGAACTCGACGACGTGGTCGCCGGCCGGAACGCCCTCGCGCGAGACCGGCGTCTTGCCGATCAGCTCGCCGTCGATGCGCACCTCCGCGCCTTCCGGCGTCGACAGGACGCGCAGCCCGCCGGTGGCCGAAAGGTCGGCGACCAGCGCCACCGACTGGTTCTCGACCAGGATCACCTCGCGCTTGAAGTCGGTGAAGCCGTCGCGGTGGACCACCACGTAGTGCTTGCCGGGGTCGAGGTCGCTCCGGTCGACCGGCGCGCGCCCCAGGCTGGAGCCGTCCAGGAACACCTCGGCGTTCGGGATGGTGGACTGGACCTTCAGCGCCGCGTGCGGCCGGTCGGGCGGGGCCACCTCCATCCGGAAGTTGACGATGGCGTTCTCGCCGGCCGCCACGTGAACCGTCTGCTCCTGCGATTTGAAGGCCTTCTTGCGCGCGCTGACGATGTGCTCGCCGGGCTTGAGATTGTCGATCGTGACGGGCGCGCGCCCCTTGTCCTCGCCGTCCAGGAAGACTTCGACGTCGGGCTCGCTGGAGATGAGGCGCAGGCTGCTGGCCGTGGCGGCCGGCGCCGCCGGGCCGAAGCTGGCCCCCACCTTGACCTGCTGCCCGGCCACCACCGTCACCGTCTGGCGCCAGGGCTGCGCGCCCTCCTTGCGGACCTCGACGACGTGGTCGCCGGCCGCGATGCCCGGAATGATGGCGGGCGCGACGTCCTTCCGGGCGCCGTCGACATAGACGTCGCCGCCCTGGTCGGAGGTGACCAGCAGCGTCCCCGAGGGCGCCTCCTGCTTGGCCATCGACACGTCGCGGGTCCGCCGCTCGCCCTCGGCCAGGTCGAACCAGTCGGAGAAGGGTTTGTACCCCTGCTTGCGCAGTTCGACCTGGTGCCGGCCGGCCGGCAGCTCGAAGGTGTTGGGGGCCGTCCCCTTGTCGATGCCGTCGATGTACACCTCGGCGCCCTGGGCGCCGCTGTCGGGGCTGGCGGCGATCTCCAGGTGAGCCATCTGGGGCGCGCGCTCCAGCGTGAACGAGACGTTCTGGCTCTTGCGGACGTTCAGGTTCTGCTCCTGCGGCTTGAACCCGGCCAGCTCGACGAGGATCTTCACCGGCCCGCGCGGGACCTTGATGGTGAGCGGCGTGTACCCGGCGATGCCGTAGCCCTTGGGGTTCGCCGTCGGACCGCCGACGTCCCAGTACACCGCCGCCTGCTGCGGCGAGCTGTCGATCTTCAAGCGATGCGCGCGCCCGTGGATGCGCGGCCGCGGCAGGGGCGCGGCGGGGGGAGCGGGCGCGACGGGGGCAGCGGGTGCGGCCGCCGTCTGCGCGCGCGCGCTGCCCGTTCCAAGTCCCAAGCCCGAGACGACCGCCGCGAACGCCAGGTACGCGACCGCGGCCAACCTCGTGGAGCGGATCATGTGCGTGTCGAGGGTAACGGCGGACGCGCCGCCCCGTCAAATGACCGCACTCACGCCGGGCCTCGCGCGCTCGCCCGGATCATTTCGGCCCCGGCGCTGGCACGCCTTTGGCGCGAGGCCGCGCCCAGGCGCTCGAACGGGCGCTCGCCGTCCGGCGACGACCGAGCGCTGGCGTCCCGCCCGAATCAGCCGGCGGCCCGGCGGTCGAAGAAGACGTCCGGCGCGCTGGATGCTCCGTCGTGCCCGTCGCCCGCTCGCCGTCGGCCCGCCTCCGCCGGATCGGCGCCGCGCGCTCCGGCCTGCGCATCGGGCTCCGTCGCTCCGCCACGGATCAGACGCGCCGGAGCCGCGCCGTTGGCTGCCGTGCCGCCCGTCGGGACGATTCCGAGGAGGCGCGGGCACTTGCCACTGCTGAGGTTCAGGTCCCCTGGCGGCTGTCGATGGCCAGGCATGGCGTTCAGAATCACGTCCGGCTCCCTCGCGATGGGGCTGCTGGTGGCCGCAACGGCCGGCTGCTTCTCCAGCGTCGACCTGGGGCCGCGCGCGCCGCTGCTGGCGCCGGACGTCGAGGTGGTGGTCGGGTTGCCGGTCTCCATCGCGTGGGGCGGCCCCGTCGAGCTGCGGCGGATTCAACGTCGGACCAGCGACAGCTTGCTCGCCGCGACCGGCGGCTCGGCGGTCATCGCCGAGGAGCTGGGCGCGGGCGAGGCGGGCGCCGGCCTGGCACCGGCGCTGCGCGCGCTGGGCGAGGACGCCTCGCGCGCGTTGACCCTGGCGCTGAGCGTCCGGATCGGCGGCCGTCGCGAGCCGGGCGTCAGCCCGATTCCCGGGTTCCTGGTCGGCAGCCTGGCCATCATCGATTACCGCGTGCACGTCGAGGTGCGGTCGGCGGCGACCGGCGAGACCGTCGGGTCGGTCGACACCATCGCCAGCGGGCGCGCCAACGACCCAGAGGTCGGCCCCCGCGGCGAGCGGCGGGCCGCCATGCAGGCCATCGACGAAGCCCTCCGCAAGACCATCCGGGCCTTCGCGCCTCGGCTGGCGCGCGCCGGCCGGCCCTTCGACGTCGCCGAAGATTCCGCCGGCCCGGCCGCCAGTCTCACCGAGCGGCTGTCGCGGCTCGCCGAGCTCTACCCCGAGCTGTCCGTCGACGAGATGGAAGCGCTGGCGCTCAGCACCGATTCGCTCCTGGTGCTGGAGCCGGGGCCGCTGCGGGCCCTCGGCCTGCTGCGCGGCGACCTGCTGTGGGTCCCGCGCGGAGCCGCCAGCAGCGCTCGAGCGGCGCTGGCCCGAGCGGTCTCCCGCGGGGCGCCGCCGACCATCGAAGTCGACCGGCAGGGGCAACACTATCTGCTGGCGGTTCTGGCGCCTGACGGGGCGACCGCCGGTCAGAGATAGACCAGCGCCTCGACCCAATCGCCCGCCGCCACCTGCAGGCGGTCCGCTTCGATGCGAACCAAGGCGTCGGCGCGAACCACGTTCGACAGCGCCGCCGAGCCGCCCGGGAGCGGGTCGGCCCACAGGTCGCCGTCGCGCCGGCCCAGGCGGACGCGCAGGTAATCTTCGCGGCCGGCGGCCGATTTGTGCGGCGAGCCCAGACGGGCGGCCCGTCGGGCGGGCCAGGGGTCGCGGTCGGTTTCGCCGCCCAGACGCCAGAGCATGGGGCGGACGAACGCGTCGAACACGACCAGCGAAGAGGTCGGAAAGCCAGGCAGGCCGACCAGCGGGCGGTTGCCGGCGCGCGCGAACAGCATGGGCTTGCCGGGGCGGATGTCGATGCCGTGAAACAGGATGCCGGGTTGGAGATCGGCGACCGCGTCGGCGCAGAGATCCTTGCTGCCCACCGACGAGCCGCCCGACAAGATGACCGCGTGGTGCGTGGCCAGCAGGCCACGGATCGTGTCGCGAAGCGCGGTGGCGTCGTCGGGGACGATGCCCGCGCAGGCCGGCAGGCAACCGGCGGCCGCCACCTGCGCCGCCAGCGCCGTCTGGTTGGCGTCGCGCACCTGACCGGCGCGCGGCGTCTCTTCCGGCGGGCAGAGCTCGTTGCCGGTCGACACCAGCGCCACCCGCGGCTGCCGGTAGACCTCCACCGTGGTCACGCCGAAGGTGGCCAGCAGCGCCAGGTCGGCCGCTCGCAACCGGCGGCCGGCGGGCAGCGCGGCCTCGCCGCGGGCCAGGTCCTCGCCGGGCCGCACCAGGTTGGCGCCGGCGGCGGCGGCGCGCAGCACCGCCACCCGATCGTCGCCGGCGGTGCGCGTCTGCTCGACCATCACCACCGCGTCCGCTCCGTCGGGGACGAAGCCGCCCGTCGCGATCGTCACCGCCTGGCCGGGCCCCACCAGGCCGCGGAAGACATCGCCCATCGGCACGGCGCCGACCACGTTCAAGATGACCGGCGCGTCCTCCGTTGCCGGGGCCACGTCGGCGGCCCGAACGGCGTAGCCGTCCATCACCGCCCGGCGCTCGGACGGAAGGTCGGCGGGGGCGGCGAAGGGGGCGGCCAGCACGCGGCCGGCCGCCGACGACAGCCCCACGGCCTCCGTGCCGACCGGGCGGACGTCGGCCAGCAGGCGCCGCGCCTCGTCGGCGGGCACCAGCTTCAAATCCGGACGTCCCACCCGCGCCATGCGCCCTACACCGGCAGGACCGGGCGCCGGCGCGGGAAGCCCGGCACGCTCTTGGCGCCCGCCGCGGCCAGCCGGCGCAAGAGCTCCGCGCGCAGCTCGTCGCCGGGGACGACCGCGTCGACGTGCAGGTTGGCCGCCAGCTTCAAAAGGTCGATGTCGGCCCGGTACTGGGCGCGCAGCTCCTCGACGTAGGCCGCCCGCTCGGCCTCGGGCTTACCGGCGATCTTGTTGGCGAACACGGCGTTGACGGCCGCCTCCGCACCCATGACCGCGATCATCGCCTGCGGCAGCGCGATGGTGGCGTCGGGCTCGAACCCGGGACCGCACATCGCGTACAGGCCGGCGCCGTAGGCCTTGCGCAGCACCACGCAGAACTTCGGCACCGTCGCGTCGGCCACCGCCGAGATCAGCTTGGCGCCGTGGCGAATGATCCCCTGGCGCTCGACCGCCTTGCCGATCATGAAGCCCGGAACGTCGGCCAGGAAGATCAGCGGCAGGCCGAACGCGTCGCATAACCAGATGAAGCGCGCGGCCTTGTCCGCCGAGTCGACGAACAGCACGCCGCCCTTCCACTTGGGCTGACTGGCCACGACGCCGACCGGCCGCCCCTCGAGCCGCGCGAACCCGGTCACGATCTCGCGCGCGTAGAGCTTCTTGATTTCGAAGAAGCTCCCCTCGTCGACGACGGCGTCGATGACGGCCGCCACGTCGAAGGCCTGGTTCTGGTTGGCGGGCAGGACGTCGTCGATGCGCTTGGCGTCGGCGCGCGGCGGGCGCGGCTCCACGGCGGGCGGCGGATCGCCCGAGCGCTGCGGCAGGTAGGACAGGTAATCGCGCGCGGCGGCGATGCAGGCCCGCTCGTCCTTGGCCAGCAGGTCGCCGCAGCCCGACACCTCGCAATGCATGCGCGCCCCGCCCATCTCGTCCAGCGTCACCTTCTCGCCGATCACCATCTCGGCCATCCGGGGCGAACCCAGGTACATTGAGGCGTTCTTTTCGACCATGAACACCACGTCGCAGAACGCGGGGATGTAGGCGCCGCCGGCTGCCGACGGGCCGAACAGCAGGCAGACCTGCGGAATCGCGCCCGACAGCCGCACCTGGTTGTAGAAGATGCGGCCCGCGTGCCGGCGCCCCGGAAACATGTCGACCTGGTCGGTGATTCGCGCGCCGGCGGAGTCGACCAGATAGAACAGCGGCAGCCGCAGCCGGCCCGCCGTCTCCTGGATGCGGATGATCTTCTCGACGGTGCGCGCGCCCCACGAGCCCGCCTTGACCGTCGAGTCGTTGGCCATGATCGCCACCGGCCGCCCGTGAACGCGCCCGATGCCGGTCACGACCCCGTCGGCCGGCAAGTCGGGCGCGGTGGCGTTCGCGTAGAGGCCGTCCTCGACGAAGTCCTTGCCGTCGTCGTCGCACAGGAGCGCGATCCGCTCGCGGCAAAACAGCTTGCCGGCGGCGCCGTTGGCCTCGTGGTACTTGGGCGCGCCGCCCTTCTTGATCTTGGCGGCCAGCGCGCCGAATTCGTCGCTGCGTGACATCCGTCGTTACTTTCCTTTGTAGGCGGGCGGCCGCTTCTCGGCGAACGCCGCCAGCCCTTCGTTGCGGTCCTCGGTGACCAGCACCTCTTCGTAGCGCTCCCGCTCGATGGCCAGGCCCTCGTGCAACGGCAGCGCGCTCCCCTCGTCGATGGCGCGCTTGGCGGCGGTCAGGGCCAGCGGCGCCGCGGCCGCGATCTCGGCCGCCCAGCGGGCGGCGGCCACCGGCAGCTCGGCGGGCAGCACCACCTCCGACACGATGCCCAGCTCGCGCGCCCGCGCGGCGCCGATCCGACGTCCGGTCAGCGTCAGCTCCTTGGCGGCGGCCACGCCGGCCACCCGGGCCAGCCGCTGCGTGCCGCCCGCGCCCGGAATGATGCCCAGCCGCACCTCCGTCAGGCCCATCTCGGCCGTTTCGGCGGCGATCCGGATGTCGCAGGCCAGCGCCAGCTCGAACCCGCCCCCGAACGCGCTGCCGTTGAGGGCGGCGATGGTCGGCCGCGGAAACACGTCCACCGCGTTCATGAGCGCGTTGATCTCGCCCAGGAACGCGCGCGTGTCGTCCAGCGTCCACCCCCGCCGTTCCTTCAGATCCGCCCCTGCCGAGAACGCGCGCGGCCCGGCCCCGGTCAGCACCAGCGCCCGAATGTCCGCCCCTTCGGCGATCTCGCGCGCCAGATCCGCGCAGACCTCCGTCAGCGAGCCCACCAGCTGCCGCGACAGCGCGTTCGCGGCATCGGGCCGGTTCAACGTCACGAACACGGCCTGCCGCCGCCGGTCGACGACCATCGGCGCGGCCTCCGGGGCGGTCTTCATCCGCGAAGACGGTAGCAGATCCACGGCCGCCGTCGAACGCCCGCGCGGCCGGCTCCGGGTCCGGGCCACCACCGGCGGCGCCGACGCTCCGCGATCGATCGCAGATCAAAGAGGGCGGGACGCGTGCGAGCGCCCGACCCGGCCCGCCGGGCAGCGGCTCGACCAGCCTGGCCGGGGGCCAAGGGGTCGGCGGCGTCGGGGCGGCGATTTCCGTTCGCGCCGTTCGGCCGGCCGTGGTAATCGACGGGGGATGAGCGCGTACGCTTCTTCGTCCGAGCAACCGAACCGCCCCACGCCGCGGCCGAACCTTCCGCTGCCGGGCGTGCTGCTCGGCCTGCTGTGGGTGGCCGGCGCCTTTGCGGCGCTGTTCTATTGCTTCGCGTACAACCACGCCAACAAGCCGCCGGTCCCCTCGGAAGAGCTGGCGATCGCCAACGCGGCCGCCGCGCACCACGCCGCCCCCGCCCGCCAGCCGTAGCCTGGCCGCGACTAGGCCGCCTCCGGGCGCACGTCGTCGGGCTTGGTTCGCTGCCGCTCACCGTTGCCTCGCGGCAACGCCCTCCTAGGACCAATGCCGATCGGTTAAGGAGCCAAGTGATCGATCTTGATCGGCTTTTCCTGTGGATAA
>JAICYS010000119.1 GCA_025934105.1 Myxococcota bacterium | reverse complement strand
CTGCCGCCCGTGCCGGCGCCGCTTCCCGCCGTCCCTCCAGCGCCGACGCCGCCGCCCGTCCCGGCGGGCTGACCCGCGGCGCCCCCACTTCCCCGTCCGGCGGTTCCCCCGGCGCCACCGCTCGCGAATCCCCCGGCGCCCAACGCCAGCCCGGCGCTTCCCCCGGCCGCCGTTCCGCCCGTTCCGGCGCCTCCGGAGGGGTCCGGCCCGCCACCCTGGCCCACGCTGCCGCCCGCACCCCCGTCACCGTCGGGAGCCGGGGCCTCCTCCATCCCGCGGTTCGCGCAGGCGAGCGCCACCGCCGCAAGCAGCAGGAATTTTCCAGGCGAACGGAACGGAACAGCCAATGGCACTCCGGTGGTAGGGGAACCATCGGATTTCGGGCGAAAAAGCTAAACGTCTTTACTAAAGCGGCTGGTCGTAGATGACCCGCAGCAGCGTCAGGCCGCAGGCCGGGGCGGTCATGCCGCCCACGGTGCGGTCCCCGGTCTCCAGCATCCGCGTCACGACGGAGGGGGCCAGGCGGCCGCGGCCGACGTCGATCAGTGTGCCGACCAGGATGCGGACCATGTTCTTCAGGAAGGCCGTCGCTTCGACGTCGAAGGTGACGATCGCGCCCTGCCGGCCGACGTCCAGCCGGCGGACGACGCGGCGGGTGGTGCGGCGGTCGCAGTCGGAGGCACGGAAGCCGCGAAAGTCGTGCTCGCCCACCAGCAGCGCCGCCGTGGTTTGGATCGCCTCCAGGTCCAGCACCTGCCGGACGTGCCACGCGGTGCGCGCGCGGCGCGGCGAGCGCACGAGGTGATTCCAGACGGTGTAGCGATAGACCTTGCCCCGCGCCGAGAAGCGGGCGTCGAAGTCGGGCGCCGCCTCGGTCACGTCGACCAGCGCCACGTCGGCCGGCAGCACCGAATTGAGGCCGCGCAGGAGGCCGCGCGGAGGCATGGGCTGCACCAGGTCGAAGCTGACGACCTGACCGTCGGCGTGCACGCCGGCGTCGGTCCGCCCGGCGGCGCGCACGAACACGCTCTCGCCGATCACCGCGCGGATGGCGTCCTCGACCACGCCCTGGACGGTGCGCTGGCCGTCCTGGCGCTGCCAACCTGAAAAATCGGTGCCGTCGTACTCGACGACGGCACGCCAGCGTCGTGGCGCCGCGCTCAAAATTCGAGCAGCAGGCCCAGGGTCCAGTTGGTGTCCCCCAGGTGCATCCGGTTCGATTGCCCCAAGCCCGAGATGTCGGAGTGGAAGAACTCGAACGTGATGGCGGTGTGGTTCACGCCCAGGTCCTCGTCGAAGTCGTGGGCCGCGTCGGGGTCCAGGACGTCGAGCACCAGCGCCAGGCCGCCGGCCACGTGCCACCCGGTCGTGCCGCCGCGCGCGTGGCCGCCCATCCCGTCGACCGCGATGTTCCCGTTGCCGTCGGTGATCTGCCAGTAGGCGTAGTCGAGCCCCAGCTTGCCGAATGGAATGAGCGGGATCTTGCGCGTCTCCAGCAGGTAGTCGAAGCGGTAGACCAGCGACAGGTTCATCGGAATGACCTTCATCTCCGACTGATCGCCGCTAAAGACGCCCATCTGGTCGGAGACGGGCGCCGTCCCCGTGACCGAGAAATATCCGGCGCCCAGCCCCACCGCCAGCGTCCCGTATTCGTGCCAGAACTGGTAGTCGAGCTCGCCGCGGATCAGCAAGTTCTGGCCGCTGCCAAAGTAGACGTTGTACGGGTCGCGCTTGCCGTCGAACTCGCCGTCCACGTCGGGGCGATAGGGGCCGAAGGTCAGCTCGAACGCGAATCGCTGGGGCGATTTGTAGCGCTGACTTCCCTCGACCAGCTCGGCCTCGGACGCGAACGTTTGAGCGCGCGCCGGTCGGCTCGCCCCCGCCAGCAGGGCCCCCGCCAGCACGATGGTCTTCCAGCCGCCGCTGCTCACCGGCGGCCTCGGCGACGGCGCCGCGCCACCGCCAGCCCCGCCGCGCCCAGCCCGAACGCGATCAGGGCGCCGCCCGTCGAGCGCCACCCGGGACGCTGGACCGCCACCGCGCAAAAGCCGCCCGCCGCGCCGCCCGGGTCGGACTGACCGTTGCTGGCCTGCGTGTTGGCCGCGTACCCGTTGCGGTAGACGTCGTAAAAGCTGGAGGTCGGGACCGGCGTTCCGTAGCTGACCACCGGCTGGCTGGCGTTTCCGCTGTTGTCGATGGCCACCACGGTGGCGCCGTAGGTGATGTTGTTCTGCAGCGTCTCCACCCGGTAAGAGCTCGACACCGCCGACAGGAGCGGCGAGCAAACGAACGACGGATTCAGGGCTTCGATGCCCCCGTCCGGGCGCGTCTTGGGACACTTCATGAAGGCCGACGAGAAGGCGCCGTTCGACCCACCCGCGTCGGTGTCGGTTCCGGCGAAGACCTGGTACTGGTCCGCGCGGCTGCAAAGGATCTGGTACCCGAGGAGGTCGGTCGTCAGCGCCTGATTGACCTGCTCCCAGTTGAAGATGAGCGCCTCTTCGCCGCCCCTCACGCTCACGCCGGTGGGGGCGGGGGGAGGCACCAGATCGATGATGACGGAGGTCGTGACCGGCACGTCGACGATGCCGTCTCCGTCGAAGTCGAAGTTGACGTTGATGACCTGCGTGAACTGGCCGCCGTTCGGGGACGTGCACCCGTCAGCGCCGGAGGTCGTGGTCCCCGCGTCGATGATCCCCGTATTGGGCGCCAGGTAGCTGCTCAAGGTCTTGGCGTCGGTCTTGATGGACATCGACGCGTTATTGAGAAACGTCAACACCGGCTCCGTGCCGCCCGGGACCGGAACGCAGTTCGAAATCACCTGCCCCTCGACGCTTGAGCACAGCGACCCGAGGACGACGGACACCGTGCCCGTCGTCGACGTGATTGTCGATCGCTTGGCGATTCCGGACGGAAGCAGCGAGATGAAGATGTAGACGGGCGTTTCGCACTCGCAGCGCGCCTGGTTGAAGAACCGCGCCACGTCGAACGTCGTCAGGTTGACCCCCTGCACCTCCTGGATGCCGATGAAGAAGTCGCTGGAGGAAAAGGTGGTGTTCCCGGTGGTGCCGCCGCTGCCCAGAAGGCCCGTCGAGCCGCCGGTGCCGAGCTGGGCGGCCGCCTGGCGCGCGCCTCCGCAGATCAGCAGCAGCGCAATGGGCAGCACGAATTTGAGCGTTTTTCGGTGGGTCATGATGACGACTGCTTTCGTTCGGCCGCCTCGGTGGACCGCCCGTTGATGCAAGCAGGATGCCCGGTGCAACCGGCCGCTGGCGCAGGGGTCTCGAACGGAAGGTGACGGTCTGGCGAGGGTGCGGCGGCCACTCTGCCATTTTGGCAGGCGCCACGCCCGGGTTTCATGCGCGCCGCACTTGGGAAATGGCGGCGGCCACCGATCGCCCCATGGCGGCGATCGTGTCCGGGTCGGGTTGGTGCGCGCCGCACCGGGCCGCCGCATACCGATCGGTGAGCTGCTGGAACGCGCCACCGCCGGCGATCGCGCCTCCGGCTTGCAGGCGACGCGCGTACTCGTGGGGCGTCTCGCTCGGGCGGCGTGGCCACCCGCGCCGCCGCAGCCGTTCGGTCGTCCGCCGGTACAGGCGATCGAGCGCTCCGGCCGCCTCGCCCCGCGCGCGAGGAGCGGCGGGCCGGGGACGCGAGGCCGACCGCGGGCCGCGGCGCCGCCAGACTCGGCGCGCGGCGTAGACCGCGGACGCCAACAACAACACCCCGAGCCCCAGGAGCAGCAGCCGGCGCGCGGCCTGCGCGCGGGTGGCGCCCCGCCCGGCCACGCTGGACCAGGCGTGCCGCGCCAGCGCCTGCTGGCGCCCCAGGTCGTAGCCGACGATCCAGCGGCTCCAGAGGAAATCCAGCGCGTCGGCCAGTTGCCCCAGCCGCCCCGGCGGGGCCGCTTCGGCCCCGGGCGGGGTCGCGTCGACCCGCACCCAGCCGGCGCCGGGCACGAACGCCTCGGCCCAGGCGTGCGCCCGGTCGGCGCGCACGGCCACGTACTGCCCGAGCGCGTTCCACTCGCCACCGCGGAAGCCGGTCACGTAGCGGGCGGGCACGCCGGACGCCCGCAGCAGCAACACGGCGGCCGACGCGAAGTACTCGCAGTGCCCCTCACGCTGCGCGAACAGAAAGTTGGACACGGGATCGACCCCGGCGGGCGGAACCGGCGGCGTCGCGGTGTACCGGTGGTCGGTCCGCAACCAGCCGGTCACGGCCGCGATCCGCCCAAGCACGCCGGGCCCCCCGCGCAGCCGCGCGGCCAGGCTCTTGAGGTTGGGCAGGTCGTCGGGAACCTGCAAGTTCGCCGCCTGCACCGCGGGCTCCAGCGCGCGCGGCCCCTGCGCGCCGGCCCGCGAGTAGGCGGTGTAGTGAGCCTGCGCCAGCGTGACCAGGACTTCCGACCCGTCGTCGCCGATGCGCAGCGCCGTCTCCCCCGACCAGCGTGGCGCCACGCGCACCGACGCGCCCACTCCCAACCGCCCGGCCGGCAGCTCGAAGGCCACCGGGCGATCGACGGCCAGAAGGGCGGTGGCCGGGATGCCCAGCACCTCGATCTCCTGCCGGTCGGCGCCGGCCAGCGTCGGGGTGGGCGGCGCCTGGCCCGGCTCGCTGACGTAGGCGCGCGGCCCGACCTCGGTGACGACCGTCCGCAGCTCGGGCCGGCGGCTGCGGATCCAGCGGCCGTCGGCGTAGCTGTCGTAGACCGCGCCCCGGAAATAGAGCTGCTCGGCGGCCGCCCGCTGCGCGGCGGGGCCAGGCAGCTCGTGGAGGCGCGGGATCACCGCCCGCAAGACCACGTCGTGGCGCGCCGCCGCCGTTCCGTACCGGCCAATCGCCACTTCGTCGGTCAGTCCCAGCACGGCGGCCGGCGCGCGGCCGCCCAGCACGAACCCGGCGCCCAGCCGCGGGACGGACGCGAACACCGTCAGCGCACCCAGGAACACCCCGGCCGCGACCAGGAACGTCGCGGCGAAGAAGGCGCCCCCGACCACCCGCCGCGAACCCAGGATTCGCGCGATGCCGACCTTCTGGCTGGGCGCCTGGGCGGAGTGCCGGACCAGGTAGTTCTCTTCCATCTCGCGGCGCAGGTGGAACAGGATCAGCGCCCAGGTCGCCAGCACGACATAGACGGCGAAGGCCGCCACGAACAGGAAGCTCGCCGTCACCGTCGAGGCCACCAGCACCAGCAGGAAGGTCAGCGCGTAGATCTGGACGTAGTCGCGATGGCTGCGGCGGAACAGCAGCTTGTAGGCGAGCAGCGCCAGGATCAGATCGAAGGCGGGTGCCAGGTCGGCGTCCGGCATGCGCCGCCAGATGCGCCAGACGATCACCGCCAGCAGGGCGCCGGTCGCGGCGCGGACGAAGCGTCCCCCTCGATCGATCGCCGTGGCCGCTTTGCTGCCGGCGTCGACCGGGTACGACACCGCCGCCACGAGCAGGAACACCAGGGCGCTGGCGGGCGAGAGCGCGCGCGTGGTGGCCAGCGCGCCCAGGGCCGACAGGACCAGCAGATACGTGATCAGCTTGTGCGCCGCCTGGAACCTCATGCGTGCGCCCGTTCGCGCTGGGCGCCCGGCAGCTCGATCGCGCCGTCGGCGTGGACGCGCACCGCGGGCTCGCGTCGGCCGCGCGCCGGCGGACCAGACTCGGGCGCCACGAAGGCCAGCAGCCGCAGCAAGCGGCCGAGGTGCGCCGGGCCCGTCCCGGGAGGGATCTCCGCCCCGCGCGTGAGCAGGCCGACGGCGATCCCGCGGCGGGCCAGCTCGACGCACACGGCGGCGGCGCGCGACACCGCCAGCTCGAACCCCGGGGCGCCGGCCTCAAAGTGGTTGTCCAGCTCGACGACGGCCTCGCGCCCGATGTCGTCTTCGTGCTCGCGGACGAACGGGGTCCCGCGGCGGGCCGTGGTGCGCCAGTGGATGCCGCGCGGATCGTCGCCGGGCCGAAACGGCCGCAGGCCCGCCAGCTCGCCGTGGCGGCTGGCGTCCCTTTCGCGCGCCGATGCGCGCGGCGCCGGCAGCGCGCGCAGCACCGCCGGCGGCAGGGCCCCCAGCGCCGGGTAGACCACGATGTCCAGCGGCGCCGCCACCTCCCGGCTGCGCAATATCAGGCCGAACGGGAACTTGGTGGCCAGCCGGAACCCCGACAAGCGATGGCGGCCCCGGCGCGGCAGCACGTGGCGATACGAGGTCTCTTGCGCGCGCCCGGCCGGAAGCTTCAGGAAATAGCAGCGCTTTTCGATGGGACGCCCGTCGACCAGATCCTCGACCTCCACCGAGAACGAGGGGAGCCGGCGCTTGGCGTTGGCCAGCGAGATGCCCATGAGGTACGGCGTCCCGGCGTGAACCATCGGGGGCGGGATCCGATGGACCCGCAGTCCGGACAGCGCCACCGTCGACAGCAGGGCGCTGGCGACCAGCAGGCAGGCCATCATCCCGAACGACAGGAAGAACAGGTTCAACCCGGCGTCGACGGCGACGGCCCCCACGAACACGGTGGCCAGCAGGAACCACCACCCCTCGCGGGTCGGCGGAAGCAGCCGCTTCATCCGGGCGACGGGAGGCGGTCCAGGATTTCGGCCAGCACCCGCTCGACCCCCTGCCGCGAGCGCGCGACCGCGTCCGCCGGCGAGGCCGGGATGACCCGGTGGGCCAGCACCGGTCCGGCCAGCGACTTGAGGTCGTCGGGCAGCACGTAGTCGCGCCCTTCGGCCAGCGCGGCGGCCCGGCCGGCGTTTCGCCAGGCCAGCGCGCCGCGGGGCGAGACCCCCACCGCCAGGTAAGGCGAGCGGCGCGTCTCGTGCGCCACCGCCACGACGTAATCGGCCAGCTCGGCCGAGAAGTGGACGCGTTCGGCCGCCTCCTGCAAGCGGCGGACGTCGGCGATGGTCAGCACCGCTTCCAGGCGCGACAGCTCGTCCTCGGGACGGCCGGGCGACTCCAACAGGATGCGCCGCTCGTCCTCCGGGGCCGGGTAGTCGATGCGGAGCCGCAACAAGAAGCGGTCCATCTGCGATTCGGGCAGCGGGTACGTGCCGTAGTGCTCTTCGGAGTTCTGGGTGGCCATCACCAAGAACGGTGGGTCCAGCGGGTGGCAGCGCCCGTCCACCGACACCTGGCCGTCGTTCATGGCCTCCAAAAGCGCGCTCTGGGTGCGCGGCGGCGTCCGGTTGATTTCGTCCGCCAGCAACAGATTCGCGAAGATTGGCCCTTTCTTGAACTCGAACTCGCCGGCCTTTGGATCCAGCACCGAAACGCCGAGAACATCGGAGGGAAGCAGGTCGCTGGTGAACTGCAAGCGATGGAACGTGCCGCCGATGGACCGCGCCAGCGCGCGCGCCAGGGTGGTCTTGCCGACGCCGGGCACGTCTTCGATCAGCAGGTGGCCGCGCGCGCAGAGGGCGATGACCGCCTGGCGGATGACGGCCGGCTTGCCGCGCAGCACTCTGCCGACGTTCGCCTCGAGTGCGGCGAACAGCTCGGCCGGAGCGGCGGGGCGCTCGCGAGGCAACGCCGTGGTGGTCATCGACACGCGAATTATATCAGCGGCGAACGCGAGTCGGGGGTAGCCGGCAATTTCAAAAGAATTTAAGCTGCGGGTCCGCTGTCTATATAGTTCTGCCGCGCACACACGCTTTCCGGAGAGTTTTATGGGGGACATTCGCACTCGTCTGGCTTCGCTGTCGCTGTCTGCTTCTTTGCTGGTGGTCGTCGGAGCGCTGGGAGGGTGCGGCGACAACGTGCCGAGAGCGGGCGCGACCGGTGGGACCGGCGGCGGCACCGGCGGGAGCGGCGCCACGGGCGGCGGGACCGGCGGGCAGGGGGGCGTGGGCGGCGTGGCGGGTGGTGAGGGGGGCCTGGGCGGCGGCGCGGTGGGCGGCCTGGGTGGTGAAGCCGGTGGCGCCGGGATGGGCGGCGCGGGCGGGACCACCGTGGCCTGCTACACGACCGCGTTCACGATGCCGGCCAGCAACACCACGCTGACCGTCGCCGACGACGTCGACCACACCTGCAGCGACGGATTCTCGTTCAACGTTCAAATCACGAGCGGCGCGCCCGACAACACGCCCGTGTCGCTGTACAACGGGACCACGCTCCTCAGGGCCGCCACCGTCATGAACGGCGCGGCTTCGTTCTCCGTGCAGTTGTCGTCGGGCAGTACGCCTCAGACCTTGTCGGTTCAGTATCCGGGAACGGCCACCTGCAACGTGACCCGCACCGTGACCGTGAGCTGCGACAGCAGCGCGCCGACCTGCAGCGTGAGTCAGCCGGTCATCAGCGCCACGCACCCCGCCTTGAACGGCGTCCAGGCGCCCGCCGGTGACCGGGTGAGCTCCTCGGGATCCAACTATCAGGTCGCTTTCAAGGTGCGGACCAGCGCCGAGGACGGTCAGCCCGTGACGCTGGCCTTCGACAACGTGGCGACCCCGACGGCGGTGACGCAGCTGGACGCGACCGCGTCGAATGGCGTCGCGACCTTCACCGCCACCCTGCCCGGCGACGGCACGTACGAGGCGGCAGCCACCTGCACCAACAAGAACGGCGTCAGCGCGCAGTCGGCGAAGGGCACGTATCCCGTCGACATCACCGCGCCCAACCTGACCGTGAACAGCCCGACCTCCGGTCAGTTCGTGATCGGCGCCAACGTGAACGTCTGCGGTCAGACGTCGTCCACGGACGCGGCGGCGCTGTCGGCCGCGCTGGGCGCCGCGCAGAACAACTTCTGCGTCACCGTCGGCTCCGCCGCCACGCCCAGCTGCACCCCGGTCGCGGCCGTGAACACCTCGACCTGCGTGGCGATCCCCTGCCCGGGCGCGGCTGCGTTCAACGTGACCCTGACCCTGACCGACGGGGCGGGGAACCCGACCTCCCAGACCGTGACCGGAGTGACCTGCACCTCGTCGCTGCCTTCCGTTCAGATCGTGGCGCCCGCGTCCGACGCGCCCACCTTCACCGACCCCAGCAAGCACATCCTGTCAGCTACCGCGCCGGCCGGCGTGAAGGACCTGGACCCGAACACCGCCGGCGCGCAGGCCAACGTCGTCGCCTGCACCGACACCGCGGGAACCGCCGTGCTGAAGGTCGGCCACAAGGGCGATGCCGCCCTCACGCAGCTGGGTGGCTCCGTCGCCACCGCCGCGGCGGCGGCCGGTGACAACTGCCCGGCCGGCCTGCCGAACGTCGTCAGGTTCGCGGGCGTCACCCTGCCCGAGAGCACCGAGAACGCCGACGGCACCCTGAGCGCCGCCACCGAGCTGACCGTGACCGTCACCTCGTCCGCGAACGCCCAGGCCGTCGGGACCAGCCAGCCCGACGACGTGTGGGTCGACACCGGCGTGCCGTCGGTGTCGCTCGCGTCGCCGGCCAACCTGTGCGGCAGCTTCGCCCAGTCGTCGACGACCGTGAACGACGACCTGGCCTTCACCGCCGACGACCGCCTGGTCGTGATGGACGTGACCAACGGTTCCGTCACGACCACCTACGACACGCCGGCTTACATGAACGGCACCGCCACCTTCCCGGGCGTCGCGCTCACCCCGGGCCGAAACGACCTCAGCGTGACCATCAGCGACCCGGCCGGCAACGCCGTCATCCTGTCGCCGAATCCCTGCTCCGTGACCATCGGCGCCGCGCCGGTCGTCACCTTCACCACCCCGACCGCGGGCGCGCTGCTGTGCCCCGCCGGCGCGACCGCCAGCGGCTGCATCCCCGACAACGACACCGGCACCCCCGGCTGGCAGGGCAGCCTGGCCGTCACCGTCACCGCCGGCGGCGTCCCGGTCGCCACCGGCGACCTCGTGACGTTCTCGGACGGCGGCAACAACCTCGGCAGCGCCAACCTCGACGCCACAGGCCAGGCCCAGCTGAACGCCGTGACCATCCCCGAGGGCGTCCAAACCATCGTCGCGACCACCGCCGCCATCGCGAACGCCGGCGTGGGCACGGGCAACGTGACCGTCACGGTCGACACGACCCCGCCAAACGTGCCGACCGGTCTGACCGTGTCCGTGAGCGACCGCCGCAAGACGTCGATGCAGCTGACATGGACGGCGCCGGACGATGGTGGTGGCGGCAATGTTGTGGGCTATCAAATTCGGTACGCGAAAGTGCCGATCAATGACGGTAACTTCAATAATGCCTCTGTCACCGCAGATGTTCCGTACTTGGGGGCGCCAGCGGCGCCCGGCCATGTGGAGCGCATCAATGTCACGAACCTTTATATCGAAACCGATTATTACTTCGCGGTCGCGGCGACCGACGTGACCGGGAACGTTGGGCCTATCCTATCGAGCAGCGCAGCTACCCGCGCCCCATTCTTGACGACGACGCTGACTGGAGGGACCGGCGACAGACTGGGGCGAGATCTTGATGGCAGCGGTGATTTTGGCGGACCATCAGGATTCACGCCCGATGCGTTCTCTGACCTGCTGGTCGGAGGGGCATCGTCGAGCCAGCACGTCTATTTGTATTTCGGCAGCGCAGACGGCTATTCAACGACGCCCTCGGTTACGTTCACAGGATCGCTACCCGGATTCGGAACGGCAGTGGTAGATGCAGGCGACCTCGATGGCGATCAGCTAGACGACATTGCTATCTCGTCCAGCGCTGATGGAAGCGGCAAGATATACATCTACAGCCGAAAGAATCCGCCGGCTTCCTGGGGGGCATCAGGGGCTTGGCCAGCCAATTTGACCGACACGCAGGCGAACTACGTCATTACAATCGATCCCAGGATCTACGCTGCGGGTTTGATGGACGTTCGCAACCTGGCCCGGCTCGGTAATTTCGACGCAACCGGCACCGACGATTTGGCCGTCAGTCTCGACGGGGTCAATGGCCTGGCAGGGGTCGTTTTCATCGTAAAAGGTAGTTCATCTTTTGGGTCGCTGACGGTACCGGACCCGAACAACGGCCTCGAGATTGACGGTGTAGGATCGGCCGCGTTTGGCTTTTCCAACCTCGGTATCGGGCCGTTCTTCGCAGGGAGCGGCACAGGTGGGACCGCTATCGTAATGTCGGCCATATTGAGCTCCACTAATTACGCATTCGCAGGCCGAGCTTCGAGTGTCGGTCTAACCGCGTCAGTCTCCGACGACGCCGTAACGGCGCAGGTAGCGTCAGACCGTTATGGTGCATCACTCGGCCTGCTTGGCCCGTTAGGCCCATCGCCGGCTGCCGTAACTGTGGGTGCGCCTGGTGGAAAATACGTCGACGTGAATCTAGGGACGATCGCGACGGGGCCATTTGTTGGTCCGGCCGGCGGTCCTCCAGTTCCTTCAGTCCGGCTTGTTGACTCGGCATCAGGCAATTCGTTCGGAGTCATAAATTTTGGCAGCACGGTCCGGGGGACTGCAGTCGTAAAATCCATAGTGGGGCCTGAGACCACTGCGGTACCCGACTTGGTCCTGGCCGGTCAGGCGGAATCTGGATCGGCGATCTACATCGTGTCGGGCAGTTCGATTCTTGGCATGTCTGGGACCATCGACGTCAGTGCAGCCGCGAGCCAAGTAACATCTGGAATCGTTCGCGTAACGGACAAGTTCCCAGCGAACTGGGTGGGGTATGCGACCGGCGCTTTGGTACCCGATGTCAATAATGACGGCTACGCCGACTTCGCGATCGGAGAGTCGACCGGCAACCCCAACCCAGGGCGCGTTGTTGTGTTCTACTAGCGGGGTTCAGGAGCGGGTTGTTCGCATTCGCATTCGCTGCTCGCTTCCAGGATGGCGGACCGGACCCGACGACTGTCGTTGAACGGATGGTCGCGGCTTGGCCGTACCATCGACCGACGTTCTCCGCGAACGGTGCTACGGCAAACGCCGCGGCTTCGCTACTCATTTGGCCTGTTCTCGCCGGTGACGAGGAAGCGAAGCCATTCGTAGACGCCCGGCGAGGCCGTCTGGCTGTAGGTGATGTCCGTCTATATAATAGGTTGGCACTTGCCTCGGGACCCTCGGCCAAAGCGAACGATCTCGAGCCTTTCGCGAACGTCGATGTGAGGAGCCGGAATCGCTTTCTGACTTCCATTGTTGGCGATTTTGCGTATGTCGACTGGCAGGACGAATCTGGAAGTGTATTTGCGGTCAGAGATCATTTTGGAGTGCGCCCGCTTTACTATTTCGCGGACGAGTTGACTTTCATCGCAGCTACGGATCCCACCCAAATATTGGTAGCGCTACCATCTCGTGCGCGCGTTGATCCGCGAACAATTCTTGATCGCCTCGTGGGTATTCCGTCGAACTTGAGCCGAAGCTTTTTCGATCAGATTAAACGAGTGCCGCCCGGGCATACCCTCGAGTGTCGTCGTGGCCGACAAGTCCGCGTCCGGAGATATTGGCGACCGGTGGACGGCGACGCGCCAGGCAGTTATCGGGAACAATGTGCACGCGTGCGAGACGTGTTCATCGAGGCGGTCAACGATCGTCTTCGTAGCAGCCTCCCTATTGCGGCTCACTCCAGTGGCGGTGTGGATTCAAGCTCGATTGTGATGGCCGCGAGTCGTCTGCGCCGCGAGGGTCGGACAACCGCACCGATTATTTTGCTTTCTGGAACTGCGAAAGATCACGCCGTGGCAGACCGCGGTCGAATATCAGTCGTTTCACAAAGGGCCGCATTCGATGGGCTGACCTGGGATTTGTTCGACGAATCGCAGCAGATCGAACTCGATCGAGCGATTGGATCGCCATCTTTCAACTGGGGTTTGGCCGGTGGCCCTCCCTTTGATACGAACATTGCGCGTCAAAGAGGGGCAGGGATACTCCTCACCGGGGTGTTGGGTGACACGTTGATGTCGGCATTCGGAATTTTGCGAGATTTCTTTCGGCACGGGATCTTCCGCGAGGTCTTCGGCCATGTGCTTGGGCATGTAACATTTCGTCACGGGTTGAAATTGCTAGGAAGGGCGAGCCTCGGGTTGCTTAGTCCAGATGTTGCGTTGTCGTTAATCGATCGGCGCGACGATCGGCCGGCAGAATGGATGGGGCCACGTCTTATCGAGCAGATTCCAGCGACGGACGAGACCGAACCGGTGATGCGGTACTCGTCTCACCTGCGGACCGAGCTATGGTCTCGCCTGTCGGGCGCTTATTCTTCGCAGACCATTGACGCAATGGTTCTGCACGGCATGCGCGACGGACTCGAGGTGCGCCTGCCCTTCGCTGATCACCGGATCCTTGCAGCCGTGTTTGCAATCCCGTGGAGCAATCGGGCTCCGCGCGGTGACGGCCGTCGGCTGAGCTGGGACGTGTTGGGCGAGCTTTTGCCTGCCGAGTTTGCCGGACGCGCGGACCAGGAATCATGGATGCCTGCATGGCTGCACCACGCCCGACGAACCTTTCCGCTTCTGCAGGAGCAACTTGCCAGCCGATGGAAGTCCGGTGTGTTCGTCCGCCGCAGTGTGGCAGCGACGATGCTTGAGCGGGCCGGTGCGGGGGCGTGCAGTCCAGCAGAGCAGGTTTTGCTTAGCCAGTTTGCGGTCCTCAACGCTTGGCTTTTAAAGCTTCATCGTCTCGATATGTGTGATATATAGGGCTCTCGGCGGAGGCACTCGGAATGGCGGATCAGACCAAGGTTTCGTCGGAAGGCGACAGTGAAGCGTCCCTCAGTCCCTATGAGGCGCCAACGGTGACGTTCGTCGGGAATGCGCGCGAACTCCTCGCGGGAACGACCGGAACGATCGCCGATGTTGGGTCTGCGCTCTGCCTTCAGACGGCCCCGACCCGCGCGTCGACCAGCGACTCGTGCTAAGGAGTGGGCCTCTAACACTTCGTAACGGCGCCGAATTTGGGCGGGAGTTCCTATCCGTCCTTACGGTTCTTCCGGCTGTGGAGATAGTTCGCCGTTGGTGCGCGCTTCACTCGGCTGTGAGTTCGATGCGAACGCTGGGGCGGAAGCGGCGAGCCCGATCCGAAGCTGGCCGGGTTCGGCTGAGAACGGTCATCGCCGTAATCGATCGTATGTTGCCGGGCGGACCGAACTGTGTGCGACGTGCCTTACTTGAAATCGCGCTGGACCGCGTCGCTGCCTCCACTCCGCTGAACGCAGGCTTCAAAGCACGCAGTGGACCCGGCTCCGGCCACGCGTGGTTGGGACCGGCAACTCGGAGTACCGAATACGACGCTGTATTCACGCTCTGAGTGTCTGCAATGGGGCTGCTCGGCGCGCAAGTTCAAGAAGGCGATCAAGCCCTTGGGGTAGTCTGATTTGAAATCCCGTGACAAGCCGGCCGATGCTTGCGGCGATCTCTAATCGTATGGGCCACTCGGAACTGCGGTCCGCTCCGTAAAACGCGTTACGGAACGTCAACCCAGCCGTTCGCCACCGAGGCAGCGGAACAGCGTGGTAGTCCACTGTACGGTCCTCGTCTCCATTGATGAAGCCGATCTCAAGCAGAGGTACCAATTCGCTGCTTTTGACCTCCGCCAGCCCATCGCACCGAACTTCGTCATCCGATATCAATTGCGCCGCCGCAGACCGGACCCAATGACCCACAATCTGTTCTGCTTCAGTCGCTACCAAAACGGAATCCGCGTGGATCCTGAGCAACATCTGATCTTCGCAAACGAGCGTTCCTCCGCTGGCCCAGGCGCGAGCAGTCGTGGTCTTGCCGGACCCGCTCACTCCAGAGAACGCCACGGCGCTAGATTCGAGTCGTACGGCAGAGGCGTGCAGAACAGTTTCTCCCCGCAACGCAAGTAACTTCGGAGCGATTGCGCGCACAAGCGAGGGCAAAATTGCGTTCGGGATGCCACGACTGGGCAACCGCTTGAGAACGGACCCATCAGCACAAGCATGGAGTGCCGGCACGCCCTGGTAGTAGAACGTGTAACCGTCCTTATCTGGCTCATACCTAAATTCAGATGTCGCCGGTTTGCTTTCGGCAACGACAGGATGAAGCGTCAATTGGACGTCGGCGTGTGCTTGCTCCGGGCGCAGTGAATACCGGGTCTGGTAGGCAGCGACGATCTGCCCGACCGGCATAGAACCCAACCGAAGTCCCCACGTGAAAGCGGCGGCCTCATTTAGCTCAAAAACCGTGCCGGAGTGAGTGTTCAGAAGAAGCCCACCCTGACCAACACGGGCCAGCACAAACTGTCGTGGGTCGCCTCTTTGGTCTAGATCTTCCTGCGGACTCACGTTACGGGCCGACGGCGTAGCCGATAACAATCAGCTTCGCTCCATGCAGCGCTCGAACCAGATTCTGCACATCAGATTCGACGACCGAGCGCGGCTCAGCGAACTGCACCGTCAATGCGTCGCAGATAGACCGAAGCGTTGCGCCCGCTTGCAGCAGGTGCCAGACTTGTGCCCCGATTTTATTGAGTTCAAACACGTCCCCGGAATTGCTGTCCAGAAGAATGACTCCCGCGTGGACGACCTGGGATATTACCCCATCAGCTGCGCGTAATTCCGTATTCGGCGAAAGCAAGTGCGCGACCGATCCTTTCTCGGATGGGAATTTATCATGGCGGCCCGCAGGTGGGCGCACGGGGGGCTTGTCCGTCGCGAATCCTGCGACCGGCACGTTCATCCGGGCGACAAAGCGTGGGCGAGTAACACTAGCTTCCGGCTGCCGGGACGGCCCGTGCGTCGCTGGATTAGCTGTAGAACGCAAGCGTTAGGGCCGGTGCTTCGATAACTAACCCCGCTCCAGATTTTGAGGATGCCGGTCTATCGCGGAGGGGCGTTCGAAGAAGCCTACGAAGACCGGCGAATCCACGCGCGCCGGGTGGGGCGTCGCCTTCCGCGCCTCTCCTGCGTCCCCGTCGGCCCCATCGGGGCCGTGGTTTTGAGGTCAGGCTACCGGAGGTCGCGTCGGGCCTCGGTTGACTCTCGGTCACGAATGGGTTGCTCCGGCGGTCATTTGTCGAACCAGGTCTTCCAGACTTCGGGCGCGTAGCCGACGGTGGCGCGGCCCTCGGAGCGGACGATCGGGGTCCGCAGGAGCAGGGGGTCGTCGGCCAGCATCTGTTCGATGCGCGGGCCGGTGGGGGCGGCGTATTTCAGGCCGCGTTCCAGGTATCGCTTGCCCTCGCGGTCGATGAGGGCCTCGATGCCCCCCACCCGGGCGGCGATGTTGCGGAGCTCGCCGGCGGCCATCCCCTTTTGGGCCAGGTCGACGACGTGCAGCTTGATACCGCGCTCCTTGAAAAAGCGCTCGGCCTTGCGCGAGTGGGTGCACTTCTTGGTCCCGAAGAGCTGGACGTTCACGCGCGCAGCTTAGCGCGCAACCGGACGCCCCGGACGGCCGAGAATCACGCCATACTGTGCAGGTGGCGGCGGAAAAGAAGCGGCCCGCGAGCTACGCCGACATCGACGCGCTGCCCGAGCACGTGGTGGGCGAGATTCTCGACGGCGAGCTGATTGTCAGCCCGCGTCCGGCCTCGCCTCACGCCATCGCGGCCACCCGACTGGGGGGCGAGCTCGGTGGGCCGTTCGATAGGGGAAAGGGCGGTCCGGGCGGATGGGTCATTCTGGACGAACCGGAGCTGCACTTCGGGCCGCAGGTGATGGTCCCCGACCTGGCGGGGTGGCGTCGTGAACGGATGCCGCGCGTGCCCGACGTCCCATTT
>JAICYS010000307.1 GCA_025934105.1 Myxococcota bacterium | reverse complement strand
GGCGGACGCGAGCGGCCCGAAGCACTTGCAGATCAAGCTGTCGCGCGCGAAATTGGAACAGCTGATGGGCGACCTCATCGAGCGCACGATCGAGCCGACCAAGAAGGCGCTGGCCGACGCCGGTAAGAAGCCGGCGGACATCGCCGAGGTCGTGCTGGTCGGTGGTTCGACCCGCATCCCGATGGTGCAGAAGATCGTGAAGGAGTTCTTCGGGAAGGAGCCTCACAAGGGCGTCAACCCGGACGAGGTCGTGGCGCTGGGCGCCGCGGTGCAGGCCGGCGTGCTGTCGGGCGACGTCAAGGACATGCTGCTCCTGGACGTCACGCCGCTGTCGCTGGGCATCGAGACGCTGGGTGGCGTGATGACGACGCTCATCCCGCGGAACACCACCATCCCGACCAAGAAGAGCGAGACGTTCTCGACGGCGGCCGACAACCAGAGCTCGGTCGAGGTGAAGGTCTATCAGGGCGAGCGCCCGATGGCGGCTGATAACCGCCTGCTGGGCAAGTTCGGGTTGGACGGCATCCCGCCGGCGCCGCGTGGCGTGCCGCAGATCGAGGTGACCTTCGACATCGACGCCAACGGCATCGTCAACGTCTCGGCCAAGGACAAGGCCTCCAACAAGGCGCAGCACATCACGATCACCGCGTCGTCTGGGCTGTCGGAGGCGGAGATCCAGCGCATGGTGAAGGACGCGGCCGAGCACGAGGCCGAGGACAAGCGGCGCCGCGAGGCCATCGAGGCGCGCAACAAGCTCGAGTCGCTCACGTTCCAGGTTCAAAAGCATCTGGACGACAACCGCGACAAGATCGCGGAGGGCGACCGCACGGAGCTGGAGGCGGCGCTCAAGGACGCCAAGGAGACGGTCGAGAACAACCGCGACCCGAAGGAGGCGCAGCTGTTCGAGAGCTCGTTCGAGCGGCTGCAGAAGGCCTCGCACAAGATGGCAGAGGCGCTGTACCGGTCGGCGGCCGGCGCGCAGGGCGGCGGTGACGGGGCCGGGGCGCCGGCGGACGGAGGAGGCGCGGCGGCGGGCAGCACCGGGGGCGGCGGCCAGGACGACGTGATCGACGCCGAGTACACCGAAGGCCCAAAGACCTAAACGAGGGCAGGGCAGGACGAAGAAGGGGCGGCTCGAGAATCGGGCCGCCCCTTTTTTTGTCGCGGACGCGCGTTCGCGCGGCGCGGGTTATCGTTGGAACCATGGCGCCGGTGCGCGGGCAGCTCTACCGACGGGCGACGGAGATGGCGTCGCTGTTCGCCGCATATCTCGTGACGGCGCGGGTCGGGCTGTCGTTCGACGCGCTGGGCGGCATCGCCACGACCGTCTGGCCGCCCACCGGCGTCGCGCTCGCCTCGCTGGTGATGGGGGGCGTGCGCCTGTGGCCGGCGGTGGCGGCGGCCGCCCTGGTCGCCAACCTGATGGCGGGCGTCCCGTTGTGGACCGCGGCCCTCATCGCCGCCGGCAACACGCTGGAGGCGGTCGCCGCGGCGGTAGCCCTCAAACGGGCCGGCTTCGACCGGCGGCTGGAGCGGATTGGCGACGTGCTGCTGCTGGTCGCCGTGGCGGGGCTGGGCAGCACCGCCATCAGCGCCGGGATCGGATTGGGCGCGGGCCGCCTGGTCGGCCTCCCCGAGGCGCGGCATGCGGCCCGGTTCTTTGGCGTCTGGTGGGTGGGCGACGCCTTGGGCGACCTGTTGATCGCGCCGCTGATTTTAGTGTTCGCGGAGCGGCGCCGGCTGTCCGTCCGCCCGCTGCGCTGGCTGGAGATCGCCGCGCTCGGCGTCGCGACGGTCGTGGCGGGTTTCACCGTGTTTCGTCATCAGATGGCCTGGGACATGGTGCGGGAACTCGGGCGCGGAACGTACCTCTTGGCGCCGGTTCTGATCTGGGCGGCCATCCGGTTCGAGCAGCGTGGTGTCACCACGACCTTGCTGGTTCTGTGCGCGATCGGCGTGAGCGGCGCGCTCAGCCGCACCAGCGTGATCGAGGGCGCGACCTTGCACGACCGCCTGCTGTTCATCCAGGGATACGCGGCCGTCACGGCGGCCAGCATGCTCATCTTGGCCGCCGCGCTGGCCGAGCGGCGCGCGGCGATCCGGGCTCGCGACGAATTCATTTCAATCGCCTCTCACGAGCTGAAGACGCCGCTCACCGCGCTCAAGCTGCGCCTCGGCTCCGCGCTGCGCGTGACCCGGCGGCTGCTCGAGGGAGACGGCGGGGCCGGGCAGGTGGACAGGCTGGCGCGGGCGGTGTCGGCGGCGGACGCGACCACCGATCGCCTGGACGCGCTGGTCGACGATCTGCTGGACGTCTCGCGGCTGACCGCTGGCCGCCTGGCGCTGCGCATCGAGCCGGTCGACGCGTCGGCGCTGATGCGGGACCTCACCACGCGCCTGCGCGATCAGGCGGCGGAGGTCGGCTCGACGATCGACCTGTTGCTGCCGGAGGCGATCGTCGGCATGTGGGATCGCGGGCGAATCGAGCAGGTGCTGACCAACCTGCTGTCGAACGCCATCAAGTACGGGATGGGCAAGCCGATCCGGGTCGGAGCGGAGGCCACCGGGGACTCGGTCCGCCTGTGGGTCGAGGACGGCGGGCTGGGCATCGCGCCGGCCGATCAGCAGCGGATCTTTCGGGCCTTCGAACGGCTGGCCAGCGCGCAACGGGTGGGCGGCCTGGGCCTCGGCCTCTACATCGGGCAGCAGATCGCCGAGGCGCACGGAGGCACTCTGATGGTCGACAGCCGTCCTGGGCGCGGGGCGCGCTTCACCCTGGGGCTGCCGCGCGCCCTGCGCCAACCGGCCCGGCCGCAGCTCAAGGGGCCTTGAGGGCGCGCAGCTGCGTCTGCGCCGAGGCGGTCCAGCGGCGCTCGCCCGGACGCTTCTCGAGCAACAGGTAGGTCTCGTAAGCCTTCCGCGCGTCGGCCTTGCGCCCCAGGTTTTGCAGCGCCCGCGCCAGGCCGTAGTGCGCGTCCGGATCGCTGGGGCGCAGCTTGATGTAACGCTGGTAGGCGTCGACCGCTTCGGCCAGCCGGTCGCGTACGCGCAGCGCGAAGGCCAGATCGTAGAGCGCCTGCGCGAAGGCGGGGCTGCGATCGAGCGCCGAGCGGAACACGTCGATGGCTTCGTCGTCGCGGTGGACCTGCAGCAGCAGCTCGCCCAGCGCCGCCCGCGCGGCCAGCCGCTTCGGGTCGGCCGCGATCGCCTGCTGGTACTTGGCGATCGCCTCGTCGATGTGGCCGCGGTCGCGGAGGGCTTGCGCCTCGGCCAGGTCGGCGGCCGCCGCCGAGCTGCTCTTGCCTCCGGCGTCCTTGTCACTCTCCGCGGCCGGCGCCTTACCGGCCTCCGCGTCGGCCGATGGGGGCGTCGGCGGCATCAGTTGAGGCGCGCTGGCGGGCGCAGCGCCCGGGCCGCCGCCCAGGTCGTCGAGGATGGCGTGCGCGTTGTCGATCCACTTTTGCGCGGCCGGGTCCTTCTCCAGCGAAACGTATTTTTTCAGCGCGGCGATGGCGGCGCTCTTGTCGCCGGTGTCGCGCAGGCAAAGTCCGAGGCCGTAGTACGGCTCCGGCTTGTCGGGCGCCAGCAGCGCATAGCGGCGGTAGGCCGCGATGGCCGGCGCGCACTCGCCCATCCGGCGGCGCACGACCGCCAGCGCGTACCAGGCCTGGGCGTGGCCCGGGTCCAACGCCACCGCGGCCTCGAACTTCTGGGACGCTTCCGGCAGCTTTTTGGCCGCCATGAGAGACTGTCCTTCCGTGAACGCTGCCTCGGAGGCTGGCGTGACCGCCCAGCCCTCCGCCGCCCACGCTGACAGCAGAAAGACCCAGCACACTAAATTGCGGCGGAAAAGCACCGAGACCATTGTAGACGAAGTTGAGCAGTTCTTGACGCGACCGACAGGTCGTTTAATGTGGGTGAAGGTATGATTTCCATCATCGGCAGCCTGGTCATGGGAACGTTCGCCTGGGTGCTTTTTTGGGCCACCATCTCGCTGGGCCGCCCGGCGGCCGCTCCGCCTCCGCGCAAGCGATAGTCCGCGGACGCGATTCGCCCTAGCCGGCGGGCCGCGCGCGCCCTATCCTCTGGCCGCCGCATGCGGACCGTCCGGTACGAGGACTTCACGCTCGGCGATCTGACCGCCATCCGGAACCTGCTCCGGGGCGGTTCGGTCATCGACTGGCACCGCCTCTACTTCAACGACCGAGAAGAGGTGGACCGATTCCTGCGCGTGAACGAGCTGGACCCGAACGACGTCCACGACATGCGCCGGCTGGGCGAACTGCGCGCCGCCGCCGTCGAGTACCTGGAGCGGCACCTGGGCTTCGAGATCCCGGACGAGGTCGCGAGCGGCGTGCCGCCGCGGGACCTGCTGCTGATCGCGTCGCAGAAAGGGCGGCGCCGCACGCACGCCTGCGTGGTTCTGAAGGTGATGCACGTCATGCACCACCTGGCCGGCCGCGAACTTTTGACCAAGCTCCCGGTCTCCGACGACCAGATCTTTCACCTAATCGAGGAGAAGGTCCTCAGCACCGTCGAGGAGATCAAGGCCGTGGGGTGCCCGGTGGTCGAGTTCGAGTGGAGCCGCAAGCACGCGGACAGCCTGATCACCAAGCTCTTGGCCAAGAAGGAGTCGATCGCCGCCGACGTCTACGACAACCTGCGCTTCCGGATGATCACCAACACCGAGGAGCAGCTGGTGTTCGTCCTGCGCGAGCTGACGCAGCGGCTGGTGCCGTACAATTACGTCATTCCTGGCCAGTCGGTGAACGACATCATCAAGATTCGCGAGACGCTGGCCCGTTCACCGGCGCTGCAGCGCTTCTTGCCCGAGATCACCGACCTGGCGGCGGTCGCGGCCGACAAGCGTCCGTCTCCGCAGAACGAGTTTTCGGGGCCCGGCTATCGCGTCATCAACTTCGTGGCCGACCTGCCCGTTCGCATCGACAAGTATCTATGCCGGCTGCCGGACGATCCGCTGTTCGCCGAGAACGGCACCATCGTCTTCGTGCTGACCGAGTTCCAGATCATCGACGCGCGCACCGCCGAGAACAACGAGAGCGGCGAGAACAGCCACGACCGCTACAAAGAGCGGCAAATGACGCGGGTCAAAGCCCGCCTGATGCACGGCATGAAGGACGACGGCGCCGGCGACTAAGTGCACCGAGGGCGATCGGCGTCGCGCCGATCGGTTCGCCCAGTGAAGGCGGGCCGCCGGAATTTCGGCTCGCGCACGCATCGCTGTTCGATTTCTGACGACAAGCCCCGCGGATTCCCGGTCCGGCGCCGGAGTTGAAACCGCTGGCGGTTGGCCTGGATGCTGCTTTCTCGGCGGGCGTGCCGTTTCGATCGCCGCGCCGGGATCTGTTCACGTTGCTGCTCCTGCTGGCGCCGCTCCTGGCCGCCTGCGGGGGCTGGCCCGACGACGACATCGGTGACGCCTGGGTCGGCGGTCCCGCGACCGCGAAAATCAGATGGATCGCCTGGTCGCCGGACGGGAGCAAGCTTTACTGGATCGACGGCGGCGTGGGGACCCTCTATGCCATGACGGCCGCGGACCGCCAACCGATCGCCATGGCCAGCAACGTGGCCGCTTATCCGCCCCCCGCGCTCACGGCGGACGGGCGCGAGCTCTTCTACGAGACGTCCGGCCCGAACGCCGGCGGCGTGATCCTGCTGGTGGCCGCAATCGAAGGTGACGGGACCAGCCTGGGCCAGCCACGCGTCCTCGGCAGCGGGCTCTATTCCTACCTGGCGGCGCCGGACGGAGCGCGCGTCGCCCTCACCGACTACGCGACCGACGAAACGACGATCCAAAGCCTGGCCGGCGGGGCACCCGTCGATCTCGGCCGCGGGCTGGAGCCTTTGGCGTTCTCGCCCGACGGCGGGGCCCTTC
>JAICYS010000175.1 GCA_025934105.1 Myxococcota bacterium | reverse complement strand
GGGGGCGGCCGGGGCGGCCGAGGCGCCGAGGCGCGCCCGCAGCGGAAACGCCGTCACCGCGTGCCGGACCGCCGTGTCGTCGGGATTGCCCGTGAACCCGATCACCTGGGCGGCCGGCAGGCGGCTTCGGATGGCGGTCACCAGCGATTCGATGATGGCGGCGTCGCCCAGGTTGCCGCCGCCGCAAGGGCTGACGAACGCGACGCGGGGACCATCGGGAGGCGGTGTCGGGCGGATCAACATCGAGTCGTGCCGTGGCTTATGATATCTGACTGGGGGTGATGAGCCGAGACCTCTCCCCCTTGTGTCGGGCGTCGATGGTGCTGGTCTGCCTGCTGGGGACGTCCTGCGCCACCGTCCACCCCTACTACGATTACGCGAGCGAGCCCGATCCCCGCAAACAGGAATTCCTGCTGGGACCGGGGGACGTCGTTCACATCAACGTCTGGAAGAACACGGATCTGTCGGTCGACGCGACGGTGCGGCCCGATCAAACGATCTCGCTGCCGCTGGTCGGCGAGCTGCAGGCCGGCGGCCGCACGCCCGCGGCCCTGCGCGGCGACATCGCCCAGAAGCTGACCGCCTTCATCAAGGACGAGACCGCGACGGTGACCGTGTCGGTCACGACGATCAACAGCTACCGCTTCGTGGTCAGCGGCAACGTCGAGCGCACCGGCGAATTCAACACCAACCATTACGTCACGGTCAGCGAAGCCATCGCCCTGGCCGGCGGCCCGAACCGCTTCGCCGACGCCGAGTCGACCGTCATCATCCGCCCGGACGGCCAAGGCCACGTGAAGCGGATCCCGATCGATTATCCGGCCATCGTCAGCGGCGCGCACCCCGAGCAAAACCTGCCTCTGCTCGCCGGCGACACGCTCTACGTTCCCTGACCGCCCAGCAGGCGCCGCTCGAGGACGGCGGCGCGCTCCCCGGCGGCGGCTCACCCGCCCTGCTGCTGCACGCGCCGGATGCCTTCGCGCACGCCCACCCGCGGGCGCCACCCCAAGAGCTGCTCGGCCCGCTGGCTGTGAAAACGGCGCAACGCCAGCGCCGAGCGCAGGCGATAGGCCGCCAGCGGCGAGCGCTTGCCCAGCACGCCCAGGGCCAGCTCGGAGGCGCGGCCGAGCGCGAACACCGCGCCGCGCGGGACACGCAGCACGCGCGCCGACGGACCGGCCACCTCGACCAGCACCTGGTTCTGCGTCCAGGGCTCGGGGTCGACGATCTGGATGATCTCGCCGCGGTGCAGATCGCTGTCGGCCGCCTGGATCAGCGCGTCCACCACGTCGTCCAGGTAGACCAGCGGCAGCGGCAGCTCGCCGTCGCCCAGCACCACGAATCGTCCGGCCGCCCGCCGCGCCACCGCGCCGGTCATGAGCGGGATCCGCCCGCCGAAGATCTGCCCCGGCCGAACGATCACGGCGGGCAGGCCGGCCTCCGCCGCCGCGACCACCAGCTTCTCGGCCTCCAGCTTGGCGCGCGTGTAGGCGCCGCGCTCCTCGGCACGCGGCTCGAGGGGAGTCTCCTCGTCGACGGGGCTGTAGGCGTCGGCGCCCGCCCAGTCGATCACCGACATCGAGCTGACGTGGACCAGCTTGGCGACCCGGTGCTTGCGGCAGGCCTCCAGCACGTTGCGCGTCCCCTCGATGGTCCCGCCCTGATGCTCGGGCCATCCCCCCTTCATGGCGGCGCCGGCGTGGAACACGCAGCGCACCCCGCGCACCGCCCGCTCGACGGCCGTCGGATCGGCCAGGTCGCCCCGCACCAGCTCGACCCCCTCGAGCGGCCGGTCCGGCATGCGGCGGACCATGGCCCGAACCCGCTTGCCGTCGCGCCGCAGGCGCTCGACCAGCGCCGAGCCGAGCCCGCCCGACGCGCCGGTCACCAGATAGGGGCTCTCGTCCGAGATCTGATGGGCGCGCAGCTGCGCCTCGTGCTCGCGATCGGCGGCGCGGGCGATCTCTTCGGTGAACCGAACCACGGCGATGGCGTCCTCCGGCGTGGCCGGGGCCGGGCGCCCCTCGGCCAGCGCGCGGTAAAACGCGATCACCATCTCCTGCACGCCGTGGTACTGGCGGAGCTGCTTGCGCGCGAACGCCACCACGTTGCGTGGCACGTCGATGAGCGGCTGGATCGAGTCGGTCAGCGCGTTGACGATGCGCTCGGCCGGCTTGGGCAGCGGCGCCGGGCGGCGCGCCGCCTGGAACATCAGGAACAGGTCGAGGCGCAGCACGCCCCGCGTCCCCTGCACGATGATCTGGTGCTGGAGGGGGCGGACGGCGAACGAGAGCTGGAACTGCCCCATGCCGCGCGCGCACGACGCCAGCGCGCGCCACTCGTTGAACGCCAGGTTCGGATCGCCGGCGCCCGCCCGCCACATCCCCTCGACCTTCTGGATCGGTCCCAGGAACGCCTCCATCACGTAAAGGGCGTGGATGCCGAGATCGCGGAACGGGTATCCGGCCGAGCGGTACTGGGGCGGCAGCGGTCCGCCCGCGTACGGCGGATAGGTCGAGCTGCGCAGGATGTCGACGGCCACCACGTCACCCAGGCCGCCGCGCCGCACCGTCTCCAGCGCCGAGGCGATCTGCGGATCGAACAGCAGCGAGTGGCAGACGCCCACCGTCAGGCCCTGCGCGCGCGCCAGGTCGCGCAGCCGCACGCAGTCCTCGGCGTCGGTGGCCAGCGGCTTTTCGACGAAGGCGTGGCAGCCGGCCCGCAAGGCCTCGGCCGCGATGGCCGCGTGCGTGTGGGGCGGCGTCAGCACGTGGATGACGTTGGCGCCGGCGTCGCGCAGCGCCAGCAGCGAATCGAACACCTGCAGGTTGAACTTGGCGGCGAGCTGTTCGGCCCTGGCGCGATCCAGGTCGTGCACGCCGACGATCTCGACGCCCGGAATCCGGCGCAGCGCCTGGATGTGGAACTCGCTGATGTGGCCGGCGCCGACCAGCCCGGCCCGGAACGGGCCCGACGAGACAGAGGTGGGGGTGCTCATACGCGGTCCGGTCTCCTAGCTCTTGGCCACGGGGGGCGGTGGCAACACGTGATCTCGGTAAGCGCCCGGATCGCCCCCATGCCCCTCCATGGCGGCGATCGCGATGTTGTACATCTCGCGCGCGGTGACGTAGTGAAGCTTCCAGCGGCGGCCGTCGTTGTAGCGGCCGGTCAGCTCGCGGTGCAGCGCCGCCCCGCCCTCGCCCAGCAGCGACGCGGACTGCGCCTCCTGGGTGCCGTGCGTGTGCACCTTGACGAACACCCAGTCCGGCCGCCCCGCCACGCCGATGCCCTGCCGGACCCAGGTGCGGATGCGCGCGGGGGTGGCCGGGTCGGCGCCGGTGACGCCGGCGTTTTCGATCCGCACCGCCAGCCGGCCGGGCCGCAGCGCGAACGCCAGCGGACCCTCGATCATCAGCAGCCGGTCGGACCGGCGGTCGCCCACGCGCGCCGGCGTGCCGCCTTCGTAGGCGCGGCGGCGGCGGAGGTCCCCCTCGGGCCAGTAGATCTGGTTGACGATGGCCGGCTGCGACTCGTCGGGCGCGGCCGGGAAGGTGAAATCCGCATAGCAGCCGGTGTCATGCAGCAGCGGAAGCTCCTCGTCGACGCCGCACCAGCGGCCGTCGCGGCGGGCGTTGGCCAGGCACCAGTTGCCGTGGATGAAGGCGTAGCGCAGCCGGCCGGCGGGGTCGCGGCTCAGATGGCCGTGGTTGGCGTAGAGCCGCAGGTACTCGCCGATCTTGTCGCGCAGGCCGGCGGCGGTGTCGCCGTCGTGGTGCAGGTGCAGCTCGACTTCGCCGAAGCCGCGCGCGGCCAGCCTGGCCAGGCCGTCCAGGTAACCGGGCGCGTACTCCTCGCCCGGGAAAAAGAAGCTGTGGCGGGGCGGCCGCCCGTCCGCGTCGCGGAACCGGTCGGCCAGCGCCGGATAGCCGTCCACCCAGAGCTGGACGCGGCGGGCGCCGAGGTCGCGATCGGCGGTGCGCCAGAGCGGCTCGTAATGATCGCAAAACGCAAACAGCAGGTGCCGGAGCCGTCCCCGCTGGAGGGCGGCGCGGGCCCGCGGGAGCGACGAGCGCACCGCCCAGCGGGCGTACCCCTTGGTCCAGGCCCCCAGGTTCTTGCCGCGAACGCGACGAACCACCTCTCTGGCCTTGTCGATCGCCCTCCCCATTTTACGTGGCGCGCGCAGATTATCACGGGTCGGGCTCGGCCCGGCCTACGTCCGGGCGCCGGCATCGGCTAATCTTCCGGCGCACATGAGCTCGGTACGGACGGCGATGGTGGTGGTCCTGGTGGCCGTCGTGGGCGCCGGCCTGGTCGGGCGGCGCGTCGTTCACAAGCTGCGCCACCACCACGTGGAGTTCCCCGCCGCGCGGACCGGGCCCACCTGGGACCCGCCCGCCGTCGAGGTGCCGGCCGAGCACCCGCGCCTCTGGTGGACGCCGGCGCGGCTGGCGCGGGCGCGCGCCAGGGTCAAGGGCCACCCGTTCCGGCCGCGCGACGACGACCCGACCCAACTGGCGCTGGCGTACCTGCTGGAAGGCGACCGGCCGGCCGGAGAAAAGGCCGTCGCCTGGCTGCGCAGCCTCGAGCTGAACACGTCGGGCGTGGCCAGCGACGCGGCCCGCTGGAACGGCGAGGACGCCATGCTGGTGTTCGACTGGTGCCACGACCTGCTGACCGCCGCCGACCGCCAGAAGCTGATCGAGCGCTGGAACGGATACGTCGACACGCTCAACCGAAAGAGGTGGGGCAACGTCGGCATGGAAGAGAACAACTACTACTGGGGCTACCTGCGCAACGGCATCGAATGGGGGATCGCCAGCGCGCACGAGAACCCGCAGGCCGCCAAGCTGCTCGATTACGCCCTGCGCGCGCGGTTCGGCCAATCGTTCGTGCCGTTCGCCAGCGGCCCCGGGCGCGGCGGCGTCCTCGGCGAAGGCAGCCAGTACGGGCCATACCTGGTCGACTACGCCACGGTCCCGTTCGCCAGCGCCGAGGCGGTGGGCGCGAACCTGTGGGACGCCAGCAACTTCTTCCGCGAGGCGGTCTACTACCTGGTCTACGCGACCACGCCGACGCCCACCATCACGACCCCTGGCGCGCCGGCGCGGTTCGAGCTGTTTCCGTTCGACGACGACGAGCACTTCCTCGAGCAGGGCGGCTCGGCGCAGTCGCCGGAGCTGGCCATGTTCATGACGGCGGCGGCCGAGCACTGGTCGCGCGACGCCGTGGGACGGCACGCGCGGGCCTGGCTGGACTTGGTGTCGCCGGCGTTGCCACTCATGGCCGAGGGGTGGCCCAGCCCCACGCCGGTCCCCCGCCTGCCGCTGACCGGCCTGCCGGTCGACTATTACGCGCCCGGCGCTGGCTATCTCTACGCGCGCAACAAGTGGGGCCCCGACGCGTCGGTGGTCGACCTGCAGCTGGGCATGCCCCAGGGGGTCGGACACCAGCACGTCGACTGGGGCACGTTCCAGATCTGGCGCAAGGGACGGTGGCTCACCCGCGAGTCGGTCGGCTACGCCGTCGCGCTCGCCGGCTGGGGCGGCGGCGGGGGCGGCAAGCCGGCCCCGGTCGGGTGCGACGGAGCGCTGGGCCACAACACGGTGCTGTTCGAGGGGATGGGCGCGCGAAGCAGCGAGAACCGGCGGGCCCACCCGCGGGTGCTGCGGGTCGAGAGCCGCCCGGCCTACGCGTACGCGGCCGTCGATCTGTCCGAGAGCTACCGCTGTTCGCTCGAAGAGTGCCGTCCGGAACGCGACGACAACCCCTACGCGGGCAGCCTGATCCGGGAGTTCGTCTACCTGCGGCCCCTGGAGGCCCTGGTGGTCTTCGATCGCGCCGAATCCGCGGGGGACCGAAAGCCGGCCGACCAGGTGGTGAAGACCTTCGTCCTGCACACCGAGAACGCCCCGGCGCTGGTGCCGGGGGGCCTGGTCGCGCAGAGCGGCGACCAGGTGCTGCGCCTCACCACCCTGCTGCCGGCCCGCGCGGCGCCGCGCGTGGTCGTCGAGGGTCCGCCGGTCGGTCAGTTCCGGACCGAGATCGACGAGCGGGGCCCGGCGCTCGGCTACTTCCTGAACGTGCTGCAAGCGCGCGGCGCCGCCGACCCCGACCTGCGCGTGCAGCTGACCGAGACCGACGGCGCGTTCACGGTCACCCTGTCCCACCCCAGCCGAGGGTCGGCGGTGGTGGTGTTTCAAAAGGGGAAGAGCAGCCAGGGGGGCAAGGTCGGGTACGCGCCGGCCGGCCGCCCCACCCCGTCGGCGCTGGCCGGCGGCATCCAGCGCATCGAGGTCACCGCCAGCGGTCCGCGGTGGCAATGACCGCCGCCGCCGCCGTATCATCCGCGCCCGTGACGGCGCAGCGGCGTCGCGTCCTGGTGGTGACCGAGCTGTTTCCGAACAGCGTTTCGCCCAGCTTTTCGATCTTCAACCGCCTGCAGTGCGCGGCCCTGGCGCCGCTGTGCGAGCTGGACGTGCGCGCGACCATCCCGTGGTTCCCGGGGGCGCGCCTGGTCCGCAAGTGGTCGCCGGCGGGCAAGTTCGCCGACGTACCCGCCGAGGAGGAGATCGACGGGATGCGCGTCCACCACCCCCGTTTCCTGTTCGTTCCCAAGATCGGCCGGCCGCTGTCGCCGGCGCTGTACGCGGCGTCGTTGTGGCCGCGGGTCCGACACCTCAAGGGGCGCGTCGACGTCGTGCTCGGCTGCTGGGCGTTTCCCGACGGGCTGGCCGCCATCGTGCTGGCGCGCCTCCTGGGCGCGGCGGTGGCCGTCAAGGTGCACGGGTCCGACCTGAACGTGCTGCCGGAGCAGCCGGCGATCCGGGCGCTGCTGCGCTGGGGGCTGCCGCGCGTCGACCGGCTGGTCGCCGTCAGCCGCCCGCTGGGCGAGCGCGCCGTCGCGCTGGGCGCGCCGCGCGACCGCGTGTCGATCGTCCCCAACGGCGTCGACCGCGCGCTGTTTCACCCGCGCGATCGCGGCCAGGCGCGGGCCCGGCTGGGCCTGCCGGCCGGCCGCCTGGTGCTGTACGTCGGGCGGCTGGATCGCGCCAAGGGGCTGCTGGACTTGCTGGAGGCCTTCACCCGGCTGGCCGGCGCCGATCCGGAGCTGCGGTTGGCGGTCGTCGGCGACGGGGCCGAGATGGCGCGGGTGCGCGAGCTGGCGGCGGCCTGGCCCGGCCGCGTGTTCTCGCCGGGCGCGCTGCCGCCGGCCGAGGTGGCGGACTGGATCGCGGCCTGCGACGTCTTGACCCTGCCCAGCTGGAACGAGGGGACGCCCAACGTGCTGCTGGAGGCGCTGGCCTCGGGGCGGCGGGTGGTGGCCACGAACGTGGGCGGCATTCCCGACGTGGTGACCGACCCGCGGCTCGGCGAGCTGATCTCGCCGAAGGACGTCCCGGCGCTGGCCGCGGCGCTGGCCCGCGCGCTGGCCGCGCCCGCCGATCCCGACCAGCTGAGCTGGGCGGGGCCGCCCAGCTGGCCGGAGAGCGGCGCCCGGCTGCTGGCGGCGCTGGAAGCCGCCGTCGAGCACCACCAGCACAGGGCGCGGGCGTGAACCCGCGGCAATTGATCCGGCGCGGGATGTCCGAGACGCTGCCGCGCCGGCTGTTCCTGGTGTCCGGGCCCCCGGCGGACCGCCGCCTGAGCCTGACGTTCGACGACGGGCCGCACCCCCGGCACACGCCGGAGCTGCTGGATCGGCTGGCCGCGCGGGGCATCCGCGCCACGTTCTTCCTGGTGGGGCGCGAGGCCGAGCGGCACCCCGAGCTGGTGCGCCGGATCGCCGCCGAGGGGCACGACGTCGGCCACCACTCGTTCACGCACGGAGAGCCGACCGCCACGTCGGCGCTGGCGCTGATCGAGGAGAGCCGGCGGACGGCGCGCCTGCTGGCCACGCTGGTGGGCCGCCCGCCGCGGCTGTTCCGGCCGCCGCACGGGAAGATCACGGTCGGCAAGGCGTTGGGGTTGTGGGCGACGGGACAGACCATCGTGCTCTGGAATCAGGATCCCAAGGATTTCTCGTGCGGCGCGACCGAGGCGCTGCGCGGCTGGTTCGCGGAGCGGGCCTTCGCCGGCGGCGACGTGGTGCTGCTGCATGACACGCACCCGTACGCGGCCGAGGCCGTCGACGCCATCGCCGAGGCGGCCCGCCGTTCGGGCCTGGGCTTCTGCCCGATCTCGGAGTGGCTGTCATGAACGGGACGCCTCCGGCGATCATCTGCTTTTCGAAGGACTGGGGCGAGGACCAGACCTCGAACCACCACGTCCTGCGCGAGCTGGCCAAGACCCGCCGCGTGCTCTGGCTGAATTCGGTCGGAACCCGCGCGCCCAAGCTCTCGAGCTCGCGCGACGTCGGCCGCATCGGGCGCAAGCTGCGCGAGTTCGCCGGCGGCCCCGTGCGCGTCGAGAGCGACCTGTGGGTGTTCACGCCGCTGGTGCTGCCGCTGCCGCACTCGGAGACCGCGCGGCGAGTCAACCAGGAGGTCCTGCGGCGCACGATCCAGGTCATCCGGCGCCGGCTGGACATCCGCGACTTCCAGCTCTGGACGTTCCTGCCCAACGTCGCCGACTACGTCGGCCGCCTGGGCGAGCAGCTGTCCGTTTACTACTGCGTCGACGAGTGGTCGATGTTCGGGTACCTGGATCGCGCGCAGACGGTGGCGGCCGAACGCCGCCTCCTGGCCCGCGTCGACTGCGTGTTCGGGGTCACCGACCAGCTGGTCGAGAACAAGCGCCCCTTCAACCCCGAGATCCACCTGGCCCCGCACGGCGTGGACCATGAGGCGTTCTCGCGCGCGATGGACCCGGCCACGGTGGTGCCGCCAGACCTGGCCGCCCTGCCCCGCCCCGTGATCGGCTTTTACGGCACCCTGCGCGATTGGGTCGACCTGGACCTGGTGGCGGCCGTGGCCCGCGCGCGCCCGAACTGGAGCATCGCGCTCATCGGGCAGGCGCTGGACCAGACCTCGCCGGTCGACGGGCTGCCCAACGTGCGCCTCCTGGGCCGCAAGCCGCACGATCAGCTCCCGGCCTACTGCAAAGGCTTCGACGTCGCGGTGATCCCGTACCGTCTGGGCGAGCGATCGCCGTACGTGAACCCGATCAAGCTGCGCGAGTACCTGTCGGCCGGACGGCCGGTGGTCTCGACGCCGTTCCGCGAGGTCATGAAGTACCGCCAGTGGTGCACCATCGCGGACGGCGCGGAGGCGTTCATTCGCGCCGTCGACCAGGAGCTGGCGGGCGACAGCCCGGACCGGCGGGCGGCGCGGTCGGCGGCCATGCGAAGCGAGACCTGGCCGGCGCGAGTCGCCGCCGTGGCGCGCACCGTCGAGGACGTGGCCCGGCGAAAGCGGGGCGAGCCGCCGCGCGGGCCGGGCGATGCGCCGCCGGCGATTGACGGCCCCCCCGGGCTCCGAACTATGATAGGCGCGCACAACCCATGAAGGTCGTCCTGTTTTGCGGCGGTTTGGGGATGCGTTTGCGGGACTACTCCGACCAGATCCCGAAACCGCTGGTGCCGATCGGCCCGCGGCCGATCGTGTGGCACCTGATGAAGTACTACGCCCAATTCGGCCACAAGGACTTCGTCCTCTGTCTCGGGTACCGCGGGAACGCCATCAAGGACTACTTCCTGCACTACGACGAGACGGCCTCGAACGACTTCATCCTGTCGGAGGGCGGCCGCAAGATCGAGGTCCTGCAGCACGACATCAGCGACTGGAAGATCACCTTCGTCGACACCGGCCTGCAGTCCAGCGTCGGCATGCGCCTGCGCGCGGCGCGCAAGTTCGTCGAGAACGAAGAGATGTTCCTGGCCAACTACAGCGACGGCCTGTCGGACGTGGACCTGAACCGGTTCGTCGAGCAGTTCAAGGCGCGCGGCAAGACCGCCTCATTCCTGAGCGTGGCCGCGCCGCACACGTTCCACATCATCCACGCCGACGCCGAGCAGCACGTCACCAAGCTGGAGGCGGTCGGCCGGTCGGTGGTGCGGGTCAACGGCGGCTTCTTCGCCTTCCGCCGGAACATCTTCGACGTCCTGCACGAGGGGGAAGAACTGGTCATCGAGGCGTTCGACCGGCTCATCGCCCGCCGCGAGCTGGTGGCGGTGCCCCACGACGGATTCTGGCGCAACATGGACACCTTCAAGGACCGTCAGGATCTGGAAGAGCTGTGGGGCCAGGGCAAGGCCCCATGGAAGATCTGGAAGTCCTGAGCGCGGGCGGAGCGTCCCCATGTTGAGCCTGTTCCGGATCCTGCGCCGGCATCACGACCTGCTGTACATGCTGACCCTGCGGGACGTGAAGGTGAAGTACAAGCAGTCGGTGATGGGCTTCTTCTGGGCCATCCTGATGCCGCTCATCATCACGTCGGCCGGCGTCGTCGTGAAGGTCGGCCTGGCGCGGGTGGCCGGCCGGCCCATTCGCTTCGACGAGATTCTGGCCGTGTCGGTCAAGGCGCTCCCCTGGGCGTTCGTGGTCGCGACGATCCGCTTTTCGACCGTCTGCCTGACCGCCAACCAGAACCTGGTCACCAAGATCGCGTTCCCGCGGGCCGTGTTCCCGCTGGCGGCGGTGGCGTCGCAGCTGTTGGACTTCTTCGTCGCCGGGTCGGTCCTGGTGCTGGTCTTCATCTTCTCGCCACTCCACGCGAGCTTGTCGCTGCTGTGGGTGCCGGTGCTGATGGCGATCCTCATCGCGCAGCTCTGCGGGATGGCGCTGCTGTTCTCGGCCGCCAACCTGTTCTTTCGGGACGTGAAGTACATCGTCGAGGTGATCCTGACCTTCGCGATCTTCTTCACGCCGGTGTTCTACGACTCGTCGATGTTCGGGCGGTGGGGCCAGCTCTTGCTCCTCAACCCGGTGGCGCCGCTGCTGGAGGGGTTCTCGGCCACCGTCGTCAGCCACCGGGCGCCCGACTTCGGCTGGACGCTGTACGCCGCCGGCTGGGGCCTGGTCCTGCTGGTGGGCGCGCCGGCCTTCTTCCAGTACCTGGAACCGAAATTCGCGGAGAGCATCTGACCGTGCCCGAAGTCGTCCTCGAGGCCGAGAACCTTTCGAAGAAGTTCAAGCGCGGCGAGGTGCACCGTTCGCTGCGCGACCTCATCCCGGCCCTGGCGCGGCGCGCGGTGCAGGGGGGCCTCGACAAGCAGGAGTTCTGGGCCCTGCGCGACGTCAGCTTCCAGGTCGAGCAGGGCGAGGCCTTCGCGATCGTCGGCCACAACGGCGCCGGCAAGAGCACGATGCTGAAGCACCTGTGCGGCATCCTGATGCCGACCAGCGGGCGGCTGCGCGTCAAGGGGCGCCTGTCGGCGTTGATCGAGGTGGGCGCCGGCTTTCACCACGACCTGACCGGCCGCGAGAACATCTATCTCAACGGCACCATCTTGGGGATGAGCCGCCAGGAGATCGACCAGAAGTTTGACGCCATCGTGGCCTTCTCCGAGCTGGAGGAGTTCCTGGACACGCCGGTCAAGCGGTACTCGTCCGGCATGTACGCGCGCCTGGGATTCGCGGTGGCGGCCCACGTCGACCCGGACGTGCTGGTGGTCGACGAGGTCCTCAGCGTCGGGGACTTCCTGTTCCAGCGCAAGAGCGTCGAGAAGATGCGGCAGGTGATGAAGAACGGCACCACCGTCGTGTTCGTTTCGCACAACCTGCGCGCGGTGGCGGACCTGTGCCCGCGGGCGATGCTGCTGGAGCACGGCCAGGTCGCCGCCATCGGCCCCTCCGGGTCGGTCATCAAGGCCTACATGGAGCGGGGTTCGGCCGCCGCGCAGGCCGACGAGACCAAGGACGCCTACATCGCCAGCGTCCGGCTGCTGGACGCCCTTGGGGCCGAGGCCGTCCAGTTTCAGTCCAAGGGCAAGATGCGGGTGGAGGTCGAGATCGCGGCGCGCCGGCGCACCGAGAAGCTGGCGGTCGTGATCGAGTGCAAGGACGAGGAGCTCTACGACGTCTTCAACACCTCGTCGCAGCGCCTGGGCTGGCCGGCCTTCACGCTGGAGGCCGGCGAGCGCTTCCGCGCCACCTTCGAGCTGACCGTGCACCTGGCCCCCGGCACCTATCACGTGGGCGTTTACCTCT
>JAICYS010000312.1 GCA_025934105.1 Myxococcota bacterium | reverse complement strand
TAGCCCGACCTTGAAACTAGGTTGGGGCAAACCCCAACCTAAACCCCAACCTAATTCTGTCCATGAGCGATCTGAAAGCCACCCTCAGCGACAAGGTCATCAGCCGCCTGCCGCTCAGCGACAAGGGCCAATACGAGGTTCGGGACACGGAGCTTCGCGGCTTCTTCGTGCGGGTCGGGACGAAGACGAAGGCGTTCGCCGTCCTCGGCGAGCACTGGAAGGATGGCAAGCGTCACGCCAAGAAGGTCACGCTCGGCACGACGGACGATCTCACCACCCGCGACGCGCGGGCGAAGGCCAAGGATGTCCTAGCGAAGATCGCTAAGGGTGAATATGCGGAGGAAGCTAAGAAAGCCCCCGATGCCCCGCCGACCGCCGACGTCACGCTCGGCCAGGCCTGGGCGCGCTATCGCGTTTCGCACCTCGAACGGAAGGGCCGCAGCGCCGGGACGATTGCGGGCTACGCCGATCACGTCGAACGGATGCTGAAGGACTGGCTCGACAAGCCGCTAAGGGAACTCGGCGAGAATCCGGGCCTTGTCTCACAACGTCACGATGACCTGACAAAGAGCGCGGGCCCCTACGCCGCCAACGGCTGCATGCGAACGCTGCGCGCCATCTACAACCACGCGCGGCGCGGCGTCCGCGGCCTGCCGCCCGAGAACCCGGTCATGGCCGTGGACTGGAACGAGGAGAAGCGCCGCGACGTCGCCATGGGCGCCGTGGACATCAGCGGCTGGATGATTGAGGCAGGACGGCTGCGCAATCCGATCCGCCGAGAATTCCACCTGTTCACGGTCCTCTGCGGGAGCCGTCCAACGGCGCTGAAGATGGCGAAGGTCGAGCACCTGAACTTCAGGGACCGCGTGTTGCACATCCCGTCGCCCAAGGGCGGCGCCAAGAAGGCGTTCGACATTCCACTTTCACGGCCGATGATCCGCTGCCTCCTTCGGGCTATGCGGGCCGGTAGCATGCTCCATCCCGAGGCGGCGAAGACTTGGATCTTCGCGGCTGACAGCGAAGAGGGGCATATCGTCGAGCAGAAGGAGAGCCGTGGCACGCTCTCCAAATGGGGCAATGACCTGCGGCACACCTATCGGACCCTTGGACAGGCTGCCGGCCTCTCTCCCGTCGATATGCACCTGCTGATGAACCACAGCGTCAAGGGCGTGAACGAAGGCTACATCACCCGCTCAAAGCTGCTGAACGATCACCTGCGCGCCTCTCAGCAGACCCTGTCGGACTTCATCATCAAGTCGGGGACGGCGGCGCCGAAGGATGGTTCTAGGCGCGAGCGGGTCTGGCCGCTGCTGGCTTCACGTCGCATCGGCGATGACGACCTTGACCCAACGCCGCCCCATCCGCGCGAGGGCAAGCCGTTGGGTCCGCGGAAATCGAAGGTCGTCGAGGCTACCGAACCGGCGAGAGCCGCGTAGGCACGGGCGCGTGTGGGCGTGTCCACACGCCGACACCCCGCCGATTTCTAGCCGAACCTACGATATCCCTCGACCGGCGCTCCAGACCTCTGGCCCAGCGCGACCGGCCTGATCACATGTCCGCATGTGCGGAGGTGGGAGGTGGACATGCAGACCATTGCGATAATTAGCCAGAAGGGCGGTGCCGGTAAGACGACCCTGGCGGTCAATCTCGCGGCAGAGGCGGCGAGATCCCGCGTGTCGCTGATCATCGATACCGATCCGCAGGCGACCGCCAGCCGTTGGGGTCAATGGCGCGGCGGCGACGACCCAGAGGTCGTCGATTGCGGCGCGCCTACCCTCCTCGCGGGGAAGTTGGCCAAGGCGGCCGAGCTGGGCGCCGAGCTGGCGGTCATCGATACGCCGCCCCATGCTGACGCCATGGCGCGCCAAGCCGCGCGCCTTGCGGACCTGCTCCTCATTCCCTGCCGCCCTAGAGCCTTTGACCTCGCCGCAATCGAAGCGACTGCGGAGTTGGTTCGATCCAGCCGCAAGCCCGCGTTCGTGGTGTTCAACGCCGGGCCGCCGCGGGCCCCGCACATCTACCGAGAGGCCGCTAACCTGATCGAAGGTGAGTTCGGGCTTGAGATCGCACCCGTCGCGCTGCCCGAGCGCGCTGCGTTCCACCATAGCGTCGCCACCGGCCTGACGGCTCCCGAGCACGAGAGCCAGGGAAAGGCGGCAGGGGAGATACGCGAGCTCTGGGCGTGGACGTGTGGACAGCTTGGCATGTCCACACGCGGCATGGCGGTGATGGCATGAGCCGGTTTGACGCCATTCGATCTGAGCGCGCGAAGCCTGAGCCGGTAGGAGATCCGCCTGCCGGCGCCGCGCCGCTTGGGCGGGCGCCCGCGCGGGTCGGTAAGAAGGCGGTCGGGGGCTACTACAGCCCGCAGCTAAGCCAGACTCTCAACATCCTAGCGCTGGAGCAGAACACCACCCTGCAGGCCCTGTTGGGAGAGGCGATCGACGACCTGATGCGCAAGTATGGCAAGCATCCGTTTGGCGAGCGTTGACCTGTCCGCACGTCGTCGTGCCGACATGTCGTCAGGCATGCTGCGGTACGGAGTCAGGTTCGTAACGACGCGCGGCGCGAACCCGACCGCCCTCTGGATCGGTCGTGGAGATCTGAGCGCCTCTATCGGCCCAGGCTTCCAGATCGCTCAGGGCATAAACCACCCGGCCGCCGATCTTCCGGTATCGGGGACCGGTGCCGTAGGTGCGGTGCTTCTCAAGGGTGCGCCCCGACAGGCCGAGGTGGCGGCCCGCTTCAGGGGTCCGCAGGTAGCGGTTAGGGGCTCGGGATGATTCCATGACGGCAATACCTCTACGCGGGAGAGTGCGCCCGGAGGCGGACGCGCTCCATCATCGACTCAGCGTAGGCAGGCGGGCGTTTGGCTGGAAAGGCGTAAGGCTACCTAGCGGCGGGCACGGTGGAGGCGGACAGGATCGGAACCCATAGGTTCTAATATGTCCCACTATCTATAATCCATAGGTTCTAATTTTATTGACAAAACGGAACCTATAGATTATGGGAATTGGCAGAGGTCATAACCCATGCGTTCCAACCGGAAAGACCTGAACAGCTTAGGCCGATGGGCACTCGACACCCAGCTCAAGCCGCTTCGCGATATGGAACCCCTTATCCGTCCGGGTCGTGGCTGGATCAAAGCGATCCGGGAAGCGATCGGCATGACCACAGGTCAATACGCCAAGCGTCTCGGCGTCTCCCAGCCGCGTGTCGCTGCTCTTGAGAAGGCGGAGGCCGATGGAGTGGTGACATTGAAGAGCCTCCGCCAGGCGGCCGAGGCGTTGGATTGCGACTTCGTCTATGCCCTGGTCCCCAGGAAGCCGCTTGAGCAGGTCGTCAAGGATCGGGCGCGCGATGTCGCCGAGCGCCAGCTCGCCCGGACCGACCAGACCATGCGCCTGGAGAACCAAGCCGTGAGCAAGGCACGCATGGTCCGCGCGCGCGACGAGCTGGCGGCGGAGCTTCTACGCAGTGATCGGCGGCTCTGGGCGGACGAATGAGCGACCCGCTCGTTGACGCCGACGACGATGCGGCGACGCCCCTGACGCCTGAGGAGCGTCATGAACTCATCCCTAGCTACATCACCACCCGCGACCAACTGAACGAGGTCGAACAACTCGGTATCGCCGCAGCCGACCGCTGGGCGTTCAGCCGCAAACGCCGGGTGCTTGATGAGGATTTCCTCTACCGCCTGCACAAGCGGATGTTCGGCGACGTCTGGACCTGGGCCGGAGCGCCTCGCACCACCGAGCGCAACATCGGCGTCGAGGCGATCCAGATCGGCGTCCAGTTGCGCCAGTTGCTCGACGACGTCCGTTACTGGATCGAGCATCGGACCTTTCCGCCGGACGAGATCGCCCTGCGCTTCCATACCCGGCTGACCTGGATCCATCCCTTCCCGAACGGCAATGGTCGCCACGCGCGCCTGGCGGCCGACCTGCTGGTCGTATCGCTCGGCGGCGAACGCTTCTCGTGGGGTGGCGCCTCATTGGTCGCCGCGGACGAAATGCGCCGCGCCTACATCGCCGCTGTCCGCGCGGGCGACCGCCACGATTTCGAACCGCTGCTGGCGTTCGCGCGATCCTGAGGCGTCGCAAGCAATCGCGCAGCAGCTTGCTGCACAAATTCACCCGACATCCCACGAACCTCCAGAGCGAGTTCGCGCCTGAGGCTACCGTCCTCGCTCCCTGTCGGCCTCAGGGCCGTTCCGGCCAAGCCGCGCGTTCGCCGCACGCAGCTCTCGCGCCAGGGCCAGCCGCTGGGTATCGGGCGGGGGCATGCTCCGGACGAAGGCTTCGACCTTGGCGCCCAAGGCACGGTCGGCGGGATCATTCGATCGGGCGAGCAGCCGAGCCTGGTTCAAGTAGAGGCTGCGCACCGACTGCTGTCGCGCCACGATGCGCTGTTCCCAGGGTGTCCGATCGGTTTGGCCTTGGAAGGCCGCCCCGGCCGCCTCGCGATAAGCCGCACGGCGGACCTGGGCCATCTGACCGTCTCCAGCTTCATGCCGATCTCGGATCTTCCGGAGCGGTGTGCGCTCGGCCTTGCGCGTTACGCCACGTGCGCGCCTTGGGGTCGCCTCGGCCTCCACGCCCCGGTCGCGCAGCGCCTGGGCGAAGGTCTGCCGCCAGAGCTCCAGATCCGCCTTCTTGGGGTTGAGACGCTCCCCCGCGTGGCCGCGTGAACATATGGCCAGGTGAACATGTGGACGTGGCGTGTCGGTGTGCAGCGTGAACACGTAGTCATGTCGACCTGCGAACATGTCGGCCGCAAAGGACCGGGCGGCGTCCCGCACCGCAATCTCGTTTGTGCCGGCCGGCATCGACAGGATAACCGAATGGCTGAGCGGGGAGTCCTTGCGGCGAGCCTTATGGCCCAAGGCGGCGGTCGCGCCCCACTCGTCCGCCAGGTCGGCCACATCGCGGCGACTGACGATCAGGGCACCGTCGGCGCCCTCAAGCTCCAGCTGGCTGTTGCGCGAGATGTAGTCGAGGTGGGCCCGCAGGTGGGCGGCGTCTCGCGTGCGGCCCGTGACCTTGACCATCACCTCGGGGGCGCGTGCAGCGACGCGCTCCAGACGCGCCCTCGCGCCCCCGCCGGAGGTCGGCGAAGCGCGCAGAACGGTGCGGGGCCGCACGATCCGCTGCCGAACGGGCGGACGCCAGACGTCCTCGAAGCCTTGCACCATATGGAAGTCGGTCACGGCTCCGCCGCCCAGTAGGCCAGGTTGCCCTCGAACGCTTCGCGCAATGTGGACATGTGCACACGTAGTTCTGTCTGCAGGTCCGCGAGATAGGCCACCTCGAGGTCGAGAACCTTGCCCTCCATGACCGCCGTATTCAGGGCTCGGGCGATCTGGTTCACGTTCACGCCAATCCGCCGGACCTCGCCCTGAATAGCCAGGAGGGCGACCGCATCAGAGCGCTGGAAGGTCGGCCTGCCGTGAAGGCGGTAGCGGATGAGCGCGGCCGCCCAGCCGTTGGGCGTTAGGCCCATGGCCGCGGCCTCGCGCGCCAGGCCGGCCGCATCTTCTTCCGCCAGCCGCACTGTAAGCTTTAAGGGCCGCCTCGGGAGACGGCCCACCGGCACCGACGCATCGGCCGCAACCTGATCCATGAGGCGGCGCAATGTCGGCGCCCGGCCGCCCTGGCCGCCTGCAGCGGCATCAAACCGGGCGAGGAGTTCGTCGGCCACCCGAATGCTGAGATTGGCCACTGGGCCGCTCCACGTAGTGATCCGCCGCCGCGAAGGCTATCCTGCCCTAGACAACGACGAGCTCAGACTGGCCCCTCCCCTCGGCGCGCGCGAGGCGTAAGCCTACGCCCC
>JAICYS010000015.1 GCA_025934105.1 Myxococcota bacterium | reverse complement strand
CTTCTTGCCGCCGCCGGCCTGGTCATCCGTGGGAGCCGCCGCGGCAGCCGCCTTGTCGGCGTCACCCGCGGGAGCGGCCGCCCCCGGCGCGCCCTTGTCGCCGTCCTTGCTGTCCTTGGCCTTGGCAGCAGCAGCGGCCTCGTCGGCCTCCTGCTTCTTCATCTGCTCTTCCATCTGTTTCTGCTGCTCTTCGGCCTTCTTCTGCATCTCCTCGGCCTCGGCCTGCATCTTCGCGGCCTCGTCGAGGGCGACGTAAATTTCGTCGATGTCCTTGATGCGCTTCTCGGCCTCGCGCTTCAGGTTGTCGGGCGTCTTGTCGGTCGCGTGCCCCAGGAACTGGCGGTAGTAGTCCTGCGCCTGGTGAAGGGCCGGCTTCTGCCCGTCCTTGTAGTCCTGGTACAGCAGGCCCAGGTTGAAGTAGCTCCAGGGGTTCGACGGATCCAGCTTCAGAGCCGTCTTGTACTGGGTCTCCGCCTCGTCGATCTTCTTGTTGCCGCGCAGCGCGACGCCGAGGCCGATGGCCGCCTCGTAGTTCTTCGGCTGCAGCTCGAGAACCTTCCGGAAGTTCTCTTCGGCGGTGTTGTAGTCCCGGTTGTTCAGCGACAGGACGGCCAGGTTCAGGCGCGCCTCGGCCAGGTTCGGGTTGTACCCGACCGCCTTCTTGAACTGGCTGATCGCCGGGCTGATGTTTTTCTTCTTCAGCTCGATGAGGCCGAGCGTGTTGTAGACCTCGGCCAGGTGCTTCTTCATGCCGGGGGTGACGCCGGTGCCTTCTTCCCGGACGTTCACTTCCTTGGCCAGCTTGCCGCCCTCGGTGTCGTCCCCCCCGTTCTCCTTCTTTTCCTTCTTGCCCTTCTTGCCCTTCTTGCCTTCGGCGGCCTCTTCGACCTTCTCCTCGGCGAACTTGCCGGTGGCGATCTCCTCGGCCTTGGCGATGGCCTGGTTGCCGACCAGCTTGGCCATCTCCAGCATGCCCATGTCGTAATAGATGAAGGCCAGCGTCGCGAACGCCTGCAGGTTGTTGCTGTCCAGCGCCAGCACCGTCCGCAGGTTGCTGACCGCCTGCTGAACGTATTGCTTGCGCTCGTCACTGGAGGCGTGGCGCGCCTTGTCGCGGAGGATCTGCGCCAGGTTGTTGCGGGCTTCGACGGTGTGCAGCGGGTCGACCTCGATGGCGTGGTTGAACAGCGACTCCGCCTCCGCCGTGTTGCCCCGCTTCCAGGCCAGGTAGCCCAGGTTCGCGATGGCGGGGCCGTACTTCAGCCCCTGCCACACGCGCGCCGCGTCCTCTTGCCGGCCGCACTCGGCCAGCACCGCGCCCTGATTGAAGCGCGCCTCGACCAGGGTGGGGTTGGCGTCGGCCACCTTCTTGAAAGCGTTCGAGACGCTGTCGCACTCGCCGCCCGCCAGGCTGCCGGACTTCTTGGCGGACTGATAGCGCTGCATCGCCTTGTCGAAATCGGCGCGCGCGTCGTCGGTGATCGCCCGCTTCTTCTCCTTGGGGATGAGGTCGGCGGCGCCGGCCTTGCTGATGGTGTCGTGGTCGCTGGCCCCTTCCATCGTGCCGTTGTCTTCGCCGGCCTCGCTGGCAGCGGTGCGCGACTTGGGCTTCTGCTCGCCGCCGCAACCGACGAGGCTGGCGCCTCCCAGCAGCAGGCCGAGAGCCAGGACCAGGCCCTTCTGCTCGATCGTCTTCGTCGTCATGGTCTTGGTCCTCACTTCTCGCTCGACGCGGTGGTCACCGCCGTGGACTCACTCAGCTCGCCGACGACCGGCGTCTCCTCCATGCTGGTGGCCACGTAGCCAGCCTCGGGCTTGACCTCCGAAGCCAGCGGGTACTCCGTCGGCTTCATCTGATTGAGCTCGCGCTCGCACAGGCGCGACCACTCGTTGTACCAGGAGTAGTCGGTGGCGGCCTTGAGGCAGGTCTCGAAGCCCTCGACGGCCTTGGCCTCGATCGGCTCCGCCTTGTCGACCAGCGCGTCGCAGAAGATCTCGCGCGGCCTGTTACCCCACTCGTCCTGCTCCTTCAGGTCCTTCGGGATCTCGGCGGTGTAGAGCTGGCCGACGAAGTCCGAGTAGAGCTGGCCGATCCGCGCGCTGGAGGCGATCGCCCACTGCGCCTGCTTCATTTTGAAGACCTCGAGGTACTGGTCGCGGGCGTGGCCCAGCGTCTTGGACTTCTGGTCCAGGTACGCCGCGAACTTCTTCGCCGACTCGGCGGCCTTCTTCTTCTTGGCCTCGGCCTTCCGCTTGGTGTCGTACTGGCTCGGCTGCTGGAAATCGAGGCCCTCCGGGAACTTGATCTTGAGGAAGTTCTCGTACTGGGTCTCGGCCAGATAGAAGGCCGCGCCGGCCACCGCGTAGGCCGCCAGGCCCGCGCGGGTCTCGACGTCCTTACCGGTGATCTTCGAGGCCGCCGCGCCCTTGTTCCAGATCTTGAGCACGGCCTGGAAGTGCTCTTGTGCCTTGGCCGCCTGCTGCTTGTTCCGGTCGAAGACCGTGATCTTCGAGCTGGTGGGCGGACCACACTGCGTCCGCTTCGCCTCTTTGATCTTCCGGCCCTTCTTCAGCTTCTTGTTGAGGTCGTAGATGACCTTCTGGCGGCCGGTGGCGGCGACGCGCTTCACCTCGAGGCAGGCGCCGTCCTCGGACGCCTTCGGGCACGAGGCCTTCCAGGCCAGCTCGCCGAGACGGAAGTGCGCCAGCACCTGGCGGTCCGGACCGCCCTGCGGCCCCCACTTCTTGAGGTAGTTCTCGAGGTGCTTGGCCAGCGCGTCGTAGTCGCCCTTCTTCTCGTAGACGTCCGCCATCTGGAAGAACACGCCCGCGGCGTCCTGCGGCTTGCGGCTGCCGTAGAACTTCACGAACGAGTCCATGTCGGCCAGCGCCTTGTCGCTCTCGCCGAGGCCGATGCGGAAGGTCGTCGCGTTGCCGAGCGCGTCGGTCGCCTTCTTCTCGCCCGGGAACTTGCTGGCGAAGTCCTCGTAGTGCTCGGCCGCCTTGCTGTAGTAGGCGAGCTGGTGGTAGCCGGCCGCCACGCGGAACAGCGCCTTTTGCGCCAGCGGGTCCTTCGGGTGCGCCTGGATCAGCGCCAAGCGCGCCTTCAGGGCCTGGCCGACCAGGTGCGCGTTCTGGAAGCACTGGCCGGCGTTCCAGAGGCGCTCGGCGTGCTTCGGGTGATCGGGCAGCGCTTCCGCCGCCGCCAGCATGGAGCGGCCACACTCCTTGAAGTTCTTCGCCTTCTCGTACTGGTGGCCTTCCATGTCGTAGGTGTCGCTCTTCAGCGAGATCATCTGCTTGCCGAACTCCGGGTCCTTCATGAGCTCGGGCATCTCGAGGAACTTGTCGACCCAGGCCACGACCTCTTTGGTCTTGCCCTGCGCGTTCAGTGAGTCGAGCAGCAGGTTGGCCGAGTAAATCGCCAGCTCGTGCTTCGGGTACTTCCGCACGATGTCCTCGAACAGCTTCGCGGCCTCGTCGAAGTGGTTGTACTCGTAGTAGATGCGCGCCTTGCGGTACTTGATCGTCACCAGCTCGGGCGCGTCGGGGACGTACTTGATGTACGTGTCGAAGGCCCCGATCATCTTCTGCTGGTACTCGGGGATGGTCAGCGGCTCGAGCTTCTTGTGCTTCTCGGCCTCTTCGAACTTCTTGCGGTCGTTGTCGACCAGCTCTTTCTGCTCGTGATCGTCGACGTTGAGGGCGTTCTTCCACGCGAGCACCGCGGCGTACGCGGCGTCCTTCACGTACTTGCCCTGCGGGTTCATCTCGACGACCTTCGTGTACTGCTCGGCGGCGTCCTTCCAGTTCTCCAGCGTCCAGAGAAGCTCGCCGTAGTAGAAGTTCATGTCGTACGAGTCTTTGTCCTTGGGGAAGTGCTCCAGGTAGACCTTGTAGATGAACTTATCCAGGGCGTACGTGTCCTGATTCTTGGTCTTCTGCGCTTCCTTGTGCCAGATGAGCGCCAGCTCCTTCGTGGTGTCGTGGAAGGTGTTGCGGCACTCCTCGAGCTGGTCCTTCTTCACGCCCTTCATCTCGGCGACCTTGTCGTAGACCGAGCCGAGGCGCTCGATCTCCTGCACCTGATCGCGCTTGTCGCCGGCCGAGAGCGTGTTGCGGACGATCTTGTTCTGCCACTCGCAGATTCGCGGTGAATCCATGTTCATCGCGATGACCTTCTTGTAGACGCGGCTCGAGTCCTGGAACTGGCCCTGCTCCCAGTAAAGCTCGGCCAGCGCCTCCATCATCTTTGGCGCGTAGTCGCCGCCGGTGCGCTGGAAGAACTCCCAGGCCTTCTCGGGGCCGCCCACGTGGGCGTAGGCCTTGACGATGTCCTTCTTGGCCTCTTTGATCAGCGCGTCCTTCTGCGCCTTGTTGATGCTGACCTTGCCGTCGGTCGCCATCCGGACGACGCCAACGAAGGTCTCGAGGGCGGTCTTGTAGTCGCCCTGGTTCACGTAGCACCACCCCTTTTTGTAGACCGCGTAGGGGTAGACGTTGGACTTCGGGAACTGCTCGACCTTCTCGTAGAACTTGAGGGCGTTGTCCATCTCGCCCTTGTCGAAGTAGTACTCGGCGAACGACAGGTAGGCGTCCGGGATGTACTTGCTGTTCGGGTAGTCCTTGATCAGCCGGTGGAAGAACTCCCGGGCCTGGTCTTCCTTCTTCACCGAGGTCAGCAGGAAGGCGAGGCGGAACAGCACCTCGTCCATGCGCTCGTACTTGCGGTACTTCGTCGCGCCGATGTAAGCCTTCACCGCCTCGAGCAGCCACTTCTGCTCTTCTTGCTCATAGCGGTGCTGCTCGGCGGTCAGGTTGCCGCGCTGGTTCGGCTGCTGCTCGTAGATCTTCTCGTCCAGCGCGCGCGCCTTGCCGAAGTAGTAGTGCTGCTTTTCGGCGTAGAGCTCGCCCAGGCGGAAGAGGAAGTCGGGCTTCTGCGGGTCGTCGTCGGGCGTGACCTGGATCAGCTTCTTCATCTTGCCGATCTGCAGTTCGACGATCTTCATGATGCCTTCGCGCTTCTGCGCGACGAACTGGTCGACCGTCAGAACCGGGCCCTTCTCCTTCTTCGGGGGAGGCGGCGCTTCGGGTTTGGTCAGGTTGGTCTGCTTCGCCTGAACGTCGACCTCTTGCTTGCTGTATCGCCCCTTGCCGCTGTTGGCGGCGTCCGCCGCATGCGCCACCGCGGGAAGGAACAACACCGCGGACAAGGCCAGGATCCCCTTCGGAACACGGAGCTCGCTGATCATGGTTTCTCCACTATTCGTGACTGCTGCAACGCGAACGTTGAGAAGCTGCTGGAACTGTTTGGGCTAAGGGACGCGCCGGCGCTCACATGCCGCCGCCACTGTCACCGCTGTTGTCACCGCCGCCCGCCGCTGCCCCGCCACCCGTGTCACCACCGCCGGCGGCCGCGCCGCCGGTGTCGCCGCCGGTATCGCCGCCGCCACCCTCGGCCGGAGCGGCCGGGGCCTCGCCGGTGGCCGGCGCGCCTTCCGGCGCCGCGCCTCCGCACTTGTTGGCGATCTTCACCCGGTAGTAGCCGAGCTCGTCGCGCCAGTACTCGCCGTTGAACGGCCAGATCACGTGCTCGTCGTCGGCGCGGATCTCCTGTCCGTGGTGGACGCCCGGGCCCTTGATGACCTGCTGTTCCTGCTTGACCTCTTCTTCCAGCTCGCCCTTCTGGCCGGCCAGGATTTCGTAGTCGATCTTGATGACGCGCTTGATGAGCTGCGCCAGCTCCTCGGTGAGGCGCTTGATGCGGCGGCGGGCCAGGTCACCGGCCTCGTTCACCGCCAGCGACCGTTGCAGGGTCAGGTCGGCGAAGACGTTCTGGGCGATGTTGGTCGCCTTCCAGGACGAATCGGCCTTGTCGTAGCGTTTGAGCTCGGCGTCCAGCTCGTGGACGTAATCGAAGCGGCGGGTCAGCGTCTGGTCGCCGAGAACGCCGCGCGCGGCGCGCTCGACCTGCTCGGGCAGCCCCGAGGTCTCCTTGCGGATCTTCACCGCGATCGCGTAGAGGTCGCTGTTGTCCTGGGTGCCGGTGATGAGCTTCTTCAACTCCTGGAACACGTCCGGGTAGATCGCGTTGAAGTCGTTGATCGCTTCCTCGGCGCGGTCGTACTGGCAGTTGTAGAAGTAGATTGTCGCCTTGACGGTCAGGCCCTCGGCGACCGACTCGGGCTTGATGTACTCGTCGAAGAACGGCGCCTGGATGGTGTGGATGTTGCCGAGCGCCTTCGAGTAGCCCTTGTCCTTAAGCATGAAGTTGGCCCACGACGACTCGAACAGGCTGTTGGCCCAATCGTAGGCGTCCTCGGAGACGCGGTCGAAGTACTTCACCGCCAGCTCGTACTGCCCCGTCGAGTAGAACACGCGGGCCAGCGACAGGTTGGCGATGTCCTCGTACGGCTTGATGCGTTCGTCGTCGCTCTGCGCGGCGGTGCGGAGCACCTCTTTGAAGCACTCGACGGCCGGCTTGGCCTGATACTGGCGGACGTAGGTCGCGCCCTCAAACAGCTTGGCCTGCACGTAAAAGTCGCTGTTCTGCGGGACGGCCTGGAACAGCTCGACGGCCTCCTTGAACTGACCCTTCTGGTAGTAGAACTTGCCCAGCAGGAAGTAGAGCTCGTCGCGCACCTTCTCCAGCGCCGGTTGATCCAGCTCGGCCCGGTTGTACTTGCCGATCTTGTCGAGGATGCCGGTCGACTCCGGCAGCTGCCGGTTCAACGACGCCAGCCACTTCAACGTCGCGTTGTAGTAGGCGTGCGCCGGCCCCTTCTGGACGATCTTGTCGAAGTACGAGAGCGAGGCCGAATAGAACTTCATGTTGTAGAGGGCCTTGCCCATCCAGAACTCGGCCTTCTGCTTGTTGGCCTCGGTGTCCCCGGATTCGCCCTCGATGACCTTGCTCAACTCGATCGAGGCCGAATAATAGTCCTCACCGTCGTACAGCTTGAACGCGCGCTCGAGCACCTTCGACGGCTGGTCGCCGGACGCCGCAGCCTCGCCGCCCTCGGGCTGGTACTCGCCGCCACCACCGCTGTCAGCCGCGGGCTGCTTCTTCTTCTTTGCCGAGGCAACGGATCCGGTGAGGAGCAGACAGCTGCTGAGGACGATGCCGATCGCGCGGTTGCGGCTCATGCGGGGACCTCGCTGGTTGTGCTCGTGAGCACGGGGCTTGGGGAGGGAGCGGACGGTTTTACGACAGACGGACGGCGGACGGAACCGAAAGCTGCACGCGTGAGGGACCTACATGACCCGCCTCCACTCCACACGCGCGTGGGCCGACGTGGAGAGGCACACCCAAAACCGGGTCATCCTACGAAAGCGGATTTGCCGGTGTCAAGCGAATCCCGGCCCGAAATCCACGGATTAGCTGGCGAAAAGCTGACCGGCGCCGGGCGAGGTCCGGCACCAACCGAATGAAGTCGACCCCATCGCCGCATGCGTTGGAGATGGTCCTCGGGGAGGCTCCGAGGTCGAGGTGGGGGTTGACAGGCAAGTGCATGTAGGTAACATGGCGCAGCCTTTTTGCCGGTTTTCCGACCGCCGAAAGCCGGCTTCGCGCCGGCCGTCTGCCCACGCTTCCCCCTACCGGACGCAAGGAGTCCTCATGAGGATCGCTTCCCGACCCGTCACCCGCGCTGGCCGTTCAGCGCAGGCGACCTTCCTGACGATGCTGGGAGTGCTGGTGCTGGGTTGGATGGCGGGCTGCGACGACAACCACCTCGGCCGGCCCTGCGATGTGAATGCCGACGCCGGCAGCATCACGGGGGGGCACGTCGCGATCGTCTCGTCCCCGGCCCTGCAGTGCCCCAGCCGCATCTGCCTGCTTCCGGCTGACCAGAACGTCGCCGCCGCGAACCAGGTCGGGGCGTTCTGCACCGTGCCCTGCTCGAGCGACGACGATTGCTCGGACGGCGAGACGGGGGCCAAGGGCAGCAACGGCGGCCTGTGCACGAGCGGCTTCTTCTGTGGCGTGCCGACGACGACGGGCAAGTTCTGCTGCGAGAGGTACTGCATCTGCCGCGACTTCCAGTCCGAGCCCGGTGGCGGCTTCCAGACACCCGAAGTCTGCATGCAGAGCAGCAGCAGCTGCCCGAACGTGCACTAACTCGTACGTCAGCCCCGAAGAGCGTTCCGGGTCCCGCGACGGAATCGGCGTCGCCGCCGAGGCGCGACGAGGGTGCGTCCGCGTAGGTACGTAACCGAGGGGCAACGAAGGCCGCAGCGTCGAGGCCGCCGCGGTGACCGGTACGAGCTTCGGGGCTGACGTATCAGAGTGCCTGAGGTGGTGCGCGCCGCCTCACACCTCGAACGCGTTGGGGACGTGAACGAGGTCCGGGTCGCGATCCGGCCAGAAGGTCACGGCCACGACGTCGAACCGGTAGGCAGCCGCCAGGGAGGCCTCTTCGGCCAGGTAGAGGCGCGCCGAATGAATCACCCGCGCGCGCTTGTGGGGCGTGATGGTCTCCAGCGCGTGTCCGGCCTGCTCGCCGGTGCGCGAGCGAACCTCGACGAACACGCAAGTGCCTCCGTCGTCGGCGACGATGTCCAGCTCACCGGACTGGGCGCCGCGCCGGCACCAGTTGCGCGCCACGATGCGCAGGCCGGCCGCCGACAGCAGCTCGGCGGCCAGAGCCTCCGCGCGCCGACCCAGCCCAGGCCTGCGGGCCAGGTGGTCGCGCACGACGCTGCTCGCTTACGAGGCCGGGCTGGCCGCGGATGCCGCGGGTGCCGCGGGCGCCGCGGGCGCTTCCGACCGCGCAGACGGGCCAGTCTCTTCCACCTTGATGCGGGCGGCCTTGCCTTGCAGCTGGCGCAGGTAGTTCAGGCGGGCGCGCCGGACCTGCCCCTTCGACAGGACCTCGATCTTCTCGATGCGCGACGTGTGCAGCGGGAAGATGCGCTCGACGCCGACGCCGTACGAGATCTTGCGGACGGTGAACGACGCGCGCGACCCGCCGCGGTGCTGGCCGATCACGACGCCCTCGAACACCTGCACCCGCTCTTTGTCGCCTTCCTTGATCAGCGTGTGGACGCGAACGCTGTCGCCCGAACGCAGCTCGGGCAAGTCTGTTCGACGGAAGCTGTTCTCGATCTCTCGCAAAAGCGGGTTCTGGCTCATGGCGGAAAGCCCGCATATCTAAACGGGTCGCGCCCCAGAGTCAAGTGCTGCCGACAGGGCGGCCGCGTTCTCGCCGGCAGGGAACGCCCTTTCGACCCGAGCCAGCCCCGCTCGAGCCCATGCAACGCCGCGTGACGGTCGGGGCTGAACGCGCCGCCTGTGCTCGCGCGGCCGGCCGTTCGGTCGAGCGAACAGCGGCCGACCCGCGACCCCATGGCGAGGCCGGGGCGAGAACCGCATGGCCAAGAGTGAACGGCACCGGGGCCAAGTGCACCGTGCTACCGCCCGCTCGAGCCGGCACTGCCCAGCAGCCGGCGTTCCTCGTCGGTCAGCGGGTGGGCGGCGAACAGGTCGGGGCGGCGAGCCAGCGTCACCCGCGCCGCCTCTGCCCGCCGCCAGGCGGCGATCACCTGGTGGTTGCCGGAGGACAGCACCTCGGGCACCGCCTGCCCGCGCCAGACCGCCGGGCGAGTCCACTGCGGGTACTCGAGCCGGCCGGCCGAGAACGATTCGTCGGCCGGCGACTGCCCGCACCCGAGCACGCCAGGGATCAGCCGCCCCACCGCCTCGATGACGGCGGCCGCGGCCACCTCGCCTCCGGCCAGCACGAAGTCCCCCAGGCGCAGCTCTTCGTCGACCATCGACGTGATGCGCTCGTCGATCCCTTCGTAGCGGCCGCAGATCAGCGCCACCCGCGGCAGCGAGGCCAGCTCTCTGGCGCGGGCCTGGTCGAAGAGCCGCCCGCGCGGCGTCAGCAGGATCCGGTGCGACGGCCCGCGGGCTGCCGTGATGGCCTCCAGGGCGGCGGCCATCGGCTCGACCCGCAGGATCATGCCCGGCCCGCCGCCAAAGGGCGTGTCGTCCACCTGCCGGTACTTGCCCAGGCCGAAGTCCCGGGGGTTGGTGCAGTGAGCGGCCAGCACGCCGGACGAAAGGGCGCGGCCGATCACCGTCGTCGAGAGAAAGCCGGCCATCACCTCGGGGAACAGCGTGACCACCTCGAAGGTCAACGCCGGCGTCTCCGTCGGGGAATCAGCGGTCGTCATCGTCCCACCGGACCTGCATCTTACGGCCGGGGACGTCCACCGCCACGACGTGGGAGGGGACCAGCGGGATCAGCCGCTCGGTACCGTCGGGGGCGACCACGGTCGCCACGTCCTGGGCGCCGTTCCAGAACGTCGCCTGTACCGTTCCCAGCGGGCGCCCGCTCGCATCCTCGACAGCGCAACCGGGGACGTCGTCCACGTAGAACTCGCCCGGCCCCAGCGGCGGCAGCGCCGCGCGCGGGGCGCGCACCTCGGACAGGGTCAGCGCGGCCGCCGCCTCGCGATGAGCCACCCCGTCCAGACGCACCAGGTATCCGTCGTTGACGCGGCGAAGCCCCAGCAGCCGGCGCGACTCCCAGCGCCCGTCGCGGCCCACCAGAATCTCGGAGAGCTGCTCCAGGGCGCGCCCGCTCCGGTCGTACGGGCGCAAGATCATCTCGCCCGCGACCCCGTGGGGCCGCCCCAGGACGCCGATGGCCAGCGTCTCGGGATCGAACGGCGTCGTTATTCGAGGATCTCGAGCATGACCCGGCGGCGCGTCTTCACGGACGCCGCCGACAGGATGGTCCGCAGCGCCTTCGCGGTGCGGCCCTGCTTGCCGATGACCTTGCCCAGGTCGTCCTCGGCGACTTTCAGCTCGAACACCAGCGCGTCCGGCTCGGAGACCTCGTCGACCTCGACCTGCTCGGGCTGGTCGACCAGGCCACGCGCCAGGTAGTCGACCAGGTCCCGCAGGGCGGGCTCGCCAGGTTTGCGGTCAGCGTCGGCCATGAGCCGGTTCAGGCGGCCGGAGCGGCGGCTTTTTTCTGCCGCCGGAGCAGCTCCGACACCGTCTGGCTGGGCAGCGCGCCCACCTTCAGCCAGTGCTGCAGGCGCTGCTCGTCGACGCGGAACTCGGCGGGGTCGCGCAGAGGGTCGTAAACGCCCAGCTGCTCGATGAAACGCCCGTCACGCGGGCTGCGCGTGTCGGCGGCGACGACGCGATAGAAGGGGATTTTTTTGCCGCCGGCGCGGGTGAGACGAATGGTCACGGCCATGTTTGCAACTGTCCTCGAAAAGCGGAGCGACGAACCCTAGCGGTCGGCCCCCCCGCTGTCAAGAGCGCGAAGCGGCGAGTCGCTGGAAAGGTTGAAGGTGTGAGGCATGTCTTCAACCTTTCCAGCGGACTAAGTTCGAATCTGTCTGCTCGGGAATTGCCAGCCCACGGATCGGATTGCCATAGTGCCGCCACCCGTGTCACCGCGCCGCATCCCCCTCGCGCTCATGTCGATCGCTCTCGCGGCGGGGGGCCCCATCGCGGCCCGCGCCGCCGCCGGTGGCGAGAAGCACCTGACCATCTTCTACACCGCCGAGATCCACGGGACGCTGGAGCCCTGCGGCTGCACCAGCGATCCGCTGGGCGACGTGGCGCGGTACGCGGCCCTGGTGCGCGCGGCGGCCGCGGCCGGTCCCACGCTGCTGGTCGACGGGGGCGGCCTGTCGTATCCCGAGACCAGCAGCCCGAAAGAGCGCCCCGCCAACGCGCTGCGCGCCCGCTTCCTGGCCCGCACGCTCGAGGGGCTGAAGGTGCCTTTCTTCTCGGGGCTGGCGGAGACCGACCTGCAGGACCACGCCGAGGTCGTCCCCAAGCGGCTGGCCGTGAACTTCACGAACACGTCCGCCGTCGCGCCGTCGCGGCTCGAGACGGTGGGCGGCGTTCGCGTCGGCATCTTCGGCGTCGCGGATCCCGCGCTGGCGGCGCGGCTGGGCGGCGCGGCGGAAGACCCCGTGGCGGCGGCCAAGCGAGAAGTTGCCCGCCTGAGGGACGCCGGCGCCGAGCTGGTGATCGCGCTGGCGCCGCTGGACCGGCCGACCGCGCGCCGGCTGGCGCGCGCGGCGGCGCCCGACCTGGTGGTGCTGGGCCGGCAGGTCGGCAAGGGGCAGCCGCGGGCCGAGGCGGTGGGCAACAGCTTCCTGCTGGTCGCCGCCGACGAGCTCCAGCGAGTGGGCCGGGTCGACCTGGTCTGGCGCGGTGGCCGGCCGCTGGTCGACGCGGGCGGGCCCGACGCGGCGGCGCTGCGGCGCATCGAGATCGACAACCAGCTGGCGCGGCTGGACGAGGACCTGGCGCGCTGGTCGTCGTCGGCGTCGGCCGACCCGAAGTTCGTGGCGGGCAAGAAGGCGGAACGCGCCCAGCTGGAAAAAGAGCGCGCCGCGCTGGACCGCCCGTGGTCGCCGCCGGCGACCGGCAGCTACTTCACCAGCCGGCTGATCCCGTTGCGCCGCAGCTTGCCGCGGGATGCCCGGACCGCGGCGGCCATGCGCAAGCTGGACGGCGAAGTGGGCGCCCTGAACTTGAAGACCGCGCCGCCGCCCGTTCCGCCGGAGCCGGGACGTCCGGCCTACGTCGGCGACGCCAAGTGCGGCGGCTGCCACGCCGCCGCGCTGGCCTTCTGGAAGAAGACCGTGCACGCCACCGCCTGGAAGACCCTGGTCGAGGTGAACAAGCAGAACGACTATCGCTGCGTGGGCTGCCACGTCACCGGTTATGGGCAGGTGGGCGGGTCCAGCCTGGGGCACACCGATCGGCTGCGCGACGTGCAGTGCGAGGTCTGCCACGGACCGGGCTCGATCCACGTCGCCGACAAGGGTCTCGAGGAACCCGCGGCCGTCCGGCGCGACGCGCCCGCCACCGTCTGCACCGGCTGCCACACCGAGCAGCACTCGGACACGTTCCAGTACCAGGCGTACCTGCGCGACGTGCTGGGCCCCGGCCACGGCGCCGCCGCGCGTGAAAAGCTGGGCAACGGCGTCACCGGCCACCAGCTGCGCAGCGCGGCGCTGGCCCGCGCCAGAGCCGCCGGCGCCGCCGAGGCCAAGAAACTCTGAAAGACAGGCCCGGCCGCCGGACGCGGCCCGTCGCCAGCGCGGCGGGCGATCGCCGGGGTGAGACGACGGACAGGCCCCGCCGCCCGACGGACAGGCGAAGTCAGACCGCCGGCCGCTCGAGACGGCCCGTCAGGCCCACCGACGCGGAGACGGCTGGCCGCGCCAGGCGCCTGTCAGGACACCGACGCGCCGGACAGGAGCTGGTCCAGCAGGTCGGGTTCGATGTTGCCGCCGCTCACCACCACCACCGTCCGGCGGCCGCGAATGGGCGACGCGTCGTCCAGAAGCGCCGCGATGGCCGGCGCGGCGGACGCCTCGCACAGGATCCCCAGCGTCCGGTAAGCGTAGACGATGGCTTCGCGAATCTGCAGCTCGGTGACCAGCGCGATCTCGGGAAAGTAATCGCGCGCCATGGCGTAAGTGCGTTCGCTGACCGCGCCCTCCAGCCCCTCCGCCAGCGTCGGGCCGCCGTCGTACGTCGTGTACGCCCGCCCCTCGTCCAGCGAGCGCCGCATGGCGCAGTTCGAAACCGGCGACGCGCCCAGGATCGTGATGCCGCGGGGGACCACCTCGACGCCGATGCCGCCGGCCAGCCCCCCGCCGCCCACCGGGACGACGATCGACTGCACGTCGGGCAGCTGCGCCAGGATCTCGCGCGCCATCAACCCGCCGTTGCCGGCGATGACGTAATCGTCATCGAAGGCGGACACGAACACGGCCTCGGGATCGGCGGCGGCGCGGCGCTTGGCTTCCGCCTCGGCTTCGTCGTAGGTCGCTCCCGCCACCTCTACTTTGGCCCCGGCGGCGGCGATGCCGGCCCGCTTGAACTCGGGCGCCTGCGCCGACACCAGCACCGTGGCCTCGACGCCGAACGCGCGCGCGGCCAGCGCCACGCCCAGGCCGTGGTTCCCTGCCGACGCGGCGATGACCCGTTTGCCGCCGCCCTCGAGGGCCAGCGCGGCCACGCGCGCAGCGGCGCCCCGCAGCTTGAAGCTGCCGGTGCGCTGCAGGTTCTCCAGCTTGAGCCAGACGTCCGCGCCGGTGCGCCGCCCCAGCGCTGGCGCCGGCACCAGCGGCGTCACGCGCGCCAACCGGCGCACGCGGTTCGCGACCTCGCCGCCGGTCACCTCGCGCCAGACCTCTGGATCGAACATCCGCATGCGCGGCGCCACCCTACCATGGCGCCTGATCGGCAACCCATTCGACCGTCGCCCGCGGGCGCGCTAAGACATGGGCATGTCGTTCGTCGCGCTCGATCGGCTGGTGAAAGGCGGCCAGGTCACCGAGGCCGAAGCCCCCCGCGTCGCCGAGCTGTGGGACGAGATCCGCCGCCTCAAGCGGGACAAGCGCGCCTTCGTCCCCGCGCACAACTACCAGGTGCCCGAGGTGCAGGCCGTCGCCGACCTGGTCGGCGACAGCTTCGAGCTGGCGGTCAAGGCGCGCGACCTGCCCCCGGACCAGGCGCGGATGGTGGTCTTCTGCGGCGTGCGTTTCATGGCCGAGGGGTGCCACACCCTGGCGCCCGAGCGGCCGGTCTACCTGCCGCGGCTGGACGCGCTCTGCTCGCTGGCCGAGGTGGACGCCGACGACGTCGCCGAGCGCCAGGACTTCCTGCGCGCCGCCGGGCGGCAGTTCGCGACGATGACGTACGTGAACACGTACGCGGAGGTCAAGGCGCTGTCCGACAGCTGTTGCACCAGCTCGAACGCGGCGAAGATCGCCGACCGGCTGGGGGTGCCGGACATCCTGTTCGTGCCCGACCAGAACCTGGCCTATCAGGTGGCGCTGAAGACCAAGCGCACCTACCTGCCGCCTCCCGAGCCGCACAAATTCCACCCGCGCGAATACGCCGAGATGATCGAGCCGCTGGTCCGCGAGGGCGAAAAGCAGGGGCTGCGCGGGAACGTGTTCGCCTGGGAGGGGGCCTGCCACGTTCACCACCAGATGAGCGTCGGCGACATCGCGAGCATCCGGCGACAGGACCCCGAAACCACCGTCATCGTCCACGGCGAGGTCCGCCCCGAGCTGCAGCGGGCAGCCGACCAGGTCATGTCGACGTCGCAGATGGCCAAGTACGTCGACGCGCACCCCGAAAAGACCCGCTATGCCATCCTGACCGAGTGCGGCCTGGTCGTCCGGCTGGAGCTGGATCACCCGGAAAAGCAGTTCTACAAGCCGTGCCGCCTCTGCCAGTACATGAAGGCCACCGACCTGGAGAGCGTCTACCGCACGCTTCGCGACGAGCCGCCCGAGCAGCGAATCACCGTGCCCGACGAGGTCCGGGGGGCGGCCGCGCGCGCCATGACGCGCATGATCGAGCTCGCCAGCTGACGGTTCGGCCACGCCAAGAGCGGCCGACACGCCGGCCCGGGCCGCGGCCGGACCGGCGTCCTAGGACTCTTGGCGCTTCGGGCAGAGCTCGTTCAGCGTCTCGACGAGCTGATCGAAGTCGATGGGCTTGCGGAACACGGCGGAGAACTCCAGCTCGTCGAGCTCGGGGATGTCCCGGCGCGACGTGACCACCACCGTCGGGATCGATCGCAACGCGGCGGACCGAAGTTGCGCCTCGCGGAACGCGACGCCGTTCACCCGCGGCAACATGATGTCCAGCAGGATCACGGCCGGCAGCGCCTCCTGTTGCAGCCGCCGGAGGGCTTCGGCGCCGTCCGCCGCGCAGCCGACGTAGAAGCCTTCCTGCATGAGCAGCTCGGCCAGGTGAGCGCGAAGGGCGAAGTCGTCCTCGACCAGCAGCAGGCGGCGCGATTCCGTCGCCAGCTGCCGCGTCGCGCCCGCACCCGGCGCACGCGCGGTCCCGGCGGCGGTCGGCTGAACGGTCTCGCTGCGCTCGCCCATTTTTGTACAAAATGACCTAGCGCCCGACGTTGTCAATCCGCGCCCGCGACAAATTGTCTGTTCCCGCCTTCATGGAAGCTGATTCTGCGAAACCTGCTCCTTGTTGCGGGCGCGAACGGCACTAAATCCCTAGGCACTGATGGCCCAGATCGAGCAGAGCGCGCTGCCCCCCGCCGCCGTACTGGCCGTCGACGATCATCCGGCGAACTTGCTGGCGCTGTCGGCGATCTTCGAGCCGCTCCCCATCGACCTGGTGACGGTCGCCTCCGGGCCCGAGGCGCTGCGTCTGGCCGAAAAGCGGCCGTTCGCCGTGATTCTGCTGGACGTGGTCATGCCCGAGATGGACGGCTTCGAAGTGCTGGAGCGCCTGCGCAAGCTCCCTCAGGCCCGCGAGACCCCGGTGATCTTGCTGACCGCCTACGAATTCGATCCGCGCAACATCGAATCGCTGCAAGGAGCGGCGCTGGTCGACTACATCGTCAAGCCGATCGCCTCCGCGCTGCTGCGGGCCAAGGTGCGCGCGCTGGTGTCGCTGTTCCAACGCGGCGAGGCGCTGGCGGCCCGAGATCGCGACATCGCCATGCTGGCTCACGATCTCCAGACGCCGCTGGCCAGCATCGCGGCCGGCACCTTGCTGCTGTCGCGCACCGCGCTCGACGACCGCTCGCGCGCCATCACCGACCGGGTCTCGCACACCGTCCGCCGGATGAGCGACATGGTCACGGACCTGACCGACTACGCGCGGGCCGGGCACGGCCCCATCCCGGTGGCGGCGCGCCCGGTCGACCTGGGCCAGCTCACCGAAGAGGTGATCGCCGAGTGCCGGCAGCTGGAAGGCGGCGAGCGGATCACGCTGGAGGCGACCGGCGATCTCGCGGGCAGCTGGGATCCGAACCGCCTGGCGCAGGCCATCTCCAACCTGCTGCGCAACGCCGTCACCCACGGACAAGGCCAGGTTCTGGTGCGGGTCCGCGCGGCCGGGGACACCGTCGAGCTGCAGGTGCACAACGACGGCGAACCGATCCCGGCCGACCGCCTGCAGCTCATCTTCCAGCCGTTCGAGCGCGGCAGCACGGAGGGGCGCGGCCTGGGCCTGGGCCTCTACATCGTGCGGGCCATTGCCACCGCGCACGGCGGAACTGTCGACGCCGCGTCCTCGCGCGCCGAGGGGACGACGTTCAGGCTGTCCCTGCCTCGCCGGCGGGCGTGACCAGCGTTTCGATCACGTTCAGCAGGTGCTCCGGGTCGATCGGCTTCACCAGGTGGGCGGCGAAACCGGCCGCAGCCGTCCGCTGCCGGTCCTTCTCCTGGCCGTAGCCGGTCAGCGCGACCAGCGCCGGCGATTGCGCGCCCAGGCGCCGCCGCAGCTCGGTCCCCAGCTGGTAGCCGTCCATCACAGGCAGGCCGATGTCCAGCAGGGCCACGTCGGGCGCCATGCTGGGGGCCAGCGACAGCGCCGTCGCCGCATCGTGCGCGATCTGGACGGTGTGCCCGGCGTCGACCAGCAGCATCGACAGCAGCTCGGCCGCGTCCTCGTTGTCGTCGACCAGCAGGATGCGGCGGCGAGCCCCCGCGGTCACCGTCTGAATCGCTGGCGCGCCCGGGCCGGAGCCGACGTCCTTCTCCATGACGGGAAGTCGTAGCACGAATTCCGACCCGCGACCGGGGCCTTCGCTGTAGGCCTGGACCTGCCCGCCGTGCAGCGCGGTCAGGCTTCGCACCAGCGCCAAGCCCAGCCCCAGCCCGCTCTGCGGGGCGTCCGGGCGGCGCTCTTGCACGAACGGCTCGAAGACGCGACTCAAGAGCTCGCGCCCGATGCCGGCGCCGTCATCGCGCACGCTGAGCTGGGCCTGACCGCCGGCGCGGCGCGCGACGACGGTGACGTGGCCGCCGGGCGCGGTGTACCGGCTGGCGTTGCTCAACAGATTTGCGACGATCTGCACGAGACGGGCTTCGTCGCCCTCGACGGTGAGGCCGGCGGCCGGCACGTCCAGGGCGAGGTGCTGCTGCCTTTGCTCGAACAGCGGCGCGGTGGTCTCGAGGGCCTGCGCCACCACCGCCCCCAGCTGCAACGGCCGCTTGCGCAGTTCGACCTTTCCGCGCGCGACCCGCGAGACGTCCAGCAGATCTTCGATCAGCCGCAGCACGTGCGCGGTTTGCCGTTCGATGATCTCGCGCTCGCGCGGGACCGCCACGTCGCCGCGCATCTTGATGAGCCGCACCGCCGTCACGATCGGCGCCAGCGGATTGCGCAGCTCGTGCGACAGCGTGGCGATGAACTCGTCCTTGCGCCGGTCGGCTTGCCGCGCCGCCGCCTCCGCCTGTTTGAGCGCCGTGATGTCGATGAACGTGGCGATCGCGCCGCGCGGCCTGCCCTCGGCGTCGCGCAGCGGGACCGCGCTGCCGTAAATGAACGTCGACGTGCCGTCGTCGAACCGGATCTCCTCTTCGAACTCCCGCAGCTCGACGCCCTCGCGGGCGGCGCGCTGCAGCGGCAGGTCCTCCGGCGCCAGCTCGACACCGCCGTGGAAGACGCGGAAGTGAACCGGCGGGTCCGCGGCGGCCGTCTTCGACACCTGGCCTCCCGGCGGAATGCGGAGCATCTCGTAGCCTTTGCGGCTGCTCAGCACCTCACGGCAGTCCCGATCGTGCGCGATCCACAACGCGGCGGGCGTGGCGTCCAGCAGGGCGGCCAGCTCGTCGGCCCGCGCCCGCGCGGCGGCCTCGCTGTCGTGGAGGTTGGCCTCCGCCGCGGTCGGGGGCAGCCCCGCTGGTCTGGCCATGCCGGTTCATCTGGGCATGCGGCCGGCGCCTGTCCAGGGCAACTCACGTTCTCGGAACGCGGACCTCCACCGAGGCGACGTCCCGGGTGGTCCGCTCGACCAGGTCCAGCAGCTCGATGCTGTGACCGCGGTCGTCCACCCAGGCCCGCCGCTCTTCGTTCCAGTCGAAGTGCCAGGCGCGGTCGCGAAACGCTGCCCAGAGCTGCCGGGGCGAGGGCTGCGGCGTCAACATGAACCGCTGCTTCTCGAAGAAGGTGATGGTCAGCGTCCCCTGCGACAGCGAGACCTCCGCCAGGTCGGGGTCCACCGACTCGAAGGCGCGATCCACGCGCGCGAACGTCTCGTCCAGAAGCTGCCGGTATCGTTTCTCGTCCAGGCTCACGTGTCACCGCCGGGTAAAGGCCATCCAGAAATCGAACCCCGATCGGCGCACCAGCATCGGCACGGGGTCGCCCAGTTTGAACTGTTTCAGCGCCTCGGCGACGTCGGCCGGGGTCCAGACCGCCGTCTTGCCGATGCGCAGCACCACGTCACCCACCCGCAACCCCGCCTGGGCCGCGGCGCTGTGATCGGTCACGCGGGTCACGGTCACGCTGCGGCCGGCCGGCACCCGGGCCGCGCGGGCCGGCGTCGGCTGGACGTCGAAGTCGTCGACGTTGGCCATCAGCGGCTCCGGCGCCCGCGAGCAGCTGGACGGGTGCGGCGGCGCGATGTCCTTGACCGTCGCGGCGCGCGGCACGATCTCGCGCGTGACGCGCTTGCCGTCGCGCAGGACCGCGATCTTGAGGCGCGCGCCCGGCGTGCTGAGCTGCGCGTCGATCTTGAAGTCCTCGCTGGTGGCGACGTCGGCGCCGTTCCAGTTGACGACGACGTCGCCCGGCTCGAGGCCGGCCGCTTCGGCGGGCGAGCCCTTCTCGATGCTGGCGATGAGCGCGCCCCGCCCCGAGTTCAGCTTCAACGCCGCCTCCAGCGCCGGATCGATGGGCTGCGCGTCGACCCCCAGGTAAGCGCGCCGCGCCACGCCGGTCTCGATCATGCGCGGCAGAAGCGCCTTGGCCATGTTGATCGGGATCGCGAACCCGATCCCCTGCGCCGGCTGCAGCGGGTGACCGGCCCAGAAGGCGGCGTTGATGCCGATCACCGCCCCCGACGGGTCGATGAGCGGGCCGCCGGAGTTCCCCAGATTGATCGACGCGTCGGTCTGGATGAAGAACGAATAGAGGTCGTCCGAGCCGGCCTCCCGCAGGGTCGACCGGTCGACGACCCGGTCCTTGGCCGACACGATGCCGGCGGTGACGCTGTAGTCGAATCCGTACGGGTTGCCGATGGCGATCACCGGCTCGCCCACGCGCACGGCGGTGGAGTCGCCCAGAGCCAGCACGGGAAGCGGCCGCTTGCTCACCACCTTGAGCAGCGCGATGTCGGTGGCGACGTCGGCCCCCGCCACGCAGGCGGGCAGCTCGCGCCCGTCGAACAGGCGCCCGCGCAGGTCGACCACCCGGCGCACGACGTGCTCGTTGGTCAGGATGTAGCCGTCCTTGTTGATGATGAAGCCGGTTCCGATCGACGTCCGGCCCGAATCGCCGTCGCCGTCGCTGTCGCTGTCGCCCTCGACCAGCTCGCCGCGCACGTGCACGACCGCGCCGCGCGTGCGTTCGGCCAGGTCGGCCAGGCCGGTCGCCGGATGGGCTTGCCGCGCGGCCGCCGTCCAGAGCGTCGGCTCGTGAGCCAGGGCGGCCAGCGGAGCGGTCGAACAGATCGCGACGGCAACGGGAGCCCAGCGCATGCGCGCTGAAGCCTAACCGATCCTCAGCGATCTACGCGGCGGATCAGACGGTGCAGCGCCTGGCGGTCGGCGTGCGACACGTGCTCTTCCGGGGGTGCCGGCTCGGGATGGGCGGCGACCTGCTCTTCTTTTTTGCCGCCAATCCGGCGGCGCACGTCGTCGACCAGCGGCCCGGCCGCCTGCTTGGTGCCGTCCACCAGCTCCTGGGATTCCTTGCTCTGCCCGATGGCGCGCAGGTGCTGGAACAGCGTCTGCGGGCCCAGCTTCACCGTCAGGCCGAACCACGCGAACAGCACCAGCCCCATCAGCGCGATGCCCAACTTGAGGAGACGGAACATGGGTCGTCCTCAGCGGAGCGTCTGACGCGCGAAGCGAAACACGATCTGGCCCGAAGCCGGCACGGCGTCCCGCGCGCGAAGCCGCCGCTGCAACCCGGCGACCGTACCTCGCCGCGGTGACGAAGAGACCAACACGAACCCCTTCGGCAATGCGCGCGCCCGGCCTTCAGAAAATTCGCCCAGCATGATCACCTGAGCCCCATCTTCTCCTCCCCCCCGCCGTCGTCAAATTTTCCGCGCCTCACCCGGCCCGGCGATCGCCGGCGTCGCGGCGGTCGAACGGACTGCCCGGTGAACGGCGCAGTGAACGGCGCGGCTAGGGCGCGTCCGTCGGCACCAGATCGGCGCCGGTCTCCTTGGCCAGCGCCTCCAGCCGTTTGCGCGCCGCGCGCTCGATCAGCCAGACCACCAGGATGGACACGTTGAACAGCGCGAACAGGGGCGCCGCCATGAGCACCTGCGACAAGACGTCCGGCCCGGGCGTCAGAACCCCGCCCACCAGGAACGACAGAATCAGCGCGAACTTGTTGAACTTCCAGAGCGACTTGGCCCGGACCAGCCCCAGCCAGCCCAGCACCGACAGCAGCACCGGCAGCTCGAAGGCGACGCCGGTGCCGATCATCATCGCCATCATGAAACCGACGACTTCGTCCATCATGACGGCCGGCTCGATCTTGAAGTGGAGCTGGCCGGGGAAGATCTCGGCGAACGACAACATGTACGTCAGCGCCGGCTTGCACAGGACGCCGTAGCCGAACAGCGCGCCGCCCACGAAGCAGGCGGCGGTCGCCAGCGTCACGACCAGCGCCATCCGCTTCTCCTTGCGGTAGAGCCCCGGCGCCACGAACCGCCACAGCTCCCAGAAGATGAACGGGCTGGCCACCAGCGCGGCCCCGTAAAGCGCCAGCTTGGTGTAGACCCAGAAGGGCTCCGTCGGGCTGGCGAACCGGAACACCGGCTCCTGGCCAGCCAGCGCCTGCATCCAGGCGGCGCGGGCCGGCCGGGTCAGCAGGTCGAAATAGGTTTTGACGAAGTAGAACGAAAAACCGATCGCCACCAGAAAGACGATCGCGGCGTTGCGCAGCCGCAGGCGCAGCTCGTCCAGGTGCTGCACGAACGTCATCCGCGAGCTCTCGACGGCGGTGCGATCCTTGTCGTCGGTGGTGGTCAGCTGGGGTCTCCTGCGGAAGGCGAAAGGAAGGTCCGGCCGGGGGGGCGCCGGGGGCGGCCGACCTAGTGCACCGCCGTCGAAACAGCGCCGACGCCGAGTTCGACGAGCCAGGCCGGCCGCCAGGCGCAACGGCGACGAGTCCCCGGCGACATCCTGAGGACCAGCAACGCGGATCGCCGGCCGAACATGACGGTATTTCGACGGCGATGCACTAGCTCTTCTTCGGGCCTGGAACCGGCGGTGGTTTGACGCCTGGCTGCCCCGGCGAACCGGGCGGCAAAAGGTCGTTCTCGGACAGGACCTGCGTGGCGTTGGGGCCGGCAGCCGGCGTCATCGGCGCCCGGATCGGCCGGCTGGCCGGTCGGCTCAAGCCGGGCAAAGGCGGCGGGGTCGCGCGGCGCGGCGCCGGCGGCACGCTGGCGAGCAGGTCCGCCTCGGACAGCGTCTGGGTCACGTTCGCCCGCTCGCCGTCCAGGCTGGAGATCGGCGGGACCACGCGCGGCCCGGCGCTGACCGGCGGCGCCGGCACGTGCGAGGCCGCGGTCTCGGCCGCCGCGGCCACCTCGGCCGCGGGAGGTTCCACCGGCCGGTTGCGCGCCACGGTCCCGGCGGGCGGAGCGACCGGCGGCACCACGGTTGGAGGAGCGGCGTCCGGGGCGGCCTCCGCCGCCGGCACCGCGCCCTCGGCCGGCTCTTCGGCGGGCAAGGCAGCCGCACCCTCTGGCGCCACGGGCGTGACGGCCGTGGCCGCCGCCACCTGCGCGGCCTCCTCTTCCAGGCGCTTGCGTGCCTCTTCCAGGTTTCTCTTGATCTGGTCGCGCCGCTTCAGCTCTTCGGGCGGCAGCGTCACCGCGTCGCGCAGCTCCTCGAACGGCTTGCGGAACGTTTCGTCCATGACGATTTCGTTCTTCACGTCGGCCGTCGCCTTCCGGATGTCGCGAATGAGCTTGCCCAGCCCCGACGCCAGGTCGGGCAGCTTGGACGGTCCGAGGACGATGAGGGCGAGCAGCAAGATCACGGTGATCTCGCCCATTCCGAGATTGAACACCTGGGAAATTTAACTCCATAGAACGTGAAGAGACAATGTGAACTCCCGGCCGCCACCGCGCGCCCGGCCGCCCATGCGGGGCCCAATCATCGAAATAGCGGCATCTGCCGGGCCGGCCCCAGCCGGTACGCGGCCAGCCCGCGGGCCCGCAGCAGCTCCAGCAGGTGGTCGTCGGGGGCCGCGACCAGCGCCACCTCCGACGCGCCGGTGGCCGCGACGTACCCGATCGACCGGGCGGCGTCCGCCCCGAACGGGAACGCCACCCCCCCGGCCTGGCCGGCCCGCGGCCCGACGGGCACCACGGCCCGCGGCGGTCTGACGGCCTGCGCCGGCAGCGGGGCGCCCGCCGGCCAGAGCAAGCATTCGCCCCCCGCCAGGCGCCCGGAGAACCGCTGGACCGCGCCGGCCGGCCGGGTGAGGCCCAGCGCCCGGCGGTAGACGCCGAAGGCCTCCAGGATCTTGCGGTGCGCCCGAACGGGGACGCCGGCTCCCGCCAGCGCCTGGGCGATTTCGGGCGCCAGCGCCGGCGGGTCGATCAGCAGGACCGGCGCGTCGCCCCCCGCGCGCTCGCGGCCGGCGGCCAGGACCGCGGCTTCGGCGTCGGCTCGGGCGGGCAGCGTCAGGCCGGCGGCCGTCCAACGCGCGTCGACGCAGACGGCGTGCGCCGCGCGCAGGTCGGCGCCGTCGCCGAGGGGGCCGGCGTAGAGCAGCCGGCGGCCCCCTTTTTCCGCCAGCAACGAGGCGGCCCCGGGCAAATGGCTCGACGACAGCAACTCGAGGCGCAGGTCGCCCAGGGCGAACGGCCGGCCGAGGGACGCGATCAGCGCGTGCGGCCGGAGGCGCTCGCCCACCGGTCCCAGCAGCGTCAGGGTCGCGTCGGTGGCCAGGAGCCGGCGCCGCCCCCGACCGACCGACGGCAGCCCGCGCCGGCCGTGCGGCGACAGCACCGGCGCGTGGGACAGAAACAGCAGGTCGGTGGAAGCCCAGCCGTCACAGGTGACGACGGTGTCCGACATCCGAACGCCGGCGCGGTAGACGAAGGCGGGGGCGGTAAGGGGAGTGTCGGGCATCGCGCCGGGCGGCGGCACTATATGTTGCTCGGAGCCAAACGGGGCCTGTAAGCTCGGGCCGCCATGAACGAAGCCAGCCCCCGCTTCCGGCAGGACCTGGCAACTTCCCCGGTCGACGCCGACGGCGTGGCCTGCGTCGACGTGAGCGACCCGAAGACCGGCGCCAGCTTTCGCCTGTACGACTTCGAGTACCAGCTGGCGCTGCAGCTGAACGGCCAGCCGGTGGCGAACGTGGTGAGCTGGGCGTCCGAGGTCTACGGCGCCGAGCTGACCGCCGACAGCCTGGACGAGTTCGCCAGCCGGCTGCGCGAGCTGGGATTTTTGGAGAGCGAAGGGAACGGGGCCGGCGGGCGGCCCTCCGGCGACACCGCGGCCACCCTGGAAGTGCCGCTGCCGGCGGTCCCGGAAAAGGACGGCGCGCCGGAGGACGCGGCCGACGAGTGGATGGCGGCGCAGAGCGTGCAGACGGCGCAGTTCGTGCCGGATCGGGCGATGCTGGACGCGCCCGAGGCGACCATCGTGGCGCCCCTGTCGGAGCCGCTGTGGCTGCTGGACGATGCCAACCCAACCGCCGAGCACGCGGTGCCGGCCGATCCCGAATCCGGCAGCCTCGAGCTGGGCGCCGCGCCCAGCAACCACGTGACCGGCGAGTCCACCCGGCCGGTGCTGCTGGACCCGCTCGACGAGCCGCCGCCCCGGCGGCCCGAGCCGGCCGTCGATCATCCGACGCCGCGGTGGGCGGTGGCGCTGGACGGCGAGCTGCACCCGGCCGACGCGGCCCAGGCCGGCGAAAAGCCGGCCGAGATGTCGAAGGAGGCGACGCTGCCGCCGGTCCTGACGCCGAAAGCGTCGCCGCCGCCTCCCGGCGTGCCGGAACGGCGGCAGCCGCCGCAGCCCGAGACCGTGGTCATGTCCGGTTTCTCCGACGAGGCGGGCAAGGACCAGCGCCGGCGCCCCAAATCGCGCGCGCCGCTGCTGCTGATCGGGCTGCTGGTCGCCGCCGCGGCCGTGGTGGCCGGCGTCTGGTACTGGAAGAACCAGCGGCCCGCGCCGGCGCCGCAGGCGCTGCGGGTGCACGTGCTGACACCGGCGCCGGCCGCCGTCTACCGCTGGTTCGAGCGCCCCGGTCAGGTGACCGCCGCCGAGACGCTGGCGCTGTCGTTCTCGACCGCCGGCCGGCTGACCGAGCTGCTTCCCTCGGGCACCGAGGTCGCCGCCGGCGAGGTGATCGGCAAGCTGCAAGCCGCGGCGCCCATCGAGGCGGCGCTGGAGCACCACCAGTCGCGGGTGGGCTTTTACAAGCAGGTGCGGGACGCCATGCGGGAGGCCGGCAACGAGGCGGCGGCGCACCACGCCGAGGTGATGCTGGCGGAGAAAGAGCGCCTGGTGTCGGAAGCCGAAGCCGCGCTGGCGCGATACACCGTCGTCGCGCGCGAGCCGGGCGAAATCGTCGAGACGCTGGCCAAGGTCGGCGGCGCCGTGACGCCGGGCGTGCCGGTGGCGCGCGTGAAGAGCCGCCTGCTCCGGGGCGCCTTCCAGCTGGATCCGGCCGACCGAGCGGCGTTCAGCCGCGCCGACTTTTGCCGCGTGGAGGTGATTGGCCTCGCGCCGCGCGCCTCGAACGAGCCGGTGCGGCGCGCCGGCCCGCCGGCCACGGCCGTGGATTCGAGCCCCCTGGAAGCGCAGGTCGGGCCCCGGTTCGTCGACTGCCAGCGGCTGGCGGCGGGTGGCGCCACCGACCCGGTGCTGGTGGCGCTGCCCGGCGACGTCGGGTTGGTGGCCGGCCAGCCGCTGCGCCTCGCGCGACGGCGGTTCGACGCCGTGTTCCCGATTCCCGCGACGGCGCTGCAGGGGGACGGCGAGCGCCGCGCGCTCTGGGTGGCCGCACGCGACGGCACGACCGAATCGCGCGACGTCGACCTGGCCGAAGCCGGCGACGAAGCCCTGGTCAGCGACGGCCTGCGCGTGGGCGACCAGGTCATCGTGGATCCCCCCTCCGACTTGCACGCCGGCGTCCGGGTCGCAATCGCGCCCTAGACTTGGTCCTTCAGACCCGAAGTTCGTACCGGGTATCGCGGCGGCCTCGACGCCGGAGCCTTCGTTGCTCCTCGGTCACGTACTTGCGGGTACGCGCCCTGGTCGCGCATCGGCGGCGGCGCCGATCCCGTCGCAGGACCCGGAACGCTCGTCGGGCCTGAAGGACTCAGGGCACCGCCGTCGAAATCGCGTCACGTTCGGCGCTGACGCCTTTTCGAGGGCAGCCCGCGGCGAAAGTCTCCGCGTCGGGGAAACGGACGGGGCGATTCGGGCTCGGTCCGACTTCCGCGACGGGCTGCTGGCTAGTGCACTAGACGCCCAGTCGGACCAGCTCCAGCAGCGGTTCGCCGTCGACGCGGCGGCGGTCGAGGTCGATGCGCGCGTCGATCGACCAGTCCTCGTCGCCCTCGCCGTCGACCAGCGTCTGCTGCGCCCGGAACCGGCGCGGTCCGATCTCGTCGAGCCGGGTCCGGTGCGGCCGCCGCGCCTCCGGCGTGACCAGCAGCGTGCGATGCTCGGCCCAAAACGGCGCCATGGCGGCCGCCAGCCGCTCCGGCGTCCAGGGCTCCGCGTCGCCGGCCGTCACCAGCCGGGCGGCCGCGGCGTGATCGCGGCGGGCCAGCGCCGCCACCAGCTTGTGCAGCTCGGCCCGGATCACCGCCAGCGCCGACCGCCGCTCGGCGGCCGGATCGACCGAGACCACCGCCGGGCGTTCCGGACGCACCGGCCTGCGCGTCGGGTCGGCCAGCGCCTCCCACTCGTCGAGCAGGCTGGAGTCGACGTCGCGCAGCAGCGTCCCCAGATAGGCGAGTACGTCCAGCAGCTCTTCGCTGCGCGCCGCCAGCGGCACCGTCTGCTCCAGCGTCTTCCAGACCTGCGACAGGTATCGCAAGAGGACACCCTCGCTGCGTTCAATGCCGAGGTCGCGCACGTACTCGTTGAACCCGGCGCACTTTTCGTACATGTCGCGGGCCACCGACTTGGGCCGGACGTTCTCGTGGCCCACCCACGGGTGGCGCAGCGCGAAGTCGTCGAAGGTGGCGTAGATGAAGTCGCGGTTCGGCTTGGGCCACTCCATGGCCTCCAGCTCGGCGATGCGCTGGTCGTACTCCACGCCGTCGGCCTTCATCTGGGCCATCTTCTCGTCCTTCAGCAGATCCAGCTGGCGGCGCAGGATCATGTCGGGATTCTCGACGATCGCTTCGACCAGCGTCAGCACGTCCAGCGCGTAGCCGGGCGCGTCGCGGTCCAGCACCGCCAGAGCCTCCAGCAGGTACAGCGAGAGCGTCTGATTCAACGAGAAGTCCCGCTGCAGCTCGGGGCTGACCTCGACGACGCGCCCCCGGACGGACTCGGTGGTCACCACGTCGACCAGCTTGGCGCGCCGCAGGGTCCGAAAGTACGCCGCCGCCCGCCGGCGCTCGTTGCGCCGGTCGCGCGGCCCGCCGTGCGAGCGGCCGATGATCTGCACCAGCCGCCGGTACCCGCCGCGCGACTGAAGCGCGTTCAGCAGCATGCCGTGCGTGACCTCGAAGCGCGAGGCCAGCGGCTCGGGCGTCCCGTTGATGAGGCGGTCGAAGGTGCCGCGGTCCCAGTGCACGAACCCCTTGGCCGGCGGCTTGTGCATGACGACCTTCTTGCCCGCCGCCTGCTTGGCCGCCAGGCGCTTGTTCTCGACGACGTGCGCCGGCGCCTGCGCCACCACGAACCCGCGCTCGTCGAAGCCTTTGCGCCCGGCGCGCCCCGCGATCTGCAGGAACTCGCGCACGCCCAGGATGCCGGTCTTCTCGCCGTCGTACTTGCAGAGTTGAGTGAACAGCACCGTTCGGATCGGGATGTTCACCCCCACGCCCAGGGTGTCGGTGCCGCTGATCACCTTCAACCGGCCCTGCTGGGCCAGCCGCTCGACCAGCAAGCGGTACTTCGGCAGCAGGCCGGCGTGGTGCAGGCCGACGCCGTGCCGCACGAAGCGTTGCATCTCCTTGCCGTAAGGCGTGTCGAACTGGACGCCCTCGAGGGCGGCCCGGATCGCCTCCTTGTCCGCCTTGGTCGAGAGGTCGACGCTCATCAAATTCTGGGCTTCCTCGGCGGCGGCGCGCTGCGTGAAGTTGACCAGGTAGACGGGGGCGCGCCCCTGCGTCACCAGCTCGGCGATGGTCTCGTGCAGGGGGGTCTCGCGGTACTCGAACTCCAGCGGCACCGGGCGCTCGCGCCCGCGCACCACCGCTACCTCGCGCCCGCTCAGCTCGGTCAGCCCCTCGGCGATCGGCGTGACGTCCCCCAGCGTCGCCGACATCAACAGGAACGTGGTCTTCGGCATGGCCAGCAGCGGCACCTGCCAGGCCACGCCGCGCTCGCGATCGGCGTAGTAGTGGAACTCGTCCATGACCACGTAGTCGGCCGTGGCCGCCTCGCGCAGCGCCAGGTTGGCCAGGATCTCGGCGGTGCAGCAGACGATGGGGGCGTTGCGGTTGATGCTGGCGTCGCCGGTCAGCATGCCGACCTGTTCCGGGCCGAAGAGGCGGCACAGATCGAAGAACTTTTCGCTGACCAGCGCCTTGACCGGCGACGTGTAGACCGACGTCTTCCCCTCGGCCAGCCCCTTGAAGTGCAACGCCGCCGCGACCAGCGACTTGCCCGACCCGGTGGGCGTGTTCAGCACCACGTGCTTGCCGGCCATGATTTCCAGCAGCGCCTCTTCCTGCGCCGGATAGAGCGTCAACCTCGCGCCGGCCGCGTAGCCGACGAACCGCGCCAGGATCTCGTCCGCGCCAGCCTCGGGCGGCGGGACCAGGGCCAGCAGCGGCGGCGCGGCAGGCGAGGGGGAGGCGGCGGTCGTCATGGCGCGACGCGCGCTGCTACTTGCGGAGTTGCTTTTCGAGCGTCTTGTACGCTTCGGTCAGGCGCTGGGACAGGTCGGTGGCCGCCCGCTGCCTCTCCGGCGATCCGGCGTTGAGGTCGGGGTGATACTTGCGCATCAGGCGCCGGTAGGACCGTTTGACCGCCTCGAAGTCGGAGCCGGCCGGGACCTCCAGCGCGGCGTAGGCCCGCCGCAGCGCCTCGTCGCCGGCCGCCGTCCGCCGGGGCGGCGGCGCGCCCGAGGCGCGAAACGGCCGGGACGATCCCGCCGACGGCCGGGCCCCCGCCGTCGCCCGCCCGCGCGAGGTGAGGCGCTCGACCTCCTCGCGCGCCTGGCGCCGCCGCTCGATCTCGGCGGCCAGCTCGTCGTCGGACATCGAGGCGACGTCGGCGTGCGCGGGCTGGTCCCGCGGATCGCCGTCATCGACGCGCGCGGCCTTGTCGAGCAGGGAGTTCAGCTCGGACCGCGCGAGATCGATGAGGCGCTTGCCAATGCTCATTTGCCGTAGAGGCTCTGACCGTCCATCTCGGGGGGCTGCGGCAAGCCCATCTCTTCCAGGACCGTCGGGGCCACGTCGGCCAGCCGGCCGCCCTGACGAAACTTGCGCCCGGACGCCGCGCCGACCGCGATGAAGGGCACCGGGTTCATGGTGTGCGCGGTGTGCGGCTGCCCGGTCTTGGGGTCGATCATCGTCTCGCAGTTGCCGTGATCGGCCGTGATGAACACGGTCGCCCCGCCGGCGGCCGCCGCCTCGACGATGCGCCCCAGCGCCTTGTCGACGGTCTCCACGGCGTGGACGGCCGGATCGAGCTTTCCCGTGTGGCCCACCATGTCCGGGTTGGCGTAGTTGACCAGGATGAACGTGGGCCCGCCCGGCTTCAGCGCATTGACCACCACGTCGGTGACCGGCGCGGCCGACATCTCCGGCGCCAGGTCGTAGGTCGCGACCTCCCGGTTGGACGGCACCAGCACGCGCTCTTCCCCGGGGAAGGCCTGCTCGACGCCGCCGTTGAAGAAATAGGTCACGTGCGCGTACTTCTCGGTCTCGGCGGTGCGGAGTTGCGCGACCCCGTGCTTCGACAGGACCTCGCCCAGGATCATCGACAAGCTCTGGGGCGGGAAGGCCGCCGGAACCTGCACCTTGGCGTCGTACTGGGTCATGGTCGCGAAGCCGGCCAGCTTGGGCCGGCGCCCGCGGTCGAAGTGCGGGAAGGCGTCGTCCCCGGCGTGCAGCGCCAGCGTGAGCTGCCGGGCCCGATCGGCACGGAAGTTGAAGAAGAAGCACCCGTCGCCGTCCTGGATGACGGCGCGCGCCTTGCCGTCCGCCCCCTTGCGGACCAGCGGCGTCACGAACTCGTCGGTCAGCGGCTTGCCGTCCGGTCCGGTCTTGTAGCCGCGCTCGACCGCCGCCGCCAGGTCGTCCACCAGCTGCCCCTCGCCGCGCGTGAGCATCTTCCAGGCGACCTCCAGCCGGTCCCAGCGCTTGTCGCGGTCCATCGCGTAATAGCGCCCGACGGCCGAGACCAGCGTGCCGACGCCGATCTGGTCCAGCTTGTCGCCGACCTGGCGCAGATAGCCGGCCGCCGAGGCGGGCGGCGTGTCGCGCCCATCCAGAAAGGCGTGCCAGACCACCTTGGTCAGTCCTCGCCGCTTGGCCAGCTCGCACATCGCGTAGGCGTGCTCGAGCGACGCGTGGACGTTCCCGGGGCTGGTCAGCCCGAAGAGGTGCAGCGTCCCACCGCTGGCCTTCACCGCGTCGATCAACTTCACCAGCACCGGGTTGTCGTAGAACGTACCGGTCTCGATGGCGCGATCGATGCGGACGATGTCTTGGTAGACGATGCGGCCGGCGCCCAGGTTCAGGTGGCCCACCTCGCTGTTGCCCATCTGCCCCTTGGGCAGGCCGACGTCGTACTCGGAGGCCCCGATGAGGGTCCAGGGAGAGGTCTTGTACAAGCGATCGAACGTCGGCGTCTTGGCCAGCCGGACCGCATTTCCGTTCTGTTCGGCGCGCTCACCATAGCCGTCGAGGACGACCAGGCAGACGCGTTTCGGACTCGTCATGGCCGCCCACTTTAGCACCGGCGCACCGGTTCTCACATCGCGGGCCGCGCGTCAGGCGTCCGCGCAGGCTTCTCGCACGACCTGAAGCAGCGCCGGCAGGTTCAGCGGCTTCGGCAGCCAGTTGGTGACCTGCAGGTCGCGCGCGTTGTGTTCGACGTCGCGATAGGCCGAGATGACCACCACCGGGATGCTGGCCAGCCCGGCCCGCTCCATCTGCTTTTCGCGAAAGGTGCGCCCGTCCATGTTGGGCATCATCAGATCGAGGATGATCAGGCAGGGCGGCGGCTCGAGTGCGCTCAGCTGTCTCAGCGCATCGGCGCCGTCGCGCGCGCCCACTGTCTCGAACCCGTGCTCCTCGAGGAAGTCCATCAGGCTCTCGCGGATGTCGTCGTCGTCGTCGACCACCATCACGCGGCGCGACAAGCCGGGCGCCCGACGCCGCCGGTCCTCCTCGGCCGCCTCGGGACCGACGGAGTCCGAAGGATCCCGCCCCGCCCGCGACGGCACCGACCCGATCACGTCCTCGATCGCCTGCAGGCTGGCCGGCTTGACCAGGTGGACGTCGATGCCGGCCTCCTCCGAGCGATCGGCGTTCTGCGGCTGGGCCCAGCCCGTCAGCGCCGCGATGGTCGCGTTCGCCGCCCTCCCCGCCCGCAGGCCGCGCGCGACCTCGTATCCGTCCATGTCCGGCAGCCCGATGTCCAGCAACACGACGTCCGGCAGAAATGTGTTGGCCACCCGCAGCGCCTCCTCCCCCGTGTAGGCCGTCTGGACCCGGTGTCCCGCGTCCTCCAGCAGCTCTCCCAGCATGTTCGCGGCGTCCTCGTTGTCGTCGACCACCAACACCCTACGAACGAATCTGGATTCAGGCGAGCCCTCGGCGGGCGCTAATCGCGCCAGCAAGGCGTCGCTGCGCCGTTCTTTCTCGCGCAACGCCTGCTCGTCCCGGATCCGGTCGACGAACCGGGCGGCATGCTCGATCAGCGAATCCAGGAACTCGAGATCCGCCTGGCGGGGCAGACGCGCCTCCGCGTATTGCGTGGAGACCACGCCGATCAGGCCGCCGTCGCGGCCGTGAAGCGGCGATGACTGAAGCCCGCGGACGCCCGCCTCCTTCACGATCCCGCGCTGGCCGGCCAGCGCGGGGTCGGCCGCCGCGTCCGCCACCACCTCACGGCCGCGCGGCAGCCCCCCCTCGAACCGCCCGCCGGCGCGCAGCGCCGCCAGCCGGCCGGTCAGCGCAGGCGGGTAGCCGCTCTGCCCGATCACCCGCAGCCGCCCCTCGATGTCGTCCATCAGCTCCACGAACCCCTTATCGGCGTGAAGCAGCGCCACGGTTGCGTCAAAAACCCGCAATAGCACCGCCGGCACGTCGGTGGCCAGCGCCAGGCTCCGGCTGGTGTCGTAGAGGATGCGCAGCGCGTTCAGCTGGTCCGCGCGGTCTCGTTCCGCGAGGTCGGGCGCGACAGCCAGGAATGCCACAGCCGTTCTCCCAGCCTGCTCACGCGTGCGGCGCACCCGATGCAGCCGCCTTCGCCGATGATGGGTCGATGGGCAGGTGCACCTCGAAGCAGGCGCCGCCGTCCGGCAGGTTGTGCACGGCGATGCTGCCGTGCTCGGCCCGAACGATTTCGCGGGAAACGTACAGCCCCAGGCCCAGGCCGCCGTAGTGGCGCATGGGCGACGCGCGCTCGAATCGGTCGAAGATGCGATGGACGTCCTTGTCGGCGACGCCGGGCCCCTTGTCGGAGACCTTGAGCACCGCTTCGCGCCCCAGCGTCGCCACGCTGACCGTCACCGGCTGGCCGGCACCGTACTTGAAAGCGTTCGACAGCAGATTCATGACGACCTGCTCGAGGCGCAGCCGGTCCCAGGTCCCGCGGATCGCCTCCCCTTCGAGCGGATATTCCAGGCTCAGCTCGCACCCGGCCCGCGTCGCGGTGCTGCGCATCCCGTCGATGACCAGGCGGAGCGAGTCCACCAGATCGAAGCACTCCGGCTTGAGCGTGAGTCGGCCGGTGGCGATGCGCGAGACGTCCAGCAGCGTGTCGATGAGCCCCGACAGGCGGTCGGCGTTGCGTGAGGCCCGATCCAGCTTGCGCGACAGCCGCGGATCGGTCGCCGCCTCGTTCAGCCGCTCGCGCATCGCGTAGAGCTCGATCTGCAGCGACGTCAGCGGCGTCTTCAGCTCGTGCGAGGCGATGGACAGGAACTCGTCGCGCACGCGCAGCGCCTCCTCGGCGCGCACCCGCTGCAGGCGCTCGTCGTCCAGGCGGCGGCGTTCGGTCAGGTCGCGCGTCACCTTGGCGTACCCGATGAGCTCGCCGGTCTTGTCGTGGATGGCGGTCAGGACGACGTTGGCCCAGAACCGGGTGCCGTCCTTGCGCACGCGCCAGCCCTCTTCTTCGAAGCGCCCCACCGCGCGGGCGATCTCCAGCTCGCGCTCGCACCGGCCCTCGGCGACGTCCTCGGGCAGCCGGAACACCCGCGCGTGGCGCCCGACGATCTCGCTGGCCGGGTAACCGTTGATGCGCTCGGCGGCCACGTTCCAGGTGGCGACGCGGCCGTCGCGGTCCAGCATGAAGATCGCGTAATCGTCGACGGCGTCGATCAGCAGGCGGAACCGCTCTTCGCTGCGCCGCAGGTCCTCTTCGACGGAGCGGCGCTGGGTGAGATCGCGCGTCACCTTCGAGAATCCCAAGAGCGCGCCGTCGTCCGAGCGCAACGCGGTGATCACCACGTCGGCCCAGAACCGGGTGCCGTCCTTGCGCACGCGCCAGCCTTCGTCCTCGACGCGCCCGTCGCGCACGGCCAGGCCCAGCAGGTAATCGGGCTTGCCGCGCTCGCGATCCCCGGGCGGGTAGAAGATGTCGATCCGCTTGCCGATCACCTCGCCGGCTTGATAGCCCTTGATCAGCTCGGCGCCGCGGTTCCAGGTCTCGATGTGACCGGTGGGATCGAGCATGAAGATGGCGTAGTCCTTGACCGAGTCGACGATGACGCGGAACCGCTCGTCCGACCGCGCGCGGCGCAGCCGTTCGTCTTCCAGCCGGCGGCGCTCGGTCAGATCGCGGGTCACCTTGGCGTAGCCGATCAGCTTGCCTTCTTTGTCGCGGAGCGCGGTCAGGACCACGTCGGCCCAAAATCGGGTGCCGTCCTTGCGGACGCGCCACCCTTCGTGCTCGACCCGCCCCTCGCGCGCGGCTTCGCCCAGCAGCTCGGCCGCCAGCCCCCGCGTCCGGTCCTCGGGCGTGTAGAAGACCTCGATGTGCTTGCCGACGATCTCTTCGCGCTTGTAACCCTTCACCAGCTCGGCGCCGGCGTTCCATGTCTCGACGTGTCCTTCGATATCCACCAAGCAAATCGCGTAATCGCGGATACTGTCCACGAGCACGCGAAACCGGTCGTCACTTTCCCGCAGCAGCGAGACCACCCGATCGACGTCACGCGGTTTCTGAGGATCGAGCGGGCCGGCCGACCGACCTGAAAATTTGACGGCACGAGGCAAGATCGCGTTCCGCCCTCTAAGGTCCTCTTTTTTTTCGGCGGCGTCCATACACAGGGGGCCGGGCTCGACGGACGCGCCGCGCTCGGGTGTCTACCTAATTGTTCATCCCCGGGCTCGGGCGCAACCCCCTGAACTGCAATCGTTCTGGCCTGGACAAGCTCGGCCGCGCCGCCGGACTTTCCGAGGCCATCCATGATCCTCGCCGGCCCGCCTCCGCGCCGTGCCTTCGAGGCACTGCAAGCCCGCGGATATCCCACGTTTTGGTCACATTCACGCTGGCCGACGACATCGAGCACGTCATCAGCTACTGGCCCCGCTCGCACTCGCGAACGTTCCCTCACCAGCCGGGCCATCACGAGCGATCCAGCGTTCGGAGGAACCGCGCCGGGACGCGCGGCGGTCAGGTGGGCGTGAACTTCGCGAGGTCGTGGATCCCCAGGGTCTTCTCCAGATCCCCGACCTCGCGCAGCGAGCCGTCGAAGCCGCCGCGTCCCAGCAGCTTGTGTTCCTGCTCCTCGAACTGCTCGCCCAGCTTGTCGAGCTCCGCCTCGGAGAACATCCCGCGGTAGAACGGGAACAGCTCGGTGTCCTCCCACGCCGCGTGCGCCGCGTACATGCGCGCGAACGATTGCATGGCCGTCACCACCGCGCGCCGGTCCTTGGCCTTGGCGCCGGCCAGGATGCGATCGGTCAGCCGCCGCCCGGCCGCGTGCTGCACGCGGATGATCTGGGCCAGCTGGACCAACTTGCCGGCCCGCTCCAGCTTGGGCAGCACGAACTGCTCCTCCAGCTTCTCGTGGTAGCCCTCGACGAATCGGCGCACGATGGCCGCCGCGCCGGCGACGACGGCCAGCGCCGTCGCCTCGCCGGTGGCGAGGCGCCGTCCGGCCTCGTCGTAGACGCTCAGGATCCGCCGGAGCACGCCGTGCTCGCGCATCAGATCTTCCGTCGGCGAAATGTCGCCGCCTCGCTCGCCCGCGCGCGCGCCGGTCGGCGCCGCCGCCCACACCGCCGCGCCCGTGGCCACGCCCGCCAGCAGTCTGCGCCTGTCGGCCCCACGCTGGTCCATGCGGTGAATATAGTCCGACCGGCGACTCATCGATGATGACCGCCGATCCTCGAAAGCGCGCGCTGCGATTCGTGCTGCTGGTCGGCGCGATGAGCTTCTTGGCGGACTTCGCCTATGAAGCGCGCGCGGCATCGCGGGACCGTACCTGGCGATGCTGGCGCGGTCGTCGGGGGCGTGAGCGGCCTCGGCGAGTTCCTCGGGCATGGGCTGCGCTTGGCCTCGGGACGGCTGGCCGATGATCGGTGCCGGCGCTGGTCGTCGCCGCGGTGGCGCTGGAATTAGGGGCGGTGCCCTGCTTCGCCGCGGCCGCCCGCCGCCTGACGGACAGCGGCGGCTGACGCCAGGCGGCCGCGCTTGCACGCCCTTCGGCCCGACCCAACTTCAGACCGGGCGGCAAGGAGGCCGAGATGCGGATTGCCTGGCGATTGCTGTCGACGCTCGGGGTGCTGACCAGCGCCCGCGCCGCATCCGCCTGCCCCAACTGTTCCACCGCGCGCGTCGTGCGCGGCCTGGTGTTCGCGGATCATCCCTGGTCCAACCTGGCCGTGACGGCGGCGCCGTTCGTGGTCTTCGCCGCCGTCGTCTGGGCGCTGTCGCGGGTCGGCGGGACGCCCCGGAATCCGGGCTGATGGGGCCCGCGGAACCGCGGCTGGGGCCGCTCATCGCGGCCGGCGCGCTGCTGGGGATCGGCCTTGGCGGGTTCGTCGACGGGATCGTGTTGCACCAGATCCTGCAGTGGCACCACATGCTGTCGGCACGGCTGCCGCCGACGGACCTGGTCGCGCTGAAGGTGAACATGGTGTGGGACGGCTTGTTCCACGCCTTCACCTGGATCACGACGGCGGTGGGGCTGGCCCTGCTGTGGCGCGCGACCGGCCGCGCCGACGTCGTCCGGTCGACGCGCGCCTTCGCCGGCTCGCTGGCGATGGGTTGGGGAATCTTCAACGTCGTCGAAGGCCTCATCGATCACGAGCTGCTGCAGCTTCATCACGTCCATCCGGGCGACGACGAGCTCTCGTGGGACGTGGCCTTCCTGATCCTGGGCGCGGCGTTGATCGCGGGCGGATGGACCGCCATCACGGCCCGCCCGCCCGCGCCCCCGGCGCCTTGAGTCAGATCACCTCGCGGACCTTGTCGCCGATGACGGACTTAATGATGGCGGACCGGTTCTGGTCACCGCGGGCCAGCGCCTTGGCGAAGTTCACGGCCTGGGTGGTCTCGATGTGGCCCGGCATGGGCGGCTCGTTGGGATCGATGACCGCCTGGACCAGCGCCGCGTCGGGCTGCGCGAACGCTTCGCGCATCACGGCGTTGGCGTCGCCGGGCTTCTCCAGCGTGTAGGCGCGCAGCCCGCAGGCCCGCGCCACCGCGGCGAAGTCGATCGGCTGCAGCTCGACGCCGAAGGTGGGATTCCCCTCCATGACCAGCTGCTCCCACTTGATCTCGCCGAGCGCGTTGTTCTTGAACACCACGATCTTGATCGGCAGCTTGTACTTGGCGATGGTCGCCAGCTCGCCCATCAGCATGGTGAGCCCGCCGTCGCCCACGGCCGCCACGACCTGCCGTCCCGGGTAGGCGATGGCCGCCGCGATCGCGTAGGGCAGGCCGTTGGCCATGGTCGCCAGCGATCCCGAGGCGCTGAACAGCATCCGCTCGCGGATGCGCAGGTACCGCGCCGCCCAGGTGGTCACCGTCCCGCAGTCGGAGGCGATGATGGCGTCGTCGGCCAGGCAGCGATCCAGCGCCGCCGCCGCGACCTGCGGCTTCATGGGCATGACGTCGGCCCCCGAGCGCGTCTCCATCAGCTCATTCCAGTCGCGCATCTTGCTTTGCGCCCGCTCCAGGAAGCCGCGGTCGGTCTTGCGTTCCAGCAGCGGCAGCAAAGCCGCCAGGATGCGCCCGCAGTCGCCCACCAGGCCGATCTCGACGGGGTACCGCGTGCCAATCCGCGCGGCGTCCAGATCGATCTGCACGGCGCGCGCCTTGTCCGGCTTGGGCAAGAACTCGAGGTAGGGGAAGTTGGTGCCGGCCAAGAGCAGCGTGTCGCAGTCTTTCATGATGTCGACCGACGGGGCCGTCCCCAGCAGGCCGATGCCGCCGGTGGTGTACGGGCTGTCGTCGGGCAGCACCGCCTTGCCCAGCAGCGCCTTGGCCACCGGCGCGCCCAGCGCCTCGGCGACGGCGATGACCTCGGCGCGAGCGGTCAGGCAGCCGCGCCCGACCAGCATCGCCACCTTCTTCCCGGCGTTCAGCACCTCGGCGGCGCGCCGCAGCTCCTCCGGCAGGGGCATCGGCTGGACGCCGATCATGCCGTCGCCGCCGCTGTGCCGCGGAATGTTCGCCTTCGAGCGCGTCTCGTCGCTGCTGGTCCAGTCCTGGATGTCCTTGGGGATGGTCAGGTGCGCGACGCCGCGCCGCCCGTAGGCGTGGCGAACGGCGGCGTCCACCATGTTCACGACGTGGGCGGGCCCCATCACGCGCTCGTTGAAGACCGCGACGTCGGTGTACAGCTTGTCGAGATCGACGTCCTGCTGGTAGTGCGCGCCAATCAGGTCGTGGAAGGTGTGGCCGGTGATGGCCAGCACCGGCTGGTTGTCCAGCTTGGCGTCGTAGAGCCCGTTCAGCAGGTGGATGCCGCCCGGACCCGAGGTCGCCAGGCAGACGCCCAGGCGTCCGGTGTATTTGGCGTAGCCGCAGGCCGCGAAGGCAGCAGACTCCTCGTGGCGGACCTGGATGAAGCGGATGCGCTCTTGCCGCGTGCGGAGCGCTTCGAAGAGGCCGTTGATCCCGTCGCCGGGAAGCCCGAACACCGTGTCGACGCCCCATGCAATCAACCGTTCGATCAAGAGATCCGCCGTCGTCATCGCCATCGATTCACCTCCGTGCCGTCCCGCACCAACCTAAGGCCAATGCGCTCACTTGGCAGTCCGCTCGACTGCCGGCCCACCATCCGGCCCGGCGGCTGCGGCGCGGGCCTGCGCTTCCGGGCATGGTTGCCCCGCCTCGCAGGCTCCGGTCCGTTCTCGGCGCGGCTTCGCCAGCCGGCCGTCCGTCGGCCGCGCTCCGCCCGATCGATCGAAGGGCGTCGACCCCAGGGCGGGGTTCATCATTGGGGTGTCTGGGGGGACCCCGGGTGGGGTCGGGTCGGGTCCCGCCGGTCGCGCCGCTCGCCCGCCCGGTCCTCGGGATCGTCGCGCGCCGGGTCAACGCGGTTCACCTCGGGCGGCCGGATCGGCTCAGCCGGAGCCTGCGCGGTCTTGGTCGTCGACCCCAAACCCTGGTTCGTGCGCTGCCTGTCCATGCTGCACCTCCCCTTCCGCCAATGTGATCATCGGGAAGGCGGCGGGTCAGCCGGCGCGCGACGCCGCGCGGCTCACCCGTTCCGAATTTTTTCGAACCCTGTCGATCTGGCGCATGGTCGTTCGTCGTTGGGATGAACGGCGGAGAACGGTTCCCCGCCGACCCAGACCAGAGGAGCTCCCATGCGCTACATCAGCATCTACACGCACCCCCCGCGCTCGACCGGCCCGTCGCAGGAAGAGATCGCCGTCATGACCAAGCTGGTCGAGGAGGGCCAGCGTGAGGGGTGGCTGGTCATCACCGAGGGCGTGGCCTTTGGGCAGACCGGCGTCCGGGTCCAGGCGGAGGGCGGAAAGCTGACGGTCACCGACGGCCCCTTCACCGAAGCCAAGGAGGTGATCGGCGGCTACGCCATCCTGAAGGTGAAGTCGCACGAAGAGGCGCTGGCCCTGGCGCGCAAGTTCCTGGCGGTGACCGGCGAAGGAACCTGCGAGATGTACCAGCTGTTCGAGATGCAGCCCGACGACAGCCGCCGGCACTGACCGGTCACTCCGACCAGAGCCCGCCGATTATATTGAGCGGGCCGAGACCGTCCGGGCGGCAGCCGCACCCACAAACGCCCGTCGCGCAGGTCAGCGGGACGCAGGCGCCGTCGTTGCAAGTCTGCCCGCACGGGCAAACGGGCGTGCTCACGCATATCTGGCCGCCCTGAAGGTCGCGATGCCGAGCAGCCATTACGACTTGGGACTCTGCTCATGAACTCGACCAAGCTCATCAAGATCGGGATCGCCGGATTCGCCTTCGCGGCGCTCCTCGGCGGTTGCTCGTCTTCGGACACGACCGGCACCACGGGCTCGAGCGGCGGCGCGCCCGGCTCCGGCGGCGCCTCCAGCTCCGGCGGCAGCACCGGCTCCGGGGGCGCCAGCGGCTCGGGCGGCGCGACCGGTTCCGGCGGGGCGCCCAGCTCCGGCGGCAGCACCGGCTCCGGGGGCGTCAACGGCTCGGGCGGCAGCTCCGGTGCTGCTGGCGCCGCGGCAGGCGCCAGCGGCCACGCGGGCCAAGGCGGCCAGGCCGGCGACACGGGCGCGGCCGGACACGCCGGCAGCGGCGGCTCGAGTGGAAGCTCCGGCGGCGCCTTCGCGCTGACCAGCATGCATCAAGCCGAGGGCGCGCACTTCGATTCGAAGTACACCTGCCAGGAGAGCCCGCCGCTGTCGGGAAAGTCGGTCGGCGGACTCCAAAACGGCATCAACCCGGATCTCGAGTGGACGAACGCGCCGGCGGGGACGAAGTCGTTCGCGATCACCTTCCTCGACACCACGCTCATCGACGCGGGCATGGACCAGTACGGCAACCACTGGGCCGCCTGGAACATCCCGGCCACGGTGATGACCTTCCCGGAGGGGACCGCCACGTTGAGCGGCGAGCTAGCGACCGCGAAGCAGAGCGGAACGTTCCTGGCCCCGTGCGCGCAGTCGCTGATGAACAACATGGACGACCAGTACGCCTTCACGATCTACGCGCTCTCCACCGCGACGCTGAACGTCTCGGGCACCGGCGTCGCGCAGGCGCGGACCGCCTTGACGGCCGCCATGACTGCCGGCCAGGTGCTGGGAACGGCGGTCCTGCACGGCCACGCCGGCCTCAAGGGAATGTAGCGCGCCGGCGGGCGTGCTCCGCTTCGGCACACAAGTCGCCGAGTCCCGCCGTTCCGGCGGGCAACACACTGCCGCTGCACGAGCACGCGATCGGCGCCCAGGTGCACACCTGCACGGGGCGACGCGGGACCGGACGGCGGCGGCGCGCCCAGCTACGGCTGGGTGCTCGAGGCTCCCGACGCCGTCCTTTACGACGCCAGCTTCGACGCCGTCGGAACGCACGGCATGGGGCCCAGCTGGACCTCGACCGTCGACGGATGAAGGTGTCGCAGGCCGACGCGGCCATGCCGGGCGCCGTTTGGTGGCTCTTGCTGAAGGCGACGTCCACCTCCGGCTCGGACGTGTTCGCGCAGGTGACCTACGTGCAGCGGCTGAACACGAACGGCGGGCAACCGCCCAGCTCCGGCTGCAACGCGGCCACGGCCGGAGCGCAGGCGCGGATCCCCTACTCGGGCGATTACGAGTTCTACGTCGCCGCGGCGGCCGACGGCGGCGCCGACTGAACCCGCCTCAAGGCTGGTCGGCGGCAGCCTGGCGACCGGGCTCGCGTTCGGTCAGGTGCAGGCCCACGCCCGCCGCGAACAGGATCGCGGCGCCGGCGCTCGCGACGCCCAGCGACCGATCGCCGAGCGCCCAGGCTGCCAGGGCGCCCGCGAAGGGCGCCAGCGCGAACATCGACGCGGTTCGCGCGGCGCCGATCTGCCGCTGTGCCCGCAGATACAGCGCCAGGCTGAGGCCATAGCCGCCCGCGCCGCACGCCCCCAGCGCCAGCGCCCGCGCCAGCACCGGCGGCGTGTCGCGCGTCGCCCAGGCGATCGCCGCCGTGAGCGTGGCACCGATCGCCGACTTGGCGAGCACCACGCGAAAGGGGTCGCGTTCGGCCAGGGGCCGCGACAGCACGTTTTCGGCGGCCCAGGCCAGCGTGGCCAGCACGACGGCCGCGGCCCCCCACCCCGTCGAGCCCTCCCGCGACGTCGCGCGCTGAATCAACAAGGCTCCCGCGCCGGTCATGCAGAACAGCGCGAACGCCAACCGCCGGCCGAAAGGCTCGCGCCAGACCGCCCGTGCCAGCAGCACGGTGAAGCCCGCCTCGAAGTTCAGCAGCAACGCCGCCGTGGTCCCCGCCGTCCGCTGGAGTCCCCAGGCCAGCAGCGTGGGCGCGACCGCCGCGCCCAGCACCGCCACCACCAGCAACCGCCGCGCGTCGGTCCGGCGTAAGGCGGCGCGCGGGTCGCGTCGGACCGCCGCGATCGCTCCGGCGAAGAGCGCGGCGCCCCCGTACAGGACCGCGGCGGTGAAGAACGGGCCGACCGCGCGCCCGGCCCGCTGGGTGAACGGGACGACCAGGCCGAAGGCCACGGCTGCCAGGACCGCCAGCGCGCCACCCAGGGTCCGGGGCGAGGTCTCCACTCCGCCGAGTGTAGGCCGAGGGCGGCCCCGGCCGCGCGTTCGGCGTCCTACTTGGCTTCGGCCGTTTCGGCCTTGCCCTGCTCGCGTGCCTCGCTCACCTTGCGTCGCACCTCGTCCATGTCGAGGGCGCGCACCTCGGCGATCAGCTCATCGAGAGCGGCGGCCGGCATCGCGCCCGAGGCGCGCCCCAGCATCACGCCGTCGCGCAGCACCATCACCGTCGGGATGGCCCGGATCTCCAGCGCCGCCGCCAGGCCCTGCTCCGCCTCGGTGTCGATCTTCCCGAACACGACGTCGGGGTGACGCGCCGACGCCTGCTCGAACACGGGCCCGAACACCCGGCATGGGCCGCACCAGCTCGCCCAGAAGTCGAGCAGCACGATCCCCTGTTTCACGGTCGATTCGAAGTTCTGTTCCGTCACCTGAACGGTCGCCATGCGAACACCTCCGTGCCTTGAGAGCGCGGCAGGTCGAAAAGGGTTCAGAAATTTGCGTCCGCTTGCGGCTACTGGAACTTGATGTCGTCGATACGGAGCTCGGCCGTGCATCCGTTGCTGGACGAGGAGGTCACCTGCCACTGCACGCCGACCACCTGCGCCGCCGTGGCGGTCGTCGAGTTGGACGGGTTGCTGAAGGCCGTGAACGGCTCCGTGTACGGCGTCCCGGTGGCGGCCGGCGCCGCCAGCCCGCTCACCGCCGGGTATCGATAGCAATTCGACGCGCAGGTCCCGCCGGTCGGGTCGTCGTCCGTCGAGGACCGTTGGTCCTGGGTCTGAAGCTGCACCTGCCAGCTGCAGCCGGACAGGCTCCCGGCCGTCAGCGACGCCCTGAAGGAGACCGACGTGAAGCCCGACACGTTGGCGCACGATTCGAAGATCAGACCGCCCCCCGCCCAGTCCTTGGCCGTCAGGTTCAACTTCAAGTTGTGCGCCGTCGCGTCGACGGCCACGGCGGCCGCCGATCCCGTGGCCGGTCCGATGAACGAGAACAGCCGGCCGCGCAGGCCGTCGGCGTCGCAGAACTGCGCGCTGGTCGGGTCCCACTGGGCCGACGAGAAGTCCGTCACCACGCCACCGGGCAGTTTCAGCGCTCCGGCGGTCGTGCAGTCCAGCGCGCCGCCGCCCGCGCACGTCAACGCGCCGGTGCCGCCCGCGCCGCCCGCGGCCCCGCCGCGGCCCCCGGCGCCGGCCACGCCGCCGGTT
>JAICYS010000319.1 GCA_025934105.1 Myxococcota bacterium | reverse complement strand
CCGCGCGCTTGTGGCGCAGCAGCGACTTCGGCGTCATCAGGATCAGCGGCTTCCTGATCTCGCGATGCAGCTGGCGGCGCAGCGCGTGGAAGTAGTTCGCCGGCGTGGTCAGGTCGCAGACCTGCAGGTTGTCGTTCACGCACAGGTTCAGGAACCGATCGAGCCGCGCGTTCGAGTGCTCGGGCCCCTGCCCCTCCATGCCGTGCGGCAACAACATCACGAGGCCGCTGACCCGGTGCCACTTGGCCTCCGACGAGACGATGAACTGGTCGATGATGACCTGGGCGGCGTTCACGAAGTCGCCGAACTGCGCCTCCCAGATGGTCAGCCCCTCGGGCATGTCCAGGCTGTAGCCGTACTCGAAGCCCAGCACGCCCCCCTCGGTGAGCGGGCTGTCGCGCACCTCGAACACACCCTGTTTCGGCGCGATGTGCGCCAGCGGCGTGTACTCGTGGCCGTCCTCGTAGTCGTACATGACGGCGTGCCGGTGGCTGAAGGTGCCGCGGCGCGAGTCCTGCCCCGACAGGCGCACGCGCGTCCCGCCGAGCAGGAGGGTCCCGAACGCCAGCGCCTCGCCCATCCCCCAGTCCAGGGGCTTTTCGCCGGCGCCCATGGCGCCGCGCGCCTCGACGATCAGCTTCTGCAGCTTGGGGTGGACGTGGAAGTCGGGCGGCGTCTTCATCAGCGCGCGCACGACCTCCTGGACGGCGGCCGGCGAGGCGGCGGTCGGCACGTCCGGCGCCTCGGCGTCGGCTCCGCCGCGCAGGCGCGACCAGGCGCCCGCGAACTGGCTGGGCCGCGGCGGCGCCTCCAGGCGGGTGGCGACCTCCAGCTCGCCCTCCAGCTCTTTGCGCTTGGCGGCCGCGATGGCGTCGGTCTCCTCGACCGTGATGGGCGCGCCGTCGCGGTCCGGGTTGGCCGCGTCGTGGGCCAGGTAGGCGGCCCGGATCGACGGCTTGTGCGCGATCACCCGGTACATCACCGGCTGGGTGTAGCTGGGCTCGTCGCCCTCGTTGTGACCGAGCTTGCGGTAGCACCACAGCTCGATGATGGCGTCGCGGTGGAAGCGCTGGCGGAAGTCGACCGCCAGGTCGACGACCACCGCCACCGCCTCGGGATCCTCGCCGTTGACGTGGAAGATCGGGATCTGCAGCATCTTCGCGACGTCGGTCGCGTAGGTGGTCGACTTGCCGCTCTGGGGCGAGGTGGTGAATCCCACCTGGTTGTTGACGACGATGTGAACGGTGCCGCCCACCCGGTAGCCGTCCAGCTCGGACATGTTCAGCGACTCGGCGACGATCCCCTGCCCGGCGAAGGCGGCGTCGCCGTGAATCAGGATCGGCAGGGCGCGCGTCCTCGCGCTGTCGGCCAGGCGGTCTTGCTTGGCGCGCACGCGTCCCTGCACGACCGTGTCCACCCACTCGAGGTGGCTGGGGTTGAACGTCAGCGACAGGTGGATCTTGTGCTCGTCGTTGCCGCTGCCGAACACGCGGTCGATCGAGTACCCCAGGTGGTACTTCACGTCGCCGCCGCCGCTGTTGTCGCCGGGCTCGAGGTTGTCCAGCTTGTCCTGGAACTCGGCGAAGATCTGCGAGGCCGGCTTCTTCAGCACGTTGGCCAGCACGTTGAGGCGGCCGCGGTGGGCCATCCCGATGACGATCTCGCTGACGTTCGAGCGCGCCGCCCGCTCGACCAGCCGTTCGAGCATCGGGATCAGGCTCTCGGCCCCTTCCAGCGAGAAGCGCTTCGAGCCCAGGAACTTGTTCTGCAGGAACTGCTCGAACACCTCGGCGCCGATCACCTGCTCGAGGATCTGCATCCGCTCGGCGCGGGTCAGCGCCAGCCGGTTGCGCGAGCTCTCGATCCGGTGAAGCAGCCAGGAGCGCAGCTCGACGTCGTGCAGGTGGCCGAGCTGGACGCCGATCTTGCGGCAGTAGGTGTCGCGCAGAAGATCGACCAGATCACGCAGCGTCTTGCGGTCCGGTCCGGCGACGTTCTCGCTGCTGAAGACCAAATCCAGGTCCTCTGGCACCAGCCCGTAGTCGGCCAGCGACAGCTCGGGCGCGCCGCGCTTGATGATGCCCAGCGGATCCAGGTCGGCGAACAGGTGCCCGAACTCGCGATACCCCTCGACCAGGCGCTGGACGCGCTCGGACAGCAAGCGGACCGAGATGCGGCTCTGGATGGCGCCCGGCGCGGACGGCGGCGGCCCGTCGAACACGCTGCGCGCGAAGGAGGTCGGCGGCACGACCGCGGTCACCGGCGCGGCGGCCGTTCCGTTGCGCGTCGTCGTGCGTTCGAGCTGCTCGAAGTAGCGGCGCCATTCGGGCGTCACGCTGCCCGGATCGCGCGCGTACTGGTAGTAGAGCTCTTCGGCAAAGGCCAGATTCGCCGGGGAGACCGCGTCGGCGTCTCCCGGCGGAGCCGCGCGCTCTGAAGAAGTCACCACTTTGACAGGCGCGTGTTTCGCGCCGGACCCGTTCGCGTTCGCTTCCAACATTTTCGCCATCGCCTGCTGAGCGTCTCCGCCGCAGGGCGCCTAAGTGTACGTTATTGCTGGGCGGCGGGAAGGGTGAAAAAGAAGCTGGTTCCGACGCCCGTGGCGGCGGCCGGACTCTCGACCCAGATGCGTCCCCCGTGCGCCTCGACGATGCCCCGCGCAATCGACAGCCCGATCCCGATGCCGTCGCGGTTGCGCCGCTTCGCTTGATAGTAGCGATCGAAGACGTGGGGGAGCTCCTCGGGGGAAATCCCGGGGCCTTCGTCGATGACCGAGAATCGGACCATGTCGCCGTCCGGCTCGGCGGTCACGGTCACGGATCCGCCCTCGCCGGAGAACTTCACGGCGTTGCCGACCACGTTGTCGAAGAGCTGGATGACCCGATCGTGATCGCATGAGACGCGCAGGGTGCTTTCGGGGCTTCCGTCAATCAGCTTGAGCGATTTGGCCTCGGCCTGGGGCACGAGCGCGTCGAAGACCTCGCGTATCAGCTCGCCGGCCCCGCGCGGGTGCGAGCTGATAGTCAGGCGGCCCGCCTGAATCGCTGCGAAATCCAGCAGATCACGGATCAAACGGTTCATCCGCGTGCCCGCGCGCTGGATGGCCTCGACCTGGCGCTTGGACCGCCCCTCCTTGCCGGGCGGGTCGGTGAGCGGGCTCTTCAGCAAGAGCGCGCTCGAGGCCATCACCACGCCCAGCGGGTTGCGAAGGTCGTGCGACACGATGGCCAGAAGGTCCTCGCGCGCCCGGGCGGCCTCCTGCCCCTCGCTGCGGAGCCGGATGTTTTCGACGGCCAGGGCGATCCGGCGGGCCAGCTCCTCGGCGCCGGCCAGATCGCCGGGGCCGAACCGGCGGCCGTCCTGGCCGGCCTGCAGCACCAGCGCGCCGAACACCGTCGCGCGCGAGGCCAGCGGCACCGCGATGCGCGACCACCCGCCTTCCTGAACCAACGTAGCCTGCTGGGCCTGCATGGCGGCGGCGGCGGCGGCCAGCGCGTCGCCGCGCGCCGAATCGTCGGGCGCGGCAGGTCCGGCACCGGCGCTGGCGAAGGCCGCCAGCCGCGGGTCGCCGGCCGGCTGGCGCAGCGCCACCGCGCAACGGCCGGCGATCGATCGGCAGGCGAGCGTCGCCACGTCCTGCAGCGCCGGCGTCAACTCCGGCACCGCCAGCAGCGCCGAGCCGGCTTCTGCCAGCACGCGCGTCCAGTCCTGCTGGCGGCGTTCGACGGTCACGTCGCGAAGCACGGTCACCACGCGGCGGGTGCCCCCCGAAACCCCCGCCACCGGCGTGGCCTTGACGGCGATCCAGGCGTCGGCGGCGTCGGGCGCGCCGACCCGGCGGACCCGAAGCTGCCGGTCCTCGGCCTCGCCGCGGGCGGCGCGGGCGCCGGGCAGATCGCGCTCGCCGACCGGGCGGCCGGCCTCGTCCCACATCTGGTACCTGGCCGCCAGATCGGGAGTCGCCGCCCGCTGCAGGTCGGCCAGCAGCCCGCCGGTCTCGGGCGGCGGGTGGTTCGCGTAAACCACGCGTCCGGCGGCGTCGCGCACCGCGACGGCCTCGGGCCGCGCGTGCAGCACGGTCTCGAGCTCGTCGCGCGTGCGCTCCAGGCCTTCGAGGGCGGTGGCCTGCGCCTCGAAGCGCCGGCGGACCAGCGCCACCTGGTGTCCGATGGCGGTCATCAAGGTCAGCGTTCCGTCGTCGGCGGCGCGGCCATCCCGGGCGAAGAGCTCGATGACGCCGGACACGACGTCGCGCTCGCGCAACGGAAAAACCGCCGCCGAAACCAGCCCGGCGGCGCGGGCCGCCCGGATCCGAGGCGTGGCCCCCTCGTCGGAGAGCGCCTCGATCCAGACCGGCTCGCGGGCGGCCATGGCCTGGCCCGGCAGATCCTCGCCCGCGCGAAGAATCGTGGTGCGCGTCGCCTCGACGACGGGCGCGCGGACCACGGTGTCGTCGGCCCACACCGCGCGGCACTGCAGGCGCGCGGCGCCGCCCGTCTCGTCGGCCGCCCAGAAGGCGGCCAGCGACCAGCCGAGATGCGTCGCGACCAGCCGCAATACCTCGGAGATCGCCTCGTCCAGCGAGTTGCTCTCGAGCAGCACGCGCGACACGGCCTGCTGGACGGCCAGCCGTTGCGCGACCTGGGCTTTGTCGCCCTCGTTCATCGGGATGGAATAGTAAGTACGGGAAACGGGTGGTGCGACACTGCCCCACCCTATTTTGCTTCGACACGGACCCCCAAAGGGGTCCGGACCTCCCGCGATGGACTCCGCTGGGCAAAACCCAGCTTCGTCCACGCGAACTATCTCCCGTTAGAACGAGCGACGAACGAATTAATTCAGGCGACCGCGTCCTTGGCGGCCTTCACCGGGCGCGCGCGCACGATCTTGCGGGCGGGACGCGCCTTGAAGACCGTCGGCTCCTTGGTGAACGGGTTGATGCCCTTGCGCTCCTTCGTCGCCGGCTTCTTGATGACGACGAACTTGGCGAATCCGGGAACCAAGAAGGTGCCGTTCTTCTTCATTTCTTTGTAGCCGATGGTCGCCAGGGATTCGAGGACGCCCTTCACCTCTTTGCGGGACAGCTTCCCGTTTTCCTCGGCCAGCTTGGAAATAAGATCCGATTTAGACAGCGGCTTGCCCATTCGTGCGATCTCCTCTCGTCGATTACCGGCGGGGCCGGCGAAAAGTCCCGGCATTTTGGGTGAATCCCGTCGAACTTGGAAGCGAAAAGCTCCGGTAACCGAGGAGGCCGCGCGCCGAGTCCTCGTCGTAGAGACGCAGATTCAGCGTTTCGTCCTTGTCAGTGAAGACCCGCGTGTGCAGCGGCAACGCGCCGGGGGCGACCACCGTCAGGTCCATCGGGCCGGACCCGCGCGGCCGGTGGATCTCCAGCGGCGCCGGGCCGAAGTCCTTGCGGCCCCACAGGACGTGCGCCTTGCGGGCCGCGTCGGCCAGCAGCTTGATCGTGACCTCGCCCCGACTGGGGTCGGGGGTCAGCGGCTCGGGCTCCTCGTCGGGCAGCGGCGCTTCGGGCGGGGCGGCGGCCGAGGGCGGCGCGGCGGG
>JAICYS010000113.1 GCA_025934105.1 Myxococcota bacterium | reverse complement strand
CCCGGGCCGGCGCGGCGCTGCAGAAGGACGGCAAGGCGATCACCGATCCGACGGCCGCAGAGGCCGAGTTCGTGCGCCGCATCGAGGCGTTCCGGGCCTTGAAGCTGCCGTTGCTGGAGCAGCTGGGCGCGGTCTAGCGGGGCTTCATTCCCGCCCGATCATCCTGGGAGTGCAACCTGATGAATTTCCGACGGATTTTCTGAGTCGTCGACCTCGAACAGTCGACGAATGCCGTCTTCCAACAGTCCGACGGCTTTCTCCAGGGCGCCGAGTTGTCCGCTGCGCACAATCGCGACGGACATGTGCAGGTCGAATGACGGCGGTCGCAAAACTTCAACCGTGGCGAGCGGGTTGTTCCTGGCGATGAAGCTCGCCGGCAGCAACCCGAGCCCATAGCCCGACTGAACGAATGCCAGCTGCAAATGCACGTTGTGGATTTCAGCGGCGATCATGGGGGTGAAACCTGCACGCTCCATCTGGTCGACGAGGTGCGCCCGAAGGAAGCAGCCAAACGGATTGAGCACCCACGGGGCTCGGCCCAGGCTCCCCCAATCGCCGTCGAAATCGCCCGCCGCGCTTTGGACGATCTCCGCGCGGTCCGTCGCGATGACATTCGTCAGAAGTGGTGGAGGCGCGGTCTTGCCGACCGGCAAGACCACGGCGGCGACGTCGAGCTCGCCGGCGAGCAGCCGGTTGAACAGTCCACTGTTGAACTCGCTCAACAGCTGCACTCTGACCTTGGGATATTTTTCGCTCAGCGCCCGGATCGGTTCGACAAGCGTCCCCACGGCCAGAGGATGGGTGAGCCCGATGCGCAGGAGGCCGTGAGGTTCGGCGTCTTGCGATGCAAGGGATTTCAACGCCTCCTGCCGCCGCAGCAGATCCCGCGCCTGTTCGAGCACCCTGGAGCCCAGCGCGTTCAGTCGCGGCGGCTTCACAGAACGGTCGAGCAGCTCAGCGCCCAATGCAGCCTCGAGCCGCTGAAGTTGCCGGGTGATGGCGGACGGAGTTCGGAACAAGCGGTCGGCCGCGCCGGCGATAGAGCCGGCGTGTGCGAACTCGACGAGGGCGCGCAAGTCTTCGAGCAAGGGGGTCTCCTAAAGCGCTCTCCCGAGGGGCAAGAGAGTCGTGCCTACGCAGTACTATCATCGTGATTATAATGAACTTGATGAATGTTGCGCCTGTGCCACCGTCGCTGAAGGCGAGTTGTGGCCGCAAAGGCGCCGATAAACGGCTCCGGTCTCGGGCGGCTCGGGTGGGGTGCACATGTCGTCTGCTCGGCGCCGAACGTTTCCGATCGCCTTTGCCGCCGTCTTCGCGACGCTCCAGGCGAGCGCGGCGCGGGCCCAGCACGCCTCCGACAATCCGGTGGATTCCGCCTCCGACGCCTTCGGCCTCACGCTCGGGCTGGAGTCGGTCGGCCTCTACAGTCCTGGATCGGTTCGCGGGTTCAGCCCGATATCGGCCGGCAACGTGCGGATCGACGGCATCTATTTCGACCTGCAAGGGCCGCCTTCCAGGCGCGTCGTCGAGGGCTCGACCATTCACGTCGGCGTCGGCGAGATCGGCTATCCGTTTCCGGCGCCCACGGGCATCGCGGACTACAACCTGCGCAGTGCGGCCAGCGACAGACCGAGCGCGACGACGATCGCAAGCGTCGGCCCCTACGACGCGGCGGGCCTCAGCGTCGACGGCAGCATTCCCCTGATCGGCAAGGCCCTCGTGCTGCCGATCGGGATCAGCGCCCAGGTCAGCACGCAGTCGCTGCAGGACGGACTGTACTATCCAGGATTGACGTCTGAGGTCACGAGCGTGGGCGCGACGCCGCAGTGGACGCCGAATTCGCGCGTGACGGTGCGCGCGCTGATCGATTGGCAGGAGACCCGCGAGGCGAAGACGCTTCCAGAGTTCTTCGCCGCCGGCGACGTCCTGCCGCCGCTGATCACCAAGGGCTACGTGGCGCAGAACTGGGCCAAGAACCGAAACACGACCATCAACCTGGGGGGCCTGGTCACCGCGCAGCTGGCGGACAACTGGGTGCTGCGCGCCGGGGCGTTTCGCTCGACGAACGACAACCCGGCCGCGTTCGCCGACCTCTACACAAACATCCAACCGAACGGCCAGGCCGAGCACGTGGTGGTCAGCGTCCGGGATCAGGACGCCGCGTCCACCTCCGGGGAGGCGCGCCTGACCGGCACCTTCCGAACCGGCGACTGGCGCCAGCAGCTGATCTTCGCGGCGCGCGGACGCGACACCACATCGCGCTTCGGCGGCGCGGCGGTGGTCGACCTCGGTCCAGCCTTGATCAGCAGGATCGTCCAGGCGCCCGAGCCGGACTTCGCCTTTTCGGCGCGCACCACCGACCGGGCCCAGCTGCGCAGCGTCGGCGCGGCCTATCGCCTCGACTGGCGCAGCCAGGGCGTGCTCGAGCTGGGACTCCAGAAGGAGGACTACCGCGAGACGGCCGACAGCCCGGGGGCCCCGCCCTCGGCGATCTCGGCGCATCCCTGGCGCGGCTACGTCAACGCGGCCTTCGCCGTCACCCCGCGATTGACGGCCTACGCCGGCTACACCCAGGGGCTCGAGAAGTCCGGCGTCGCGCCGGACTCGGCGCGCAACAGCGGCGCGGTCCTGCCCGCGTCCCTGACCTGGCAGGTCGATGGGGGCGCGCGCTACGCGGTGACACCGAAGCTGAACCTCGTCGCCGGGGCGTTCGAGCTGCAGGCGCCCTACTTCAACCTGGATACGAACAACGTCGACCGGGAGCTGGGCGTGCAGCGCGCCAAGGGCGTCGAGCTCTCGCTGGCGGGCCAGGCGACGCAGCGCCTCAGCCTCAACGTCGGGGTCCTCGCCGGCAACGTCGGCATCACCGGGCCGAACCTCGCCGCCGAGGGCGTGGGCTCCGTCGCCGTCGGCCAACCGCATCTGTTCTACGTGGCGGCCGCCGACTATGCCCTGCCGAGGTGGCCCGGGGCCTCGATCGATGTGCGGGTCCTGCACCTCGGGGCGGCGCCGGAAAGCGTGGACGACCGGGTCTCCACACGGCCCCTGACGGTCCTGAATGTCGGCGCCCGGTACAGGTTCACCGCCTTCGGCCGAACCAGCACCCTTCGCATCCAGGTGCAGAACGCGCTCGGGACCAATGCCTGGTCGCAGCTCAGCACGCCAGGCGTCTTCCAATGGCCCGGACCGCCCAGGGTGTTCGCCTATCTCACCACCGACTTCTGATGATCGCCGCCGCCCCATCGGCAGGACGCGAACGAGGGCCGTCATGATGAAGCTCTATTCCTGGGACCTCAGCCCCTATTCGGCGCGGGTTCGAATGCAGATCTACGCCAAGGGCCTCACCCACATCGCCACCGAGCAGACGCCGTTTATCCTGACGCGGAAGTTCTACGAAGACCGTCCCCTCAGCCGCATCCCGTCGCTGGAGATCGACGGCGACGCGATATCGGAGTCGGCGGTGATCGCCGAGTATCTCGAGGAGATCTATCCCGAGCCTTCCCTGCTGGGCTCGACGCCGCGCGAGAACGCGCACATCCGCACTCTGGCGCGCATCGGCGACGTCTATCTGATGAATACCGCGTTCACGCTCGCGTCTCAGACCCGAACCCTCGCCGCCCAGACACCCGTTCCCACCGGCATCGAGAGCATCGTCGCGCTGCTCAGCGGCCAGCTGGTGAGCAGCATCAGGACGTTGGACCGGATGATCGGCCGCGACGGCTTCGCCTGCCTCGGCCGCCTCACTCTGGCCGATTGCGCGCTCGTGCCGGCGCTCTCCTATGTCCAGCACATGCTGCTGAACAGAGGGCTCGCCGACCCGATCGGCGCGAGCGCCAACGTGGCCGCCTACCAGGCCGCAATCGAGGGACAGGAGCCTGCGGCGCGCGTCCTGGCCGAGTTCCACCGGGGGCGGGAGGAACGGCGCGAACAGATCAGCACCGGCGAGCTCGAGAAGATGAGGGCGGCGAACCAGGCGGCAAGGGAAGCGGCGGAGCGCGCGCCGAGCGCCTGACTCGCGTCCTGGGGCAACCGTGAGGAGAAGACGATGTCCAATCAACCCGGCCCCGTGCACGTCAACCTGGCTGAGAAGCTGGCCTCGTTCGACGAGCATTGGGCGCCCAAGATCGTCGCGCGCTACAACGACAACGAGGTGCGGCTGGTGAAGACCGCCGGCGAATTCGTCTGGCACAAGCATGACGAGACGGACGAGCTCTTCCTGATCCTCGAAGGCGAGTTCGACATGGACTTCCGCGACCGCACGGTGACGGTGGGGCCGGGCGAGTTGCTGATCGTTCCGCGCGGGACCGAGCACCGGCCGGCGGCGCGGCGCGGCGAGGTCAAGCTGTTGCTGATCGATCCCAACGACACGCCGAACACCGGCGACACGTCCACCGCGACGCAGGCCGTCGAGCTTTAGGAGAGAGACAAATGAAAGTCGCCGTCGCCCTGGCCGCCGTTCTCGCGGCGTCCCTGCTCCCCCTTCGTGCGACCGCTGAGGAGGCCCGCGGATACAGCCTCGGCCCGGTCACCGAGGTGGACTACATCCACGTCGAGTACGGCCACTTCGACGAGTACATGAAATGGGTGACCTCGACCTGGGCGCCCACCATGGAGGCCGCGAAGAAGGCCGGGCTGATCATCGGCTACAGGGTGTTCGAGTCCTCTCCGAAATCACCGGATGAGGCCAATGTGTATCTGGAGATCACCTTCAAGGACATGGCGGCCTATGCCGGGGACATCGGCGATCAGGCCGGCGCGTTTGAGGCCGTGACCGAAAAGGTGATCTGCAGCAGCGCGTGTCAGGACCAGGCCAGAGTGCACCGCAACGAGATCCGGAAGGTCCTGGGGACGGAACTGACTCGTGAACTGGTCTTGAAATGAAGGGGCGAACCTTCAAAGGTCACTGCCACTGTGGTCGCCTGAAGTTGGAATTCTCCACAGAGCGAAATCCGGAGAGCTTCGTGCCGCGAGAAGATGGCTGCGGCTTTTGCCAGCGCCATCGCGCGATGGCGATCTCCGATCCGGATGGAAGCCTATCGGTCTATCTTCCTGCAGACCCGCCGAAGCCCTATCGCTTCGGCCTGAACATCACCGATTTCCATGTCTGCGACCGCTGCGGTGTCTGGGTCGCGGCGACCTGGCGTGATGGCGATAGCTTGCGCGGCGTGATCAACCTGCCAGCGCTCGATGATCGAAGGCTCTTCGACGCCGCGCCCGTGGCCGTGAATTTCGACGGTGAGGACGTCCAAGCGCGCGAATCGCGCCGTCGGGTTGGATGGACGCCAGCACGGATCGTGATTGCGGAAGGCGAATGAGCGCGTCTTACTATTCCCACTCGATCATTTCCGATGCGCGTAAGCCATTGTATTATCGAAGAAATTTTGCCGGAACGAATCCAAATACCGTCACGCGCGACGTGAAAAGCCTACGCTTCTGGATTCATTGAGGAATTCGGCTAGATCACTATTGCGTGCGTATCCTCGCAGGCGAGGTCGTGGTGGAGGAATCGAGGCTCCCATATCACTGCGAATGGCTCAACCCCCAGGGGGTGCCCAGCCCACACGTGGCTTGGCTCATACAGGAACCTCCGCGCCTGTCTCCGGCGGCAGCCCCATTTGCTGGGCGGAAGCCATCGAAGGCCCCCCGTCCAGCACGGCGCGGACCTTCCGCGCAAGCGCCTCGAAGGTGAAGGGCTTCGAGACCAGCTGCACGCCGGGATCCAGGCGGCCGTTGTGGACGATGGCGTTGCGCGTGTAGCCGGTCGTGAAAAGAACCTTCAGCCCAGGCCTGCGCCGCCGCGCTTCATCGGCGAGCCCGCGCCCGTCCATGCCACCCGGAAGGATGACATCCGTAAACAGCAGATCGACATGGGCGGCCTGATCGAGCCGTTCGAGAGCCGCGAGGCCCGCGGACGCTTCCATCACCCGGTAGCCCAGCTCTTTCAGGACGGACACGGAATAGGCGCGCAGGTCATCGTGATCTTCGACGACCAGGATCACCTCGTCTCCGCCGTCCGCGCGGCCCACGCGTGGGGGCGCGCCAACGGCCGTCTCGTCAACCTCCCAGGCCCGCGGGAGGTACAGCTTGACCGTCGTGCCCTGGCCCACCTCGGAATAGATCCTGACGTGGCCGCCGCTTTGCCGGACGAAGCCATAGACCTGACTGAGACCCAGCCCGGTGCCCTGGCCCAGCGGCTTGGTGGTAAAGAAGGGCTCGAATACCCGCTCCACCGTGTCAGCGGACATCCCGCAACCGGTGTCGCTTACCGCGATCATCACGTATTGGCCCGGCGGTACGGGCTCAGGGATTTCGGCGACGTAGGCTTCGTCGAGGAAGACGTTACCGGTCTCAACCGTCAGCCGACCGCTGGTCGGCATCGCATCCCGCGCATTGACGGCGAGGTTGAGGAGCGCGCTTTCGAGTTCGCTAGGATCGGCCATCGCAGTCCACAGCCCGGGCGCCGTGACCACTTCGAGCTGCACCTGCTCGCCAAGCGTCCGCGCCAACAGCTCGGCCATTCCTCCGACCATACGATTGGCGTCTACGGGCTTGGGATCGAGCGCCTGCCGTCGGGCGAACGCCAGCAGACGTGACGTGAGCGTGGCCGCCCGCTGGCAGGCCTGCTGGGCCATGTCGCGCGAACGGCGCAGGCGCGCCACGGCATTGTCGTCAGGCAACTTGGCCAGTTGACGGTCCATCTGGTCGAGGCCGCCGAGAATGACGGTGAGCAGGTTGTTGAAGTCATGCGCTACGCCGCCAGTCAGCTGCCCGATCGCCTCCATTTTCTGCGCTTGACGCAACTGCTCCTCGGCCGCCATGCGTTCCGTTATCTCCTTGGCGACACGCGCTTCGAGCGTGGCGGCGAGACTGCGAAGCTCCTCGTTCAGCCGTGAGGATTCGGTGAGGGCCGCCTGCAGCTGGGTGCTCTGGTGTGCGAGGCGGCCGCGCGCCTGGTCGAGCACCGCGGCAACAGCGGCGGCTTGCCGGTGAGCCTGCGCGGCGGTGGCGGCAGCGCCCTCAGCCGCAGCTGCGGCTTGTTCGGTCTTGAGCAGTTGGATGACGAGGCTCAGGTGCTCGTAGAGCTCGAGCGCCGCAACCGTGGGCGACCCGCCCACCAAGGCGATAACGGCGCCGGCGCCAGACGCGTAGGCGCGGACGCGCTTGGATTCTGACAGAGTCGGGAACGCCACCTCCGTAACCAGTTCGCCGCGGCGTCGACACGCCCCCAGGAATGCGCCCCAGGTCGGCCCGCCCGGCAAGGTCGGCGGAAAGCCGGGCGCTGGAGCCAGAACGCCCGCCTCCGCATCCTCCAGCAGGATCAGCAAGTCTTCAGCGCCGACGGCGTACGCGAGCGCCGTCGCTGCGACCGATCGCTCTGCCGGATCGCCCAAGCCATTGATCAGCTGTTGGAGGTCCTCGCGTCTCACGCCTCAAGCCGGGAGCACGCAAACGACGGCGGTGCAGTTGTGGAAGCCCTCGAACTGCCCTTCTGCGCGAGCGATCTGGCCGTGGGTATTGCAACCCATGAGATCGACGCCGCCCAGCCGCTCCTGCACCGCCGATACCTCCTTGGCAAAACCCTGCCCCATACGCAGCCGGGTCGCCACGCAGTCGAAGAAGAGGGCGGCTTGGGGCTTGTATTCGCCAAGCGCAGCGAGCGCGGCGTCCGCCGCCGTTTCGGCCGCCTTCACCGTGGATTCGTGATTGCTTCGCATGATCCGCACCAGGGCGTTCCGCGGAATCTCTGCGGCGCATATGACAGATCCGTCGTCCTGGATCGCCAGCGGCACGCGCAGCCGGTGGGTCCCGGGCGTCTCGATGCCCAGAATGTTGTGCAGGAAGAAGGGAATCGGAGCGCCGGGATCGAGCGCCTGCCCGGTCTCCTGGGCGTGCGTCTGGAATGCCTCGGCAGCGGGCAGGCCGTTGAGGCTGATCACCCGAAGTCCGTCGGCCGCGGTAACACGCAGGGGAGGCGACGCCGGCTCCCACCCGTGCGAGACGCCCACGCCGATCGGCTTCTCAGAGATGACCTCCAGGACCGCAGCCGCGTCTGTCATCACCTCGTCCTGGCAGAACACGGTCGTCCGCTGGAACTGGGCGTTGTCCCCCGCACCGCCGCCGAAGAACTGATAGAGCCCGGCTGTTGCGAGCGTCAGCTCGTCCACTAGGCGATCGGCGTGACCCGCCAAGGCGTCAGTCATCACCAGGGCGCTGCGATGACCCGGCCGCAAGTCCGAGACGCCGCGGAAGCCAGACACAAGTTGCCGCGCCGCGCGGGCGGGATCGGCGCTGATCCCGCGCCCGCAACTCGCCGCTACCTCGAAGTCCTCGCCCGACAGCGCCAACGCCGTCGCCATCCCCTCCCCCCGCTGGTCGTTCGCGAACTCCCCTGCGGATGAGGCGCCCACGATGACCGCCTCAGGGAAGCGAGCTCGTAACGTCCGCAGCATCGCCCAGTGGTCGTAGGTCGGCGCTGCGAACAGAACGACGGCGCGAGGCGCGCCCGCACTGCAAAGCTGCTTGGCGAGATCCTCGGCGGCGGAGGCGCCCTCAAGGCGCCGCGTCGCGGCAATCGTGGTCTTCATGAATCCCCCCCAGTGCATATGGCGACGCGCCCGGTCAGGGCTGCGCCGCCCCGCGCCGCAACGTCCAGAATGCGCCGGCGGTTCCGTCGTGAAGCATCAAGCCTTTTTGGCGGGCCGGAGCGGTGTGCTTGAGAGGCTTCACCTGAACGGCTGAAGCGGCCCGCATGGGTTTGCGAGGTCATGATGTCCTTCACCACGCGCACGCCGTTTAGGAACGCGCCTGCGGCGTCGCGCTCGGAGGAACTCAGGACCTCGACGTGGCAACCTGACGGTCCTGCGGACGTAGCGCTTTTCAAGCGCGTAGCTCTCTCTCAGGCTGCGCAGTTGCTTCATACAGTCGTAGTCGTCCGGATGGTCGTCAGGATGTGTCAGCGCCTCAAGGGACATGCCCAGCAGAACTCGCTGGTCAAAGCTGGTCGGAGGCGCCGGAGCCAGCGAAGAAGCGCTCCACCTGCTCCGCCCATCCGTAGCCATGGCCGCTGAGCTGTTCCCGATCGTAACTCGGCGATTCCTTGAACCGATCCTTGGCCATATTCACTTGGAAAGATCGGTCCACGCTGTCGTAGCGGGCGATTCTCAATGGGACAGGATGATATTTGCCCGTCCCGCCCAACAGGCTCGCTGCTTCGACGACCAGAAACTCCACCGAGCCGGTTGCTGGATCGAGATAGGTGTCCCGCACGGTGCCGAGTTTTCGCCCCTCCTGGCCGGTGAGCGGCGTTCCGATCACGTCGCTGGACTTGACGAGGTGGGACGTCAATGGATGACTCCAACTGCATTGGCCAGGGCATCGAGCCCGCCCCGGCACGGCAATTAATGTCCCAAAGCCCGCGCCGTTCCTCCCTTGGGGACTAATCCGGATGCGGCCGTGCTATGGCGCCGGCGAAATCGACCGCGGCCGGGAACGGGCTCCACCGCCGATGGAATCACCGTCCTGTTTCTCGAGCGGGTTAGGCGCTTCCCCGCGCATGACGGCCGAGCCTCGTCACTTCGTGGATGAACTGTTCGGCGTATCCGGCTGTATCGGTATAGTCCTGTTCGTTGGCGCCCAGCGCATGATGCTCGCTGAAGACCTCCCGCAACCGCGCAAGAACCCCCGGTTCCGCTTCCGCCATATGCGCGATCAGGACTTGCAGGATGCGTTCGTGCGCGAGCACGCGCCGCTCCAGATCCGTGTTCTCAACAGACATCGGCAGTTCCCCTGGGCGGATGGGCCTCAAGACCGAGCGCTGGGGCCCCTCGATCGGTTCCGTGGCTCCCCCATTCCTTCGTCCACAGCCCGTTCGTCATCCGAAGAGTCTTCACGAGCCTCCCTGATCGACCGACCCTCCGGCGCGGCGGGAGGCCGGAAAGCATCCTCAACTTCGCTTTGGCTGATCCTGGCCGCTGGATCGCCGGGTTGGCCGAGGTCCTGCTCCTCCGTCCCGTCGCCCATCATCCCGATGTGACGCTCGCGGCGTTCGTGGTCCGCAGCCTTGCCCTGCCGATCGCGGGAGCGGGCATTGGCCGCCATCGCGTTCTCAGCCTCGCTCGATCTCCGGCTTGGGCTCTGTGGATTTTCGCGGGACATTTTAACCTCCTGGCGCAACCACCGCCGCTGTGGCGAACCGGCCAATTCGCACATCGCGCTTCAGGCGCCGAGATGTGGCTCGTGATGTGGCAGCGCGACGGCGCCAGGAGCTTCGAACACCTGAGCAGCGCGTCCGCGTCCCTCCTCACCTCGGGCGGCCGCACAGGCCGCACGGATCGCGTCGCCCCGGTTCAGATAGTCGCCGAAGAAGGCGCCGTTCTGACTCACGTGCCAGACACCCGAGCCAAGCGTGACCCGGAAGATTTGGTTTTGCGGCATCCGATCAAGCTGTCGCATCGGCTTGCCTCCTGACGAGCGCGGCTTCCGAAGCTTCGTGGGCCCGCATCAACCGGTCCCAATCCTCGGTCTCCAGCACTTCCCCGTAGCGGCCCATCGCCGGAAGCTGGGGCTCGACCCCTTCCAACCGGTCCTCCTCGATCCAGCGATAGGTGAAGCCGCGGAAGTCATGTACCGCCCCCGCAATGCGCACTGCCATGCCGAACGCCTTCCGGTTGTTTTCCGCATGGCACAGGTAGCGCCTGCCTCTTGCGGCCGTCGGGTCGCGGATTTCTACGGCCCAGAACCCCGGGGCCGCGGCATGATCGATACGTTGGGCTAAGGTGCTCATGGCGAGCGCTTTCATGATCGAATCCAGGGCGGCGCAGCGCGCATCTACCCGAATTGACGGCCACCCGGACCATCATGATCACCTGGAAGGTACCACGTTTTCGCGGATCTGTGCGATAATTCGCCACAGAATTCCGCCGTCCATGCGCGGCAGCAAAGGTTATCCGCGGGGATTAGTGAATATTCGACATGCGTCTGGGATCGCCTGCCGATGCGGCTCTTCTTGCGCCAGGAAGCTTTATCCTTGAGGCGTGCCATGGGCGCTGGCGAACTGTTCGGCAAGCGTGATCCGACTTTTGATCTGTTGGTGCACCGTTTCCAGCTCCCCGGGCTTGCCGGCATGGCTGAATTCGGTGTCGGTCAAGATGTTGCGGACGGCATCGAGCAACTGCGGCTGCTGAATGGCCAAGGCGCGGAGCAGTGCATCCACGATGCGCTCTTGGGCTAGAAAGCGCGCGTCCTGAGTGATGTCTTTGGAAGTCGCGGACATGAGATCGCTCCTGTTTCTGAGAGTTGGCGCTAGGCAAGCGAGGCGACGCTCGTAGCCAAGCGGCTGGCGAGATCGATCGGCGTGATGCGTCAGGATATCGGACTATAGCACACGCTGGGCCCTGCCGGACATCGCCGGCGTTAGCGCCCGGCCGCGCGGACTCCCTGATGCAACCGGAAGCGGTTGCCCGGGTGCTTTTCCGTGCGGCGGGCAAGCTATTGGCGCGAAACACCCCATATCAGGTTCAGTCCCGGGCGCGCCTACGGCTGAAGCCTCTGACGGAAAGGACACCATGTCCAACAACCTCTCCCTGCCATCCGTGCTTATGTGGGAGCCCGCCTCATGCCGCTAACCTGGAGCTTGGCAGGCCTGCGGGCGCTGTGGGTTCCTCCGGAAGAGGTGCGCTCCGAAACCTGGGCCATCGGAGTTCGCCACGGCGGGCGTGTGGCCGAGGGCGCCCAAGCGGAAGGTCGGGCGGCTGGCTTGAGCTTCCGGCGCGCGATCCTGCTGAAGGCGGTGATCCGCGAACAACGCCGGATGTTGCGGGCCGCATCCCAGAAGGCACGGGCATGACCGAGCAGGAGCACGACCGTCTGTCGCGTGAAAAAGCCTACCTCAAGCTTCGCTGCGCGCAACTTCAGGAGGCCAACGACGATCTGCTAGCCAGCTCTTGCGGCTGCAACAGCAGCTGGAGCGCCTGCATGACCGGCGCGTCTCGCGTGCGCCGAACCCTAGGGGGCCAATAGAGTCCATGCACCGCCTCGACATGCCTGCCGGATCGACGATGCGCCTCACGGCCACGGCCCGCTCTGACGTCGCCGCGCACCGGTGGGACATCCAGGTCTTCGCGGCCGGCGCCGGCGCGGAAGCGCCGCGGCTCGTCTACGGTTCGCGCATCGGCGACGGCGACCGCCAGCAGCGCGTCGACATCCCCGCCCAGGACATGGATTGCAGGCTGGAGGTCAGGGGGCGCCACGCGACGACGGGCGGCGATTGGGGCGATGACAAGCTTACCGTCATGGACGACGAGCCGGGTCGGCTGGAGCTCGGCTTCTCCGACGCTTTGCAGGCCGGCGCCCATGACAACGACGTCGTGCTGAGTTTCGTGCTTACAAGCCGTCCCAGGTCCCAAAACTGACCTGGTACTCATGCAGATAAAGCACGCGGGTCCTCCGCCAAGGGCGAGCAGATGCGCCTGAGGATCATCCACGTCACGACCTACCGCTATGCTCGTCCGGTCGACTTCAATCCGCATCGGCTGATGCTGCGGCCTCGGGGCGGCCCGGAGGTCCAAGTGCTGCAGCACGCCCTACGATGCAGTCCGACCGCGGAGGTCGCCTGGGCGCAGGACGTGTTCGGCAATCCGGTGGCGACGGCTCGGTTCGACGAGCAGGCCGGTGAACTGGTCGTCGGCAGCTATGTCGGAGCGCCGGACGATCTGCTGGGGATGGACGTCGAGGTTGGCGTGACCGCTCTCTAACCCGGCGAGTTGCAGCAGATGATCCAGTTCCCGCCTTGGCAGCGGGAACCTACCCGACCGGCTCGTACTCTTTTGGAGCCACAGAACCGCCAAGGCCCCACCCCGGCCTGTTTCAAGGACTTCATGAGTATCCCGTCCAACCCGCAACGACTTCGCCGCGCCCTCGCCGCCTACCAGCAGCCCGACAATCGACGCAGCATTCTGGAACTGCTCGCGACGATCGGTCCGTTGGCCGCGTTCTGGAGCCTTGGCTTGGTTGCCGCCCGCGCGGGCTGGTTGTCGGCCGGCTTGGTTTCGGCCATCCTTGCCGCGGCCTTCCTGGTCCGCTTGTTTATGCTCCAGCACGACTGCGGTCACGGCTCATTCTTCCGTGCAAAGGCGGCCAATGCCTGGGTCGGCCGGATCGCCGGGGTGCTCACCATGACCCCGTACGACTATTGGCGACGCACCCACGCGATCCACCATGCCACCTCCGGCAATCTGGATCGTCGCGGACTGGGCGCCGTCGAGACCCTCACTGTAGAGGAGTACCTCGCGCTCCGCCCGCTCAGGCGACTGGCCTACCGGATCTATCGCAACCCTTGGATCATGTTCGGGACCGGACCGGCCTATATGTTCATCCTGCAGCATCGGTTGCCCATCGGCCTGATGAAGGACGGGCGCGCCTGGCTCAGCGTGGGCGGCGTCGATCTCGCGCTCGCGCTGTTCCTCCTGTTCGAAATCCTCGTCGCGGGCGCAGCCGGCGCGCTCCTCGTCCATGCGACCATCATTCTGATCGCCGGCACGATCGGGATGTGGCTGTTCTACGTCCAGCACCAGTTCGAAGCCGGCTATTGGTCCCGCCATGCGGACTGGACGGCTCATGACGCCGCCGTGCGCGGCAGCTCTCACCTGGTCCTGCCGCCGCTCTTGCGGTGGATGACCGCCAACATCGGCGCGCACCACGTCCACCATCTCGGCAGCCGCATCCCCTTCTACCGCTTGCCGGAGGTGCTCCGGGATCACCCGGAACTTGAGGCCTGCGGAAGGATGACGCTGCGCGACAGCTTCCGGTGCGCCAATCTGGCGCTGTGGGATGAGGCCCGCGGGCGCCTCATTCCGTTTGCGCTGTGCCAGCGGCCGTCCTCCGACGCGAGCAGTGCTGCAAGAAAGCCGGTCCATTTCGCGACTGGCGCCGGGCGACATTCCCCGCGGCATTCAGCTCCGGCGCCGCCGGCTCCATCATGCGCACCGTTAGTCGCCACTGTTCACCCCAGCCAGACTGGTCTCGTGATTTATCCCCGCGTCCCACGCCTGACGTCACTATGTCCTTGGACATCAAGTGCGGCGGCGCAGAACTGGCCCCCGATGTGCGGGCTTATCGTTCGCGCCGGCCCGCCTGACGGCCCTTCAGTTCGTCCCGGTCTCGGCGCCCACTGAGGCCAACTGACTGTGCAGGAGAGAAACGGTAGTTCCGGGGTGCGCCTCCGCAACCTGAACACGCGCCTGTAACTGGTTGGCGAGGGCTGCGACGATGCTCGTCCCGAGACCGGGCGTTGCGCTCTCCGCATCCTTTGGCATCCCGACCCCGTCGTCTGCGACGGACAACGTCCAGTTCGGGCCTCGCGAATGGTAGTCCACCACGATCTTGCCCGGCCGGTTTCCGGGAAAAGCGTGCTTCAGCGCGTTGATGACGAGTTCCGTGACCACCAGCCCAAGGCTCACCGAGACGTCGGCAGGAACAACGCTGTCGTCGGCATTCACCTCCAGCGCCAATTGATCACGGTCGCGGATCATGGACGCGCCGATGCTTTCGCAAAGCTCCTTGAAATAGGACCGGAGGTCCACGTCCCCCAAGCGGGAGGCGGCCAGCTGCTGCTGCAGGGTGGCGACTGACATCACCCTGCTATGGGCGTCCCTCAGGGAGCTCCGCGCCTCCTCAGACTGCACGCGGCGGGCGCTCTGGAGGATGACGCTGGCGATGATCTGGAGGCTGTTGGCGACCCGATGCTGGATCTCCTGAAGCAGGATGGCTTTTTCCCGCACCAGGTCGTCCTTCACCTTCTCCGCGAGCCGCGCATCGGTGACGTCGGCGATCGAGAGCAGGAGGCGGACGTGTTCCGGCTTGCCGTAGTCGAGCTTCTGGGCGTTGATCACCAAGCGTCTCGGCTTAGGCGGGGCGCCTTTGAGGTCCATTTCGTACGCATCGATCTGAACGCTTCCAGCGGCCGTGGCCTTCAGCAGGGCTCGCAGCTGGGGAACATTCCATTCCCCGGAACCAAGATCGAAGAGACAACGCCCCGTGGCTTGGCTCTGATGAATTTGGAACGCCTTGAAGAAGGAGTCGCTCGCCGCCACCACGGTGAAGCCGCCATCCAGCAAGACCAGCGGCGCGGTCGCGGAGGCGACCACAGCAAGAGCAAGGGCCAGGCCGGTATCGGGGTCGATGTCTGGCCGGGTAGCCATGCCTATCTCCTGAACACTCCGGAGCCCCGCGACATTTAAAGACGACCCGGTCAAAAAGCGGCGACACGCCTGCGACGGCGTCCATCGGCCCACCTTAGCACGTCAGCCCGCTCTCGGGCGCAATCTTCCAGGGCCGGCCAACACTCGTTGGCGGCCCCAGGACGCTAAATCTCGGCGACGAGATGCGAACGGACATCTGCGCGACGTCGCCCAGCATCCGAGGGCCGTCTCGGAGCGGTCATCGCGCCTGCGATCTCGTGTTTTGGGAGGGTAATGATACCGTTCGGCTCGGTCTGTGAGCGCATGAACCTAGGCAACCTAAAAAAAAGCGGGCCCTGGACGGAGTCACGTCCCGTGAGCGTTCTCCATACGCGCGATGTATTGCAGGTCCTGCTGGATGACTGGGAAGACGAGGAATCCATGTTGCGGGACTATGTGATGGGCATCGGCTACCGCTGAACCCATTGGCGAAACGATCCCGGTCCGGAGGCCCGCCTATGCCTGATATCCAGTCTGATCGGCCGAGCCCGCCCGAGCAACGCCACAAGGCGCTTTCCAGGTGGGAAAACGAAGGGGGCGCCGGCCCCTTCGGGGCGCAAGAGGGGCCCCTTGTCCGCCAAGCGCCCCCCGACACGCCTCCGCTGACGGATGCCGAACTGCTGCATCTTCGTGTTCGTGTGATCGCCCTGGAGAATCTGATTATTGCGCTGCTCGCCGAGGGGCCGGAGCGGCAGTTGGAAGTCGCACGGGAAATGGCGGCCTTCATCTCGCCAAGGGCCAACTTCACGCCTCATCCTATGACCGTCCAAGCGGCGGTCCACATGGTAGATCTGGTCAACCGGGCAGGTCATTTCCGGGGCGACCGGCCCATATGAGCATGCGCGATCGGGCGGAGTTCGATGTCCTGCCGAGCAGGCCATGCTTTTCGGCCACAGCCACTACTCACGGCCGATCCCTCCACCACCGCTGCGGTCCAGGGCGTCCAAACCCGGGCGCTCTGACCCGCAGCTCATCAGAGGCGGTCTCGTTCTGTGGGTGCGGGCCACGGACCACCACCAGGAACAGACGATCATCGCTGAACTCGCTGCGCCGGCGCTACGAAGTTCGTCGTGCAGGGCCGTAACCGCGCTCACTGCACCGTGCACCTGAAATGCGCCTGCGATGGCTGGAACGACGCGGGGCCTGGCCAGTTCAACTCATTGGTGGGGGGTGTTTGGGCGCGGCCGCACGGAAGGAAGCGAGATGTCCCTCAGTGTTGCGGACGAAGCTGGGCTCGATGTCGTGAGGCAGCTGGAAAAGAACCGTATCGTGGCCATCCGCGGGAACGACGCGGATGTGATGGATCAGATCCTCGATGAGAAGTTCCTCTACATCAATCACGATGGGACGCTTTACAACAAGCACAGCTACACCAACGCCGTCCGCACACACGAGTTGACCTACTCGAGCGATTTCGACCTGACAGAGACGGACCGCCGCGTTGATGGAGACGTCATCATCCTCATCGGCATGATGCTCGGCCATGCCCGGCTCGCAGGCGATCAGCAGGTCTATCATCTGCGCAACATGCGAGTCTGGCGGGCGCGCGGCAGTGAATGGAAGCTCCTGGCGTGGCAATCCTCCATTCTGTGGCGTCCGCCCGAATATTCCACGAGCTCTCCGTGAGCTTGCCGCGCGACGCGCGGCCTTCTCCGACTGCGCTCGGCTAGTTGAACGCCGCAGAGAGCTGGGCTGAAGTTCCTTCGGAACCGAAGCTCTTGCCCTGCCTTACGCAAGCACACCCGTTGCGTCGCTGCAGCCTGAGGCGCGCGAGGCAGGAAGGTTGGGCTCAGCCCATGTCCGACATCCAATGCGTGTTGCGCGCGGGCGCCCTCATTGGCGAGCGGCCCGGATGGAATGCCGCGGACGGCAAGCTCTACTGGGTGGATATGAAGGCATGCCTGCTCCACGCCTTCGATCCGGTGAGCGGGCATGACCAGGTCTGGGGCCTGCCGGGATGGGTGGGCACCTACGCCTTCGCCGAGGATGGCCGGATCCTCGTGGCGTTGCGAACCGGCCTCTTCGCACTGGATCTATCCACCGCGGCGCT
>JAICYS010000197.1 GCA_025934105.1 Myxococcota bacterium | reverse complement strand
CGCGAGTTGGTGGACGGCCCCACGACCCGGCGCGGACCACCGGGCAGCGGCCGCGCGCCTTGCATCGCCTGTTCGAACGCCCGGACCTCGTCGTCGTTCCCCGGGCGCCTGCTCATGACCCCTAGATTTTACGGAACGTGTCGATCACCTGGTGAATGACTTTTCCGTTCGGATCGTGGCGGGCGCGGTCGACGACCCCGACGACCGTCAACTTCTGGTGATACGCCACGCCCGTGTGGCCCCCCTCGCGCCCCCACTGCTCGAGCAGGCTGGATTGCCCCTTGGCCAGCGCGTCCTGGTCGCGGTACTCGCAGACCACCGTGTCCAGCCCCTGGACGCGCCCCTCTTCGCAGTAAGCGGCGCCGTACGGAACGGGCTGCAGCGGGGCGAACCCCTCGGGCGCGAGCCCGGCGCTGCTCCAGGCCTTCTCGACCGCGTCGGTGTGCGGCGTTCCGTCCACGTGGGCGGCCGGCGCGGCCGACGCTGCGCCCGGCGCGGCCGAGGGAGCGGCCGGCGCAGCGCCCGCCGGCGTGGTGGACTTGTGGCAGCCCAGCCAACCGGCGGCGGCCAGGCACGCCAGAACGATCTTGTGTCCGTCACGCATGTCGAAGCCTCAGCGGTGAAACCCGTTGCGCGGCCCACCGCCGCCGTGTGGAGCGGGGCCGCCGCCGCCGTGGAACCCCGGCTGCGCGTGGGGCGCGGGGCCGCCGCCGTGAAACGCCGGCCCCGGCCCGCGACCGCCGCCATGAAACGCCGGCCCCGGCCCGGGACCGCCGCCGTGAAAACCCGGTCCCGGCCCACCCCCGTGGAAACCGGGTCCGGGCCCGGCGGCGCCGTGAAAGGTCGGCCCGGGGCCACCCCGCCACCCGCGGTCGGCGGGGGGACCGCCGTGCCAGCCTCGGTCGTGCCCCCAGCCCCGATGTTCTTCGTGACGCCACTCCTCGTGGCGCTCGCGCATGACCAGGTCGTGGCCGCCCGGGCCCCCGCGCCAACCCGGACCACCACGCCACCCCGGGCCGCCGTGCCAGGCCGGCTCGGGGTGCCAGCCGGGCGGCGGCGCTCCACCGTGCCAGACGACGTTTCCGCCGACGAAGATTTCGCCGTGGAACGCGAGCGGCGCGACCGCGACGTCGACGATCGGCCGCTCGTAGACCAGCGGCGCGTAGACGTCGTTGACCACCACGAACCGCGGCTCTTCCGCATAAAAGGTCGGGGCGAACCCGCCGACGTACCAGTAGGCGCCGCCGCGCATCTCGAACTGCGCCGTCGGCGGCGGCGCGTACCAGTGGTAGTGCGGCCCCTTGAGGTAACAGTAGGTCGGGCCGCCGAAGGTCACGTTCGCGTCGGCGACCGGATGCGGGCCGTAGAACGAATAGCGCGGCCCTTCGTAGCCGAACGGCGTGGGATCGCCGACGAAGTAGTACTGGCCGTCGACCTGCCGGTAGAGGCGCGGGTCCGAGGGCGGGTAATCGTGGAAGTGCGGGACGTCGATGTTACAGAACCCGCGCCCGACGCGCTTTGGCAACGGGTGCCGCGAGACGTAGTAGACGGACTCGGCATGGGCCAGCGCGGCCGTGGCCGGCAGCGTCACAAAAAAGGCGAAAAGGACTGCAAATCTGCGCATTTCGTCTCCTGATACGGGACCGGCCCCGGCGGGGCCGAAGATCATACGCGATCGAGGCTCATCGGATACGCGAATCCCATGCCGCCACGCGACATCAGCCACGGCGACACATGTATGGCGCCACACGCATCGCAATCTGTCTTGATCCAACTCACGCAATCTCGCAGGGTGAATCTCTCACCCTTGCGGAGGCGGGACATGGCGCAAAAGAAGGTTCTGCTGGTCGAGGACGATCTCGAAATCCGAGACATCCTGCAGGATCTCCTGGAAGCCGAAGGATACGACGTGATCCCTGCCAGCCACGGCCGCCAGGCGCTGGAGTTTCTGTCCGGCACGCCGGCGGAGGCGCTGCCGGACCTGGTCGTGCTGGACATGATGATGCCGCTCGTCGACGGATCTCAGGTGCTGGCGTCCATGAAGAGCGACCCCAAGCTGTCGCCTATCCCGGTGGTGGTGATGAGCGCGGTCGCGCGCGAGCGTCCGGCCGGCGCGGCCGCCTTCCTGCGCAAGCCGATCCCGCTTCAGAAGCTGTTCGACACCATCCGCGACTTCGTCGAGCGCGGCTTCCCGACGCTGGCGGCGACCTGAGCGCGGTCCGCTCAGCTCACTTGTCCAGCCGCGTGGGCGCCGCGCCCGCGTAGGGCGCGCCGTTGGCGACCGGCGCCGGCCGATGATCGCGTTCGGCCAGCGCCACCGGCGGCTGCAGCGCGACGGCCTCCGCGTCTTCCGCCTCGAGGATGGCTTGATCGCGCGACGGTAGATCGCACGTCTGCCGCACCTGGCGCGCGCGCTCGATCTGCCCCAGGCGGTAGTAGGCGACCAGCCGCCAGAAGCAGCCCTCGGCGTCGGCGCGCGAGTCCAGGTCGCGCAAGTCGAACAGCACGGTCGACCAGCGATCGTCGATGGTGGCGGCGCGGGCCGCGCGTTCGGCGTCGTCCAGGTGGTCGCGGCGGTTCTGGGCCAGCGCGCGCCGGGTGGCGGCTGCCTCACCGGGGAACGGCGTGATCGTCACGTCGTGGTTCAGCGAGCCGTGCGTCCCTCTGGACGCGGCGGCGGCATCCTTGCGGTGCACCCAACGTTTCGACTTGCCGTGCGCCGCCGGGTGCTTCTTGGACGGCGACTTGGCGCCCGCCGAAGGCGCGACGGCCAAGCTGGAAAGAAGCGCCGCGGCGACAGCCCCGTGAATGATGCGTCGAGAGACCACGGGAACAGGGTACCTATTTCCGGGTTGACCGTAAAACCTATTGTTTTTGGCGCAGTGAGCCGGTTTTTGCGCGGGCGATCTTGCTTCGCGCCGCGGTTTCGGGAGTTTAGGATGCGTGAAGTTCCCGATGACGTACCCGACGGGACACGCGCGGCTCCGCCTGCTCACGCCACCCTCGGGTGCGCCCGACCAGACGCCCGACATCGAGCTGGCGCACGCGCTCATCGCCGGCGAGCCGCGCGCCGCGGAGATCGCCTGGGACCGTTACGCGCCGCTGGTGCACCGGATCGTGAGCCGCGCGCTTGGTCCCGACGCCGAGGTCGAGGACGTCACGCAGGAGATCTTCTACCGGCTGTTCAACCGCGTGCGATCGCTGCGCAAGCCGGAGGCGCTGCGCAGCTTCGTCGTCTCGTTCGCGCTGCGGATCGTGAAGTGGGAGCTGCGGCGGCGGCGCGCCCGGCGCTGGCTGACGCTGTCCGAGACCGGCGAGGTGCCGGACGATCAGCTGCTGTTCGTCACGGCTGACACGCGGTATGCGCTGCGACGCCTCTACCGCCTGCTGGACCTGCTGACGACCCGCGATCGCCTGGTGCTGGTCCTCCGTCACGTCGAGGGGATGACGCTGGAGGAGATCGGGGACGCGCTCGGCATCTCGCTGGCCACCGTGAAGCGTTCGTTGCGGCATGCTTCCGCGCGCCTGTCGGCTCTGGTCGACTCCGACATGGCGTTGCGCAAGCCGGGCGTGAAGGTCGGGCGGAGACCACGGAAGTGACCGGGGACGAATCACCCGACGGCGAGCTCGGACCGCGGGCAGCCGCGCTGGCGGCGCTTGCCCGAAAAGAGCTGGGCCACCTGCCGCCGGCCGCGCACGCGCGCGGCCTGGGCGCCGTTCACGCGCGGCTGGCATCCCGCCGGCGCCGCTGGACCTGGTCCCTGGCCGCCGGCGGTGTCGCGGCCGGACTGGCCCTGGCCCTGCTGGCGCCGCGCCTGGTGCGCCGGGCGGGCCAGGCCGACGGCGAGCACGACGGGGCCCCCTTGGCCGTGCGGGTCGAGGGCGCGGCCCTGGGAAGCGACGGCGCGATCCAGGCGGCGGGCGCCAGCGCGCCGTCCCTGCGGTTCGGCGACGGCACGGTGATCGCGTTTCGTCCGGGCACCCGGGGGCGCCTGGCCTCGCTGGACGGCCGGGGCGCCCGCGTCGCGATCGCGGACGGCATGGCGGCGGTCGACGTCGTGCCGCGACCCCACGCCCGGTGGCAGATCGACGCGGGTCCGTTCGCGATTCACGTTCACGGCACCGTCTTCACGGCTGCCTGGAACGCCAGCCAGGCCCGGCTGGACGTCCGGCTACAACGCGGGTCGATCTCGGTCGACGGGCCGCTGGCCACGGGCGCCATCGCCATGCGCGCGGGGCAGCGCCTGACCGTGTCGCTGCGCGAATCGCGCGTGCTGTTGCGTCCGATGGACGAAGACGACGCACCCGCCCCGGCCCCGTCGGAACAGCCCCCGCCGTCGGCGCGCACCGCCCGCCCGCCCGAGCGCGCGGCGCGCGAGGTCCGCCCGTCGCACGCGCTGCCGCGCGGGCCAAGCGCATCGCCGGCGGCGCCGTCCCTGGCACCGTCGGTCGGGTCCTGGCCGGCCGCGCTGGCCGCCGGGGACTTCGCGCGGATCGTCGACGACGCCAGCCGCGATCTGCCGGGCGTGCTGCGCGCGGCCAGCTCGGAGGATCTGGCGGCGCTGGCCGACGCGGCCCGCTACCAGCGCCGAGACGACCTGGCCCGCCGCGCGCTGGAGGCGCAACGCCAGCGTTTCCGCGGCACGCCACGGGCGGCCGACGCCGCGTTTTTCCTGGGACGCCTGGACGAAAACGGCGGCGCCGGGCTGATCCGGGCGCTGCGCTGGTACGACCGGTACCTGGATGAAGCCCCCGGCGGGGCCTACGCGGCCGAGGCCCTCGGCCGCCGGATGATCGCGCTGCGCGAGCTCTACGGCACGGCAGCGGCCCGTCCGGTCGCCGAGAGTTACGTCCGGCGCTTCCCCCGCGGCAGCTACGCGGGCGCGGCGCAAGCGCTGCTCGGACGATGATTCGCCGCGCCCTGACCGGGGCCATTGCGTTGTTGCTGCTCGCCGCCAAGGCCCTGGCCGCCGGCGCCGCGCCGATGCCGAGGGTCGTGCTGGTCCGTCCCCTGACCGCCCCTCCCTCGGTCGGCGAGGCGCTGGCGCGATTGCGGGGCGAGCTGATCGCGGCCGGTTTCCAGGCCGACGTCGTCGAGCTGCCGCTGGGCGCCGACGTGCGCGCGTCGCTGGAGCGGCTGGCCCCGCCCAACGCCGGCGGACAGGCGCCGACGGCGCTGGTGGCCGTGGTCGCCAGCGCCGATCCCAGCACTGCGGAGCTGTGGGTGATCGACCGGGTGACCGGCAAGACCGTGGTGCGCCGGGTGAGCGCGCCGGCCGCCGAGCCCGCCCGCGTCGCCGAGATCCTGGCGGTGCGCGCCGTCGAACTGCTGCGGGCCAGCTTTCTCGAGCTGGCCATCGCGCCGCCCACCGAGGCGGCGGCGCCGACTCCCGCGGCGCCGGCCGTCGAGCGCTGGGCCACCGCGCCCCTCGAAGAGCGCGACTGGACCTGGGCCATCGAGGCCGGCGGCGGCACCGCGGCCGCGCCCGGCGGCCCCTGGAACGCGTTCCTGCCGGTCGCGCGGCTCGAGCACGCCTTCGGCCGCCGCGCGTGCGTCCGGGTGGGCTTCGCCGGCCTCGGGACGGCGGACCGCGTGAGCGCGCCCAACGGATCCGCCGACCTGACGCAGACGGTGCTGCTGGCCGAGATGCTGTTCCGGTTCCGGCGCGGGCGCCGCCTGCAGCCTCTGATCTCGGCCGGGGCCGGCGCGTTGCGGCTGGCGGTCGACGCCCACGAGACGGCGCCCTATCAAAGCGTGGGCGGCACGCGCTGGGGCGCCGCCGGCGACATCGGCCTCGGCCTGCGCGTCCCGCTGCGCCGGGGTCGGTTCGAGATCGGCGCCGAGGTCCACGCCCTGCTGGCGCAGCCCTACCCGACCGCCCAATATTTCGGCCAGGAGATCGCGCGCGCCGGCCGCCCGACGCTGCTGGCCACGCTGACGCTGCTGGGGGGAATCTGATGCGCGGGCGGACGGCGGCGGGCGCGCTGGCGCTGGCGCTGGCCGGCTGCAGCGCCGCGCCCGTCGACGTGGCGGCGCTGGGGAACAACACGCTCACCGACGGGCTGATCGCGCACTGGGCGCTGGACGAGGCTACGGGCGCGGCTATCACCGACGGGTCGGGCAACGGACACAACGGCGTTCTGCAGGGCCCGGGATGGTCGTGGATGCCGGGCCGCTTCGGGTCGGACGTTCATTTTTCGGGCTCGGACCTGGTGGCGGTCTCGGGCTTTCCGCGGGCCACGCCCAGCTACACGGTGAGCGCCTGGGTCATGATCGCGTCGGCGGAGCTGGGTCCACCCGTCGGCAATCTGCTGAGCACCGAGGTGCTGGGCGGTGGCTGGGCGCTCTACACCACGACGGAGCCCGGTTTTCTGACCTACACGTTTCGATACGCGGTCAACGGACCGCAGCAGTACTGGCTGGCGTCCTGCAATTGCCTGACGCCCGACATCTGGACCCACGTGGCGGCGGTGCTGGACGACGCCGCGGGGACGCTGAAGCTGTACGTCGGATCGGCGGCGCCCGTCACCGTGCCGGTCACCACCGACATCCTGCCGGGCAGCTCGACGCTAGACATCGGCCGTTCGGCGCAGCTGCAGCCCGCGTTTCCAGTCATCGGCGCGCTGGACGACGTCGCCATCTACAACCGCGCGCTGGCGCCGGAAGAGGTCGCGGCGCTGGGCGCCGGACCAGCGCCCGACCCGCGCTGAACTTCAGCTGCCGCCGGTCTGGCGGCGGTCGTCGGCCAGCGCCGGGAACCGCGCGAAGAACTGGCGCAACCGCTCGTTGCGCGGCTCGGGCAGGTCGTCGAAGTTGGCGCCCCGATCGACGATCTCCCAGAACTCCTTGGTGGTGGCCGCCAGCATCTCGTCCCGGATCGAGCGCAACCGCTCGGCCGATTCCCCGGGCCGTGTCGTCGAAGACCGCCTGGGCGCGCGCCGTCTCGCCGGCCGACAGATAGTCCGAGGCCAGCTTGGCTCGCGCCTTGCGCACGCCGCGCGACGCCCGTTCGTCGGCCGCCGCCATCACGGTCGTCTCGATCGTGGTGCAGCTGGCGGCGACGCGCTACACGCCGCGCGTGGCCGATCTCTTCTTCCGCGACCGGATCAACGAGCGCGTTCTGCATGGTCTGCGGGTCGTAATCGAAGAGCTGGCCGAGCGGCCCTTCCTCGCGGTGGGCGGCCGAGGCGTCGATCAGCCAGAAGGCGGCGAACAGCGACAGCGCGAACGCCGCCAGGCCGGCCAGGATCGCCAGCTAACGCCCGCGCATCCGGACCTGGGGCGGCCTGAAGCGGCATGTTACCTTAGAACCATGTCGAGCGACGCCGAGCTGCTGCTGGCCGTCGACGTCGGGAACACCAACGTCTCCCTGGGCCTGTATCACGTCGAGCGTGGCCGGAAGCGCGAGCGGCGCGCCGACTGGCGGCTGGAGACGCGCGCCGGCCGGACCTCCGACGAATACGCGGCGCTGCTGGCCGAGCTGTTCCGGCGGGCCGGACTGGATCTGGACGCGGTGAAAGCGGTGGCCATCTCGTCGGTGGTGCCGCCGGCGCTGGCGCCGCTCGAGCACCTGTGCCGCAAGCACCTGAAGGTCGAGCCGCTGATCGTCGGGCCCGGCATCAAGACGGGCGTCCCGGTGCTGTATGAAAACCCGCGCGAGGTCGGCGCCGACCGGATCGTGAACGCGGTGGCGGCTTACGCGCGCTGGCCGCAAGGCGCCATCGTGGTCGACTTCGGCACTGCCACCACGTTCGACGTGGTCACGAACCGGGGCGAGTACGCCGGCGGCGTGATCGCGCCCGGGCTGGCGGTCTCCGCCGACGCGCTCTATTCGGCGACCGCCAAGCTGCCCCGGGTCGAGATCGCGCGGCCCGCTTCGGCCATCGGCCGCAACACGGTCGCCAGCATGCAGGCCGGCCTGGTCTTCGGCTACGCCGGGCTGGTGGACGCCCTCGTCGATCGGATCCGCGCCGAGATCGACTTTGCGCCGCGCGTGGTCGGGACCGGCGGCCTGGCGCCGCTGGTGGCGCGGGAGAGCCGCACGATCCAAGAGTGTGACGACATGCTGACGCTGGAAGGGCTGGCCATCCTCTACGAGCGCAACGCGCGATGAGCGACACCCGGCCCTCGACCTGGCGCGGGTTTCCGGCGCGCGTCGGGCAAGTCCTGACCGCGCCGCGCGCGGCGCTGGCGCGCATCGACGCCACCGGCGGCGGCTTGCGCGACGCGATCCTGCTGGTGCTGCTCGGCGTGGTCACCATCCGGCTCCCCGAGCTGCTGCGCGCGGTGCTGATGGTGGTCGGGCCGGTTTCGGGCGCTCTGGTGCGGGTGGCCGCGCTGGCGGTCGACGAGGTCCGGCAGGGGGCCTGGGTCGTGCTGCCCGCGGCGGTGATCGTGACCGCCACCGCGGGACGGCGCCGCGACTCCGGGCGGGACCTGGACCTGGGCGCCGCCTGCTACGTCCCGTATTTCGCGGTCCACGCGCTGGCGCGGCTGATCGACGCCGTCGCCGGGATGCAGATCGTGCCCGAGCGGGTGGTTCAGATCGTCGGCGCCTGCGCCGCCGCGGTCGTGCTGGTCCCGGCGGTCCGCCAGGCGCGCAGCCGCCCGACCGGCAGCGAGGCGCCGGCCGTGGCGCCGCCGACGCCCGACCGGCGGTCGCGGCGGACGGGTGGCGCCGTCCTGCTGTTGGCCGGGGCGGCCATGGTCGCCAACGTGGTCTGGTCGGCGCGCCACTTCGACGCGCTTCGCCCCATCCAGCACGGGGCGGAAGCGCCTGCCTTCGCGCTGGCGCGCATCGACGGTCCCCGCGAATCAGTGCGTCTGGACGCTCTTCGGGGGAAGGTGGTGGTGCTCGATTTCTGGGCCACCTGGTGCTCGCCTTGCGTCGCGATGCTGCCGGTCATGGACGCCGTTCACGCCAGCTGGGCGCCGCGCGGCGTGGCGTTCGTCGGGATCAACTCCGACGGCGGCGGCGCCACCGCCGAGGAGATTCGCGCCTTCCTGGCCGCCCACCACATCCCCTACCCGGTGGTCGCCGACGACGGCTCCGTCGGCGAGCTCTACAAGGTCGAGGCCTTGCCGACGCTGGTCGTGATCGGCCGCGACGGCCGCATCCGCAGCAGCTTCGTCGGGTACACCTCGCAACGCGCGCTCGAGCGGGCCATCGCCGCAGCCGCCGGCGGCTGACCGCGCTCGGAGATCCGGGCGGCGGCCGGGTCACTCTTCGGGGCGGCCGGCTTTCTCCTCGGTGAAGTAGGCGCTGCGATGGCGGGCGTTCGGCAGGTGGCTGTCCCAGCAGCTCGCCGAGCAGAAGACCAACTTCACGCGCCCGGAGTTGCAGGTGCTGACGGAGCATTTGATCAGCTTGGCGCCGACCGGGATCGGTTTACGGCACATGGAGCAGACGTAGGTCGCGGCCGGAGACATGGCCCCGTAACGTACTATAGAATCCCGCGCCGATGCGCCTTGCGGGGTACGTCGCCGCCGAGCTGGCCATCGCAGCGGCGCTGCTGGCCGGCGGGGTCACCGGCGCGACGTTCGCGGTCCTCAAGCTGCGGCACGCGGCCGCGCCGCACGGCGTGGGGCCGGACGAAGGGCTGGCCGCCCGCGACGACCTGTCCGAGCTGGGCGACCTGCGCGTGGCGCTGGAGTCCTCCGGCACGTTCCTGGGGATGTCCGACGAGCTCCTGCTGGAGCGCGTGCGGACGGAACCCATCAAGCGGTTCAAGCTGAATCACGGGGGCTCGTCGATTTCCTTCCGCATCGACTTCGCGGACGGTTCGCGCGCCGCCTGGAAGCCGCAGCAGACCAACAGCCAGACCGTCCCCCGCAAGGAGGTAGCGGCTTACCGCCTGAACCGTCTCCTGGGATTGAACGCGGTCCCGCCGGCGGCGCCCCGCGCCGTGTCCCGCGAAGAGCTGTTCACGCATCTGCACCCGGAGAGCGTCGAGTTCCTGCCGCGCATCCAGGCCGAGACCATCTTCGGCGCCGACGGCAAATCGCTGGGGACGGCGTCGTACTGGATCCCGATCATCAAAGACTCCGGGTTCGACACCCCGGAGGGGCAGCGGACGACCACCGCCTGGCTGACCGCCGGCGGGGCGATCCCACCGGACCAGCTCTCGATGGCGCGGCAGGTCTCCGATCTGTTCGTGTTCGACTTTCTGACCGCCAATCCCGACCGCTTCTCGGGCGGCAACATGAAGATGTCGCCGGACGGCGCCCAGCTTTTCTACATGGACAATACGATGTCGTTCTTCCTCGACCCCACCGGGCCGCCCAAGAACCGCGACGTCTTCTTTCGCACCCAGCGTTTTTCGCGCTCGTTGGTCGAGGCGCTGAACCGGATCACGGAGAGCACGCTGCGGCGCGCCTTCGCGTCCGCGGGGGCGGCCGGGCACGAGATCCTGACGCCGGCCGAGATCTCGGCGTTGATGGGGCGGCTCGACGTCGTCAAGCGTCACATCCACGGACTGATCGCCAAGTACGGCGCCGGCGAGGTGCTGTATTTTCCGTGAGCGGCGCCGGGCGGCCGGGTTTGTGCTAGCTTTGCCGACTTTCGCTGCATGAACGTCCATTTCGTTTCGCTCGGCTGTCCCAAGAACCGCGTCGACACCGAGGTCATGCTCGGCCACACGGCCGAGGCCGGTCACCGG
>JAICYS010000368.1 GCA_025934105.1 Myxococcota bacterium | reverse complement strand
GACTCGAAGACGACCAACATCACCGTGGTCGGCTACGAAAAGGGCAATATCACGACGCAGCTTTCGGATAAGCCAGCCGTCGATTTTCGCGTGAACGTGATCGCGGCGGGTGAAGGTGGAGCGACGGCGGCTGCAACGCCGGCGAAGAAGTAACACACGCGTGATCGATGAAACAGCGGCAGGCTCCAACACACATTCATACCCGTTCGATTTGGCCGATCGGGTTTAAAAGGGGCCTCGCCGCGGCGTTCGCGCTCGGCGCGCTCGTCTGGACGGGCCGCGTTGCGCGGGCGGACGAGGTCGACGACGCCGTCCGCCGGCTGATCGACCTCGATCAGCGCGTCCACCTGATGTCGCTGGAGTTCAAGGAGGCTCCGGCGCCCGCGCCGGACGCTGCCGACCGGCGCGTCCTGGACGCGCAGGTGCAGCTGAGCGTCAAGAACTACGACGAGGCGGCGACGATCGCGCTGGACGTGGTCGAGAAGTACCCGAACACGCGCGCCTACGACGACGCCACCTACCTGCTGGGCGAGGCGCTGTTCCAGGCCCACGACTACTATTCCGCGCGCCACTACCTGGTCGAGGCCGTCGCCAAGAAGAACGGCTCGAAGGCCGAGCAACAGGCGCTGCAGCGGCTGGTCGAAGTCGCGCTGCGCACCGGCGACTACGACAACGTCGACAGCTACTTGAACCGGTTGCAGAACCTGCCGGCCGCCGCGATCGAGCCGACGATCCCGTACGTCCGGGCCAAGTACTACTACTTCCGCGGCAAGCTGGACCAAGCCGAACAGGCGTTCGCGTCCATCCCGCAGAACAACCCCTACTACTTCCAATCCCGCTACTTCCTGGCGACCATCAAGGTCAAGAAGGGCGACCTGGCCGGGGCGGCCACCGGTTACGACGACATCCTGAAGATGCAGCCGACCGACGAGGCGGCCAAGGACATTCAGGACCTGGCCCGGCTCGCCATCGCGCGCATCTATTACGAACGCTCGCAGTTCGACAAGGCCATCGAGGTCTACCTGGCCGTCCCCCGCCAGTCCAAGTACTGGTCCGAGGCGCTGCGCGAGCAGGCTTGGACGTACATCAAGGCCAAGGACTGGCAGCGCGCCTACCGGTCCGTCAACCTGCTGCTGCTCTACGATCCCGACACGTCCGACGCGCCCGATCTCCGCCTGCTCGAGGGGAACCTCGAGCTGCGCATGAACAACTTCTATCTGGCCAGCGACGAGTTCAGCAAGGTCCGCGACGAGTTCGAGCCGATCCACCGCCAGCTCCAGCAGGTGATCGTCAAATCGCAGACCGACCCGGCGTATTTCGACTCGCTGGTCGGCAAGAGCCTGGACAAGTTCGACATCGGCGTGTTCGTCCCGGAGACCGCCGCCACGTGGGTCAAGGCCGAGCCGGACGTGGCCCGCATGATGTCGCTGGCCAGCGACGTCGGCGAGATGCAGCGGGACATCTCCGACAGCCAGAAGCTGGTCGAGCGGATCCAAAAGGCCGTCGAGGGGACCGGCCGTGTGGGCATCTTCCCCGACCTGGCCGCCGCCCGCACCAAATCCGTCGAGGCGATGAACCTGGTGGTCGGCACGCGCGAGAAGTTCGTCAGCAAGCTCCGCTCGATTCTGGACCCGGTGCTGACCACCGACGAGCGCCGGAAGCTGGACCGGCTGGAGGTCGTGCGCGACGGCTACGCCCGCCAGGTCAGCACCCTGCCGACCACCGATGAGGGGATCCGTCAGCACGAGCAGACGATGAAGGGTCGGTTCGCCGACCTCGATCGACAGGTCTCGGAGGCCAACGTCCAGATCCAGGCCCTGGAAGCCCAGCTGGTCGCCGTCGAGCAGTACTACCGCGTCTCGCGCTCCGAACAGAAGATCCGGCCCGAGGACATCGAGCAGCCGGTGCACGACATGCGCGTCGAGATCTATTCGCTGCGCAACCTGCACGCCCGGCTGCGCGAGGCGATCGCCGACGCCAGCCGCGACGCCAGCGCCGCCGGCTCGACGGGTGAGGCCGAACGCGAGGCGGCCGAGAAGCTGTCCGCGGTCCTGGAGCAGGAACTGACCATCGAACGGCAGGCCGCCAACCGGCTGGGGGCGTCCGACCAGGCCCAGGTGGCGCGCTTCAACGACGTGCTCTCCCGCTGCGACGCCATCCAGACGCAGCTGGGGACGTTCGACCAGAAGGTCGACGGACAGGTGACCACCCGGCTCGCGACCGTGGCCAAGTACCTGGCTAGCGAAAAAGAAGAGCTGGCGCGCGCCGGCGACAAGCTGAACGGGGTGCTCGACCAGTCGAAGACGCTGGGCGGCGGCCTGGCGCAGGCGATGTTCACCAAGGTCGCCGACAAGTTCTACGACCTGGTGGTGCGGTCCGACGTCGGGATCATCGACGTGTCGTGGGGCCTCAAGGACCAGAAGACGCAGGCGGTGACCAAGCTGACCAACCTGCGCAACCAGGAGCTGAAGGCCCTGGACGACGACTTTCGCCGGGTGCTCCAGGAGGACAAGTGATTTCCAGAGGACGGGGCCTGGTTGCTGCGGTCCTGGGCGCCACGCTGCTGGGTGGCGGGGTGTCCGGAACGCGGGCGGCCCGCGCGGCGACCGTTGGATCGGTCGACGCACGGCTGAACGTCGATCCGCGGCTGCTCGAGGACATGGCCAAGGACGTCCAGCACTTCTCCGACATGGTGACGGAGTACCGCGGGACGGCCCGCAACATCCTCAAGCAGGCCTACCAGCGCCGGGCCAAGGACATCGCGGCCAAGTACGACGCGCAGATCGATCTCAACGACCGTGAGGCGCGCGATCGGCGGCGGGACGCCATCGCCATGTTCGAGGCGTTCCTGCTCAAGTACCCGAACGACAAGCGCTGGACGCCGGACGCGATGTTCCGGCTGGCCGAGCTCTACTACGAGAAGTCGGCCGAGGATTACCTGGACGCCGATGAGGCCTACAAGAAGGCGATCGACGGCCCCAACCCGCCCACCACGCCGCCGCCGCAGGTCGACTATACGCCGACCATCAACCTCTACCGGCGCCTGTTGACCGAGTTCCCGAACTACCGGTTCCTGGACGCCACCTATTATCTGCTGGGCTTTTGCCTGGGGGAAATGGGCCAGGACGCGCAGGCCAAGCAGGCGTTGCTGGCGCTGGTCTGTTCGAACGAGTACAAGCCGCTGGACACGCCGGCGGCGCCTCCTCCGCCCGCCAAAACGGCCGCGAGCAGCAAGGCCGCCGGTGATGACGAGCCCTACAAGGGCTGCGTTCCGGTCCGCAAGGGCTCGAAGTTCATCCCGGAGGCGTGGACCCGCGTCGGCGAGTTCCACTTCGACAACCCGGCCGAGCTGAAGCTGGCCATCGCGGCGTTCCGGAAGGTGCTGACCTTCGGCGACTCGCCCTACTACGACCGCGCGCTCTACAAGCTGGCCTGGTCGTACTACCGCGACAACCGCTTCCCGGAGGCGGTGCGCGAGTTCGACAACCTGGTGAGGTACGCCGACCGGCGGACCGACGAGGGCAAGAAGGTCGGCTCGGACCTGCGCCCCGAGGCCGTCCAGTACCTGGGCGTCAGCTTCGCCGAGCCCGACTGGGACGGCGACACGCTGCCCGACCCGATCACCGGCCTGCAGCGGGCGCTGGACTTCTACAAGGGGCGCGAGAACGAGAAGCACGTGCGCGAGGTGTTCCAGCGCCTGGGCGACATCTACTTCGACCAGACCAAGTACCAGGACGCCATCGCCGTCTACAAGACGCTGCTGCAGAAGTGGCCGTACTACTCGGACGCACCGAAGGTGCAGGACCGAATCGTCCACGCGTTCGAGAAGGACCGCAACCTGGTGGCCGCCGCCAAAGAGCGCGAAGCCCTGGGCCGTCTCTACAGCAAGGGGACCGACTGGTACGAGCACAACCGCGACAACCCCGACGCGCTGGCGGTGGCGCAGGAGCTGGCCGAAGACGCCCTGCTGACGGCGGCGACCAACGTCCACGCGG
>JAICYS010000123.1 GCA_025934105.1 Myxococcota bacterium | reverse complement strand
CGTGCCGCCGTCGGGCGGGGCGCCGCGGCCGCTGCGTGACACTCCCACGCCCGCGCCGGCCGCCCGCGCGAGCCGGATCGAAGGCGGCCCCACCCGCGGCGCCCGCGCTCAGGTCGACGCGGGATGAACCTGAAGTTCGCGGCGCTCGGGCCGGCTCCCCTGCGCGATCAGCTCCGCCCGACGCCCCGGAGGCTGTCCGCCCTGCTGCTCTTGTTGGTGGCGATCGCGGTTCCCATCCTGAGGTTCCGCGTCAGCGAGGCCTGGGCCAGCGCACTGTGGGGGCTGGTGGTGATCGGCGCCTTCGTCGGGTGGGGGGCCGGACTGCGCGTCTGGGCGCGCCCGCGGATGCGCCCGGCCTGGGGCCTCGACGGCGCCGTCGGGGCCGCGTTCTTCCTCTGGGTGGGCGGCACGCTGGCCGTGGTTCACGGCGTCTCGAAGGTCACCGTCTGGATCGTGCTGCTGCTGGGATTGGTGTCGCTGGCCATCGCCGATCCGCCGCCGGCGCCGTCCGACGCCGCCAAGCGGCGCTGGCCGACCTCGACGTTCATGCTGGCGGCGGCGGCGGTCGTGGCGCTGGCGCTGCTTCACTACGCCGAGGCGGTGTCGAACACCAACTTCAACGCCTGGGACGACAACATGGCCTATCGGCAATTCGCCGAGAAGCTGATCCAGACCGGGTCGCTCTACGAGCCGTTCTCGTCGCGGCGCCTGGCCAGCATGGGCGGCCAGGTCGTGCTCGACGCCGCGGTCTTGGCGGGCGCCCCCGACTGGCGGCTGCACCTCCTCGACACCGGGATCTGCTCGCTGTTGTCGGTGGCGCTGTTGCTGGGCTATGGCGCCGTTCCGCGGCGGCGCGCGGCCGGCTTGCTGGCGGCGGTCCTGTTCATCACCAGCGCCGACCCTGGCCACAACATCGGCAGCGAAATCTCCGGCGTCCTGCTGCTGCTGGCGCTGTTCTGCCTGTTCGACCGGCGGACGTCGTCGGACGCGAGCGGGTGGGGGCACCCGATCTTGGTCGCGTTGGTCGCGTCCGCCATCTGCACGCTACGCCAGTCCTACTTGCCCGCGGCTGCGCTGACCGTGGCGGCCGCCTGCATCCTCCGGTACCTGGCCGAGCCGCGCGCGACCCGCCGCCGGGTGGTCGAGGAGACCGGGCGGATCGCGCTGGCCACCTTCGTGGCCTTGCTCCCCTGGATGATCACGTCGTTCGTGAACGCGCGGACGTTCCTGTATCCGGTCGTGACGGGCAACTCGAACCCCAACTGGGGCCTGCTTGGCAGCGTCAGCGGCTGGGAAGAGGACCGCTGGTTCCTGATCAACGATTTTTACTTCGAGCCGGTGCGCAGCATTCCGCTGTTCGTGATCGCCGGCTGCTTGCTTCCGGCCATCCGCCGGACCGTCGCCGCGCGCGCGCAGCTGATCGGCGCGCTGCTCGGGTTCGCGATGCTGGTGCACTCGCTGCGCGCCAGCGTCTACTACGACAGCGTCGAGCGTTACTACTACGCGTTCGAGGTCGCCTTCGCCTGTGCGGTGACCCTGCGGGTGACGTCCACGCGTGGACCGGCCGCGCCGCGCGTCTGGATCCCGGCGGTGCTGGTGGTGTGCGGGATCGCGCTGCACGTGGTCACCAACCGCGAGGATCTGCAGAAGATCTACACCGCCTGGATCAACGGCGCCGAGGCCCTGCGGATGAGCAGGGTTCCCGACCGGAAGCGCCCGCCGGACGAGATGGAGAAGCTCTATACCCGCCTCCAGGGGGCGGTGCCGCCGCGCGCCCGGATGATGGTGCTGGTCGACTACCCCTACCTGCTCGACTTCCGGCGCAACGACATCGTCAACTACGACCAGCCCGGCGCGGTCAGCCCGCCGCCCCACGTGCCGTACTTCCAGGGGCCCGAACGGTTCGCGAGCTATTGGATGAGGTTTGGGATCCGGTACCTGGCCTTCGAGATCGGCTCGTCCCCCGAATACAATTACGGGCTGTGGCGCGGGCGGCTGGCCGAGACGATCCGGCCCGGCGAGCGCGGCGGCATGTACAAGTCCCAAGCCCGTTACTACCTGGACGCGTTCGACAATCTGACCGCCCTCGAAAAGACCCGGAAAATCCTGTTCCAGGAGGGCGATTACCGGGTCATCGATCTGGCCGCGCGCCGTTGACGTCCACCCAGGAACCCCGGAAGGGTTCCTGGGACCTGCCGCGGCGCCGGCCGCTGCCCGGGCGGATCTACGGGACGTGTGGTATGTTTCCGCGCTCACTTATGGACGGCAAGACGCGGGACGCCGCAGCGTTGGAGACGCTGGTCGCCCTCTCGTTGAACGAGGGCGTGCGCACGCGCGAACGCCTGCTTTCCGAGCGCAGGGCCGAGCTGGTCTCCGCCGCCGCGCTGGTGCGCGACACGATCCTGGCCGGCCGGAAGATCCTGCTGTGCGGCAACGGCGGCAGCGCCGCGGACGCGCAGCACATCGCCGCCGAGCTGGTGGGCCGCTACGTCCGCGAGCGCGCGCCGCTGCCGGCCATCGCCTTGACCGTCGACACGTCGATCCTGACCGCGATCGGCAACGACTATGGGTTCGAGCACGTGTTCTCGCGCCAGGTGACCGCGCTGGGCGCGCCGGGCGACTTGCTGGTCGCCATCAGCACCAGCGGCAAGTCGCCCAACGTGCTGGCTGCCGCCCGCGCCGCGCGCGAGCGCGGATTGGTGGTGGTCGGCATGACCGGCCACGACGGCGGCGCCCTGGCGGCGCTCTGCGACGTCTGCCTGCGGGTTCCCTCGCGGACCACGGCCCGCATCCAGGAGTGCCACATCACGATCGGCCACCTCTTCTGCGAGGCCATCGACGCGCAGGTGGCCGACGGCCTGGCCGCCGCCGACCCCGGCGAGCGCCATCACGCCAAGCACCTCTCGCTGGAGCAGGCCGCCGAACTGCGCGAGCACTATCGGGCGCGCGGGCTGAGCGTGGTCTGGACCAACGGCTGCTTCGACCTGCTGCACGCCGGTCACGTCCAGTCGTTCGAGGCGGCGCGCGCGCAAGGCGACGTGCTGTTCGTGGGGCTGAACTCGGACAGCTCCGTGCGCGCGCTCAAGGGCGCCAGCCGGCCCACGTTCCCGGTCGCGCATCGGGTCGGCCTGGTGGGCGCGCTGGCCGCCGTCGATCACGTCGTCGTGTTCGACGAGCCGACCCCCGAGCGGGTGCTGGAGCGGCTGCGTCCGGACGTCCACTGCAAGGGCGCCGACTATGCGCCCCCCGGCGGCGCGCCCATCCCGGAGGCCAAGCTGATCGAATCTTACGGCGGCCGGCTGGCCTTCCTGCCGATCGTGCCGGGGCTGTCGACCACGGCGGTCCTGGATCGGCTGACCACGAAGCCTCCGCAATGAGCGCGACCCGGCGGGCGATCTTCTGCGATCGGGACGGCACCTTGATCCGCGACCTCGGCTACCTGCGCGATCCGGCCGGAGTCGAGATCCTGCCCGGCGCCGTGACGGCGCTGTCGGAGGGGATCCGGCGCGGCTTCAGCGTGGTGGTGGTGAGCAACCAATCCGGCGTGGCCCGCGGGCTGATCTCGCTGTCCGAGTTCCAGGCCGTCGATCGGGCCTTTCGACAGGCGTTTGCGGCCGAGGGGATTCCGCTGGCCGGCGTCTACTACTGCTTGCACGGTCCCGCCGACCAGTGCGCGTGCCGCAAGCCCAGGACCGGGATGATCGACGAGGCGGTTCGCGAGCTCGACATCGACGTCGGCCGGTCGATCCTGTTCGGCGACAAGGATTCGGACATCGCCGCCGGGCGCGCGGCCGGCTGCCGGACGGTGTTGTTCGGGGCTGACCGCGGGCCGGACGCTGGAGCGGTCCGGGCCGACGCCTGCATCCAGTCCTGGGACGCGGCCCAGCAGGTCCTGGTGTGACGCGGCCACTCCCGAGCGCGCGGCACGAGCTGGTTCGCGGCTTCGCCGGCCGCCGGATGGTCGTGATCGGCGATCTGATGCTGGACGCCTATATGATCGGGGAGACCCGGCGCATCTCGCCGGAGGCGCCGGTGCCGGTCGTCGAGGTGGCCGAACGCAACGAACGGCCGGGCGGCGCGGCCAACACGGCGTTGAACCTGGCGGCTCTCGGCGCGCGCCCCGCGCTGGTGGGCGTGCTGGGCGAGGACGCCGAGGGCGAGCGCCTGCTCGATCTGCTGGGACGGGCCGGCATCGACACGACCTTCATCGTGCGGGATCCGACCCGACCCACCACGTCGAAGACCCGGATCATCGCGCGCGGCCAGCAGATTGTCCGGATTGACAGCGAGGTGCGCGCGCCGCTGGCCGCGCCGCAAGAGCTGGCCTTGATGGGCGCGCTGCGCGACGCGCTGGCGGCGGCGGACGGCTGCGTGCTCTCGGACTACCACAAGGGAGTCCTGACGCCGCGCCTCTCCGCCGAGGCGATGGCCCTGGCGCGCCGCTCGAGTTGCCCGGTGGTGGTCGACCCCAAGGGGACCGATTTTTCCCGCTATCGCGGCTGCACGGTGGTGACGCCCAACGTGCACGAGCTGGAGGCGGCGGCCGGCATGACCGCCGAAACCGAGGAGCTGTTGCTGGCGGCGGCGGCCCGCCTGCTGCAGGTGCTGGAGGGGGCGGCGGTGCTGATCACCCGCGGCGCCGGCGGCATGACCCTGGTGAGGGACCAGGTGCCCCCGCGCCACATCTCGACGGTCGCGCAGCGGGTGTACGACGTCACGGGCGCGGGCGACACCGTGGCCAGCACGCTGGCCCTCGGGCTGGCGGCCGGCGTGCCGCTGGAACAAGCGATGGAGCTGGCCAATCACGCCGCCGGCGTGGTGGTCGGCAAGATGGGCGCCTCGACCGTCACCTGCGACGAGCTCTTGGCGGCGCTGCCGGCCCTCGAGAGCTGATCGGGATCCAGAGCGTGGGCACTCAGAACAAGGTCTTGCTGGATCGCATCGTCGGGACGCCTTCGGCCTGGGGGCTGAACCTGGCCGCCCGCTCGCTGGGCCGGGTGTTGCGGCGCCCGCACGAGATCGATCCGGCGTCGGTGCGCACCATCGTCGTCACCAAGCTGCTGGGATTGGGCAGCATCATCCAGGCGACGCCGCTGCTGCTGGGGCTGCGGCGCGCGTTCCCCCAGGCCAAGCTGCACTTTCTGACCACCCGCGCGAACCGCCTGCTGATCGAGCGGCTGTCGTCGCTGGACGGCGCGTTCTACCTGGACGACCGCGCCCCCTTGCGATTCGCGCGCGACACCGCGGAGGCGCTGGTCAGCTTCGCGCGCGAGGGCGTCGACCTCTACTTCGACCTGGAGGTCTACTCGGCGGCCAGCTCGTGCCTGTCCGCGCTCAGCCTGGCCAAGAATCGGTTCGGCCTCTACCGCCACTCGGCCGGTTTCAAGCGCGGCCTCTTCACGCATCTTCTCTACTTCAACGTCAACATGCCGATCCGCCAGATTTACCTTCAGCTCCTGGCCATGACCGGCGCGGAGGGGCCGTTTTCGAGCGAGCTGGAACGGATCAGCGTTCGCGCCGAAGATCGGGCCTGCTTGGCCGCGCAGCTGGAGGCGTCGGGCCAGCGCCTGCCCGAGCGGTACGTGATCGTGAACCCGAACGCTTCCGACCTGCTGCTCGAGCGGCGCTGGCCGGCGGCCCACTTCCAGCGGCTGCTGGCGATGCTGGTCGACCGAGGGCACCACCCGGTGCTGGTCGGCGCCCCCTCCGAACGGCCGTACGTGACGGAGATCTGGCAGGGGCTCCCCGCGGCCGTTCAGGCGCGGACCGCCAACCTCGCCGGTGCCATCGGGTTGGCCGAACTATTCGCGCTCATCGAGGGCGCGTCCTGCGTCATCACCAACGACACCGGTCCGATGCACGTGTCGTTCTCGTTGAATCGCCCGACCGTCTCGCTGTTCGGGCCGGGCAGCCCCGAGCACTACGCCGTCGACCGTCCCAACGTGCAGGTCTTGTACAAAGGGATCTTCTGCAGCCCCTGCATCTACGAGACGGACCAGCCGCCCTGCCACGGCCAGAACGTCTGCATGCAGTGGATCACCGTCGAGGAGGTCCTGGCGGCCGCGGAGCGGGTCATGAACGGCCAGCCGCCCGTCGATTGGCGCTCACAGAGGGTGACCCGATTGAGCGATGCTTCCGGCCATCCGTTGGGGATGTGGCTGCGGCCGCGCCTCTGATCTGAAGGATCGCCCCTGAACTTTCCCGAGAAAATCGTTCAAACCGCGCTCCTCCCGGGCCCGCGCCGCTTCGCGAAGCTGGCCGTCGACCGGCTCACCAAGCACAACCCGATTCGCCCCTGGACCAGCGACGCCGAGTTCCTGCGCTTGGCCGACGAGATCGCCGATCATCTACGGGATCATCACCTGCCCCGGGGCCAAGCGCGCCCAGGGGCAGGAGGCGATCTACCTACCGACCGGCCAGGCCCTGTTGCTGCGATAGCTGGCCCGGTTTGGTGGCGACCAGCACCAGCTCGTCGTCGCCCGCGTACAGATAGGGGCGCAGAAGCAGGCTGGCGGCCCGAACGGCGGCGCGCGCCGGGCCGGAGAGCGGCTGCGGCGCGGCCGGCCCGGACATAAGGGCGTGCCGCAGCGTCATCAGCACGAACAGCGAATCGCCGCCGCGGGCGCTGACGCGATCGATCAGGAACCCGGCGTCCTGCGCCAGGCGCCGCAGCGCCGGCTGGGAGAAATGGAACAGGTGAACCGGGACCTGGTACCAGCCCCACGAGCGGGGAAACAGGCGCTGCGCGCGCGAGCCCAGGTGCGGGACGGCCAGCACCAGCTTGCCGCCGGGAACCAGCAGGCGAAACGCGGCGCGGATGAAGGCCGCTGGGTCGCGCACGTGCTCGAGGACGTGCTGCGCGAAGACCGCGTCGAACGCCAGGTCGCCGGCCGCCGCCGCGAACTGCTCCAGAGTCCCTTCGTGCACGGCGATTCCGTGGGCGCGGGCCTGCGCGGCCGGTTCGTGGGCGAGCTCGATTCCCTGGACGGTGGCAACGCCGCGGCGCCGCAGCTCGTCCAGCAGGTAGCCGTACATGCACCCCACGTCCAGCGCGCTGCGGATGGGAGGGGGCCTCGACGGCCCGAGGGCCAGGTCGATGAGCTTGCCGCTGCGCCAGCGCTTTTCTCTCTCGATGAGGGCGTGAACGCCGTAGTCGTAATGACGCGCGTAGAGTGCGTCGAGCTCTTCCGGGGTGGGAACCGGCACGGTGACGCCGATCCCCGACGGCATGCCGCGGTGGATGCCGTACGATTTGGTGCCGGCGTACGTGGACGCGACGGTGTCCAGCCAGGGGGCCAGCTGGTCTCCCGGGACCGGCGATTGCGGCTCGAGCTGCGCAGCAGACACTTGCGGCCTCCCGGTTACGAGGTGGAGGCCGACAGCGTCGAGCGGGCCGAGTGGGACCCCGGCGCCGCGATCGCGCTGGCGGCGTCGGCCGTCGCGCCGCATCCCAGGCACTGGACGGGCTTCGCGCCGCTGGCGTTGCCGCCGGACAGGTCGGTGAAGTATTCGGACCCGCACGTCGCGCATCGCAGGGCGGGCTCACCGGCCGCCGGTGGCGGCAGGGGCGCCCCGACGCCGCCCGAGAACGCGTCCCGGGCCCGCTGTGCCGCCAGGCGGAACAGAGTCGAGAAGCCCTTCCAGATCTCTTTCTTCGAGATCTTCGAGGCCCCGGCGCGGCGATCGACGAAGCGGATGGGGAACTCGGCCATCCGAACGGGCGGAGTGCCGGCCTGGGAGAGCAGCTTGACCTGGTAGATCGACTCGACGAAGTACGAGTAGCCTTCCGAACGAATCGCGTCGACGTTCATCCGTTCCAGCAGTGCGCGCCGGAACCCGCGATACGCCGTGGTCGTCTCGTGGACCGGGATCCCCAGCATCGAATGGGTGAGCCCGTTCGCGACCCGGCTCAGCAGGATTCGCGAGAACGGGTATTCGCAGCTGCCGCCCGGGATGTAGCGCGACCCGGTCACGAACTCCGCGTTTTCCAGCTCGGCGAGCATGCGCGGCAGGTAGCTGGGGTCGTGGGAGAAGTCGGCGTCCATCGTGATCAGCGCGTCGTAGCCGTGCGCCAGCGCGTACTTGATCGCGATCTTGTGGGCCGTGCCCAGCCCGTTCTTTCGCGGCCGGTGAAGGACGTGCAGGCGCGGGGTGGTGGCCCGCAGCTGGTCGAGCAGAGTTCCCGTCCCGTCCGGAGAGTTGTCGTCGACCACCAGGAGGTCGCTCTGTGGCAAGCTGGACAGCACCGCTTCGACCAGCGCCCGGATGTTGTCGGCCTCGTTATAAGTGGCCGTGAAAACTAGGACTTTATTCATCGCGCGCCCACCTCGTCGACCCCTCGAGCCGAGGCGCCCGCGGCGCCCAGAGCCAAGGCAAGGCGGGAACATTAGTCGAGAAGGGCGCGGTTGACCAGCCTTGGCCGAGTTCGGGCGCAAGACGCGAGGTGCGCGGCGCGCGCCGGGCGGATAGGTTGACGGTCGTGAGCCTCCAACGTCGAAACGAGCCCGCCGCCCGCCCGTCCACCGGCCTCGATCCGCGATGGGAAGCCGTGCTTCGCCGCGATCGGAGCGCGGACGGCCGCTTTGTCTACGCCGTCCGGACGACCGGCGTGTATTGCCGGCCGTCGTGCGGCGCGCGCCGGCCGCGCCCGGAAAACGTCCTTTTCCACGCCAGCCCCGACGCGGCCGAGCGGGCCGGGTTCCGGGCCTGCCAGCGTTGCCGGCCCGCCGAGCCACGAGCGGCCGATCCCGACACCGCGATGGTTTCGCGAGTCTGCCGGCTGATCGACGAAGCCGAGCAGCCCCCGTCGCTGGCGGCGCTGGCCGGCGCCGTCGGCCTGAGCCGGTTCTATTTGCAGCGCCGGTTCAAGGCGGTGACCGGTCTGACTCCGAACGCCTACGCCTCGGCTCGACGGGCGGAACGGCTTCGGCGCGCGCTCCGGTCCAGCGGCTCGGTCACCGACGCGGTCTACGACGCCGGCTACGGTTCGGCGGCCGCCGCCCATCGCGACGCCGGCCGCTGGCTGGGGATGCCCCCGTCCACCTACCGGGCGGGAGGGGCGGGCGCCGCGATTGGATATGTCGTCGAAGGCTCGTCTTTGGGCCGGGTCCTGGTGGCGGCCACCGCGCGCGGCGTCTGCGCGATCCTGCTGGGCGACGATCCGGCCCAGCTGATCGCCGAGCTGGCGCGCCGTTTTCCGCGCGCGTCCCGGACGCCCGGCGGCGCCGAGATGGCGGACCTGGTGGCCGCCGTCTTGCGCCTGGTCGAAGATCCGACCCGGCCCGCACCGTTGCCGCTGGACCTCCAGGGGACCGCGTTTCAGCTGCGCGTCTGGGAGGCGCTGGCGCGCATCCCGCCCGGCCGGACGGTGTCGTACGCCGAGCTGGCGGCGGCGGTGGGGGCGCCGTCGGCCGCGCGCGCCGTGGCGCGTGCCTGCGCCACCAACCACCTGGCGGTGGCCATTCCCTGCCACCGTGTGGTCCGCGGCGACGGCGGCCTGTCCGGTTACCGCTGGGGGATCGACCGCAAGCGGGCGCTCCTGGCCCGCGAGCGCGCTCACCGCACGTCCTGACCGATCTCCTGCACCATCGATCGCAGCCAGACGTGGGCGGGCGAGCGGCTGGTCCGTTCGTGCCACACCATCCGCACCGTCCCGGGCGGGACGGCCAGCGGCAACTTCTGGATCTGCAGGCGCAGCGAGCGGGCCAGGGGGCGCGCCACCAGCTCGCTCAGCGCGGCGACGTAATCGGTCGCCGCCAGGACGTGCGGCACCAGCAAGAAGTGCGACAGCCGCAGCGCCACCTGGCGGCTGCGTCCCTGCGCGGCCAGCGCGTCGTCGACCACCCCGCGCGCGTTCGGCTGGTGCGAGACGATCACGTGCGCCAGCTTGGTGTAGGCCGCCAGCGTGATGCGGCCGCGCACCTGCGGGTGGCCCTGGCGCGCCACGAACACCAGCCGGTCTTGGAACAGATCGGCGGCCTGGTGAGCGGGCGGCAGGGTCTGGCTGAAACTGAAGAGCAGATCGGCCTCGCCGCGTTCGAGGTCGGGCGGGATGACGTGCTCCTGAAAGGCGCGCAGGTGCAGCCGCACCCCGGGCGCCTGGCGTTGCAGGCGGGCCAGCAGCCGGGGGAGCAGCGCGAAGGCGACGAAGTCGTTGGCGACGATCACGAACTGGCGGCGGGCGGCGGCCGGATCGAAGGCGGGGGCGGGCGCCAGGCTCTGCTCGACGGCCAGCATGGCCGCGCGTACCGGCTGCGCCAGGGCCAGCGCCCGCTCGGTCGGCACCATGCCGTTCGCGCGGCGGACCAGCAGCGGGTCGCCGAGCAGCGCCCGCAGCTGCGCCAGCGCGTTGCTGACCGCAGGCTGTGACAGTCCCAGGCGGGCGCCGGCGCGGCTGACGCTGCGTTCGGCCAAGAGCGCGTCCAGCACGGGCAACAGGTTCAAGTTGAGGCCGGCGGCATTCACGGCGTGAATATAGATCATACGAATCATCCATTTGTGGAATGTGGCGGCGGCGCGCACCTTGAGAGGCGAAAGGAGCTTCCCCATGAGCACCGCCACCTCGTTCGAGTCCTCCCTCCCGGCGGCCACGGCCGGCGCGACCGCCCCGGCCGCCGCTGAAGCCCGCGCCTGGACCGTCGACACGTCCCACGCCACCGCCGGCTTTCGCGTCCGCCACCTGATGGTGTCGCACGTCCGCGGCCAGCTGGGCCCGGTCTCCGGCACCGCCGTCATCGACGAGCGCGAGCCGTCCCGTTCGCGCGTCGACGTCAGCATCGACGTGCGCGGCATCGACAGCCGCGAGCCCAAGCGCGACGAGCACCTGCGGAGCGCCGACTTCTTCGACGTCGAGCGTCACCCCGCGGTCACGTTCCACTCGACGCGCGTCGAGGCGCCGGACGGCCTGTCGGGCGACATCCGGGTCACGGGCGACCTGACCATCCGGGGCGTCACCCGGCCCGTCACGCTGCAGGTCGAGCCGCTGGAGGCCCCCATCCAGGACCCCTGGGGCAACGCGCGCCGCGGCGTCAGCGCGCGCGGCCGCGTCAACCGCAAGGACTGGGGCCTCAAATGGAATCTCGCCATCGAAGCCGGCGGCGTCGCGGTCGGCGACGAGGTGACGCTGGAGATCGACGCCGAGCTGGTCGCTCAGCCGGCCTGACCTCCCGACACCGACACCCGGAAGGACGGGGGGCGCGTGGCCGGCCCGCGCCGCCCTCGCGCCCTTTGGGCGGGGCGTCCCCCGGCATCGTCGCGCCCGCTCCAGCAGGCATCCCTCATCTCCCGCTTCGCGATGGACGAAATGGCACGCCTGCCGCGGTCGGCTTTGTCAGGCGCGGCCGGGCGCCGGCGCGCGGCCGCGCGGTTCGCGAGCTTGGCGGCTGGCACGGGCCCTGCTGGAGGTGCGGCCATGGAGTCACAGCTGGTCGGATCCGCGATCGCGCTGGTGGCGGCGCTGCCGTACGTCATCGAGGTGCTGTCACAGGTGCCGCTCTTGACTCGCTTGATGGACGCGCTGCCCGAGGAGGTTCGGGCCCGGTTGCCGCCCCATCCGGCGCGTCGCGGCCGGGCGCTGTTCGGCTCGGCCCGCTTCTTCGTCGCGCTCTTCCGGTACCTCCTGCGTGACGACGCCGCCGACGGCCCGGCGGTGCGCCGCTTGAAGCGCGAGGTGCGCGCCAGCATGTGGCGCGAGGGGCTGTTCGCCGCCCTGCTGGTCGCGGTGACCCTGATCCTCTGGCGCGGCGGGTGGCGGCCGCTCGGGGCCGGGCCGGATGATCGTCCAAGGAACCCCGGACGGGTTTCTTGGACCTCCCGCGACGGCGGCGCCGGGCCAAGCGCAGGTCCGTCGGCGCGGATGAGATCGGCGCCGTCATGCTATGCACTCCTCAAGCCGGAGAGGTCAGGCCGGCGAACAGGAGAAGACCCACATGGCCGAGATCGCACCGAACAGCCGGGGAGGCGCGCAGCCGCCGGCCGGCGGACCACCGCCGGGCGCCTCGCGCCGGATGCTCCTGCTGCTGGGTCTGATGCTGGCCGCCATGTGGTTCTGGAAATCGAGCAGCGAGAAGGCCGACAACCCGCCGGTCCCTTATTCCCAGCTCTACGGCTGGATCCAGCAAGGCAAGGTGTCGTCGGTGGTGTTCCGGGGCGATGCGCTGGACGCCACGCTCAAGAAGCCGGAGACGGCCGACAACCGGACGCTGAAGACGTTCCACGCCAACGTCCCGCCCAACGACACGGCGCTGCTTCCGCTGCTGCGCGACAAGGGCGTCTCCATCACGGTCGCCAGCCAGCAGCAGCCGTTCGCCGTGCAGGTGGTGCTGACGCTGCTTCCCTGGGCGCTCATCATCGGGTTTTGGGCCTGGATGTCGCGGCGGGCGCAGGGGATGCTGGGCGCGGGCGGACCGTTGGGGACGCTGACCAAGAGCCAGAGCCGCAAGTTCGACAAGGCCACCTCGGTCAACGTCACCTTTGAGGACATCGCCGGCCTCAAGGCGGCCAAGCGCGACCTGGAGGAGATCGTCCAGTTCTTGAAGCAGCCCGAACGCTTCCAGCGCCTCGGTGGCAAGATCCCGCGCGGCGTGCTGCTGATCGGCCCGCCGGGCACCGGCAAGACCCTACTGGCGCGCGCGGTAGCCGGCGAATCGGGCGTCCCGTTCTATTCGATCAGCGCCTCGGAGTTCATCGAGCTGTTCGTCGGCTTGGGCGCGGCGCGCGTGCGCGACCTGTTTCGGGAGGCCAAGAAGAACTCGCCCGCCATCCTGTTCATCGACGAGATCGACGCCGTGGGGCGGGCGCGGGGCGCCGGCCTGGGGGGCGGCAACGACGAGCGCGAGCAGACGCTGAACCAGCTTCTGTCCGAGATGGACGGCTTCGACCGGACGGATCTGGTGGTGGTGATCGCGGCGACGAACCGGCCCGACGTCCTCGATCCCGCGCTGCTGCGCCCGGGGCGGTTCGATCGCCGCGTGGTCGTCGATCGCCCCGAACTGGACGCCCGGCGCGCGATCCTGGGCGTGCACGTCAAGGGCAAGCCGCTGGCGCCGGACGTCGACCTGCAGCGGGTCGCCGCCAACACGGCCGGCTTCTCGGGCGCGGACCTGGCCAACCTGGTCAACGAGGCGGCGCTGTCCGCCACGCGCGCCGGGCGCGACAACATCACGGCGGCCGATTTTTCGAGCGCGCTGGACAAGATCGTGCTCGGCGATCCGCGCGACGCGCGCCTCGACCCGAAAGAGAAGCGGCGGGTGGCGGTCCACGAGTCCGGCCACACCATCGTCGCCGCCTTCACGCCCGACGCCGAGCCCCCGCAGCGGGTCAGCATCATCCCGCGCGGGATGGCGCTGGGCGTGACCCAGCAGAGCCCGGGCGAGGACCGGCACGTGATGGCGCAGGCCGAGCTGGAGGCGCGGCTGCGCGTCCTCATGGGCGGGTACGCAGCCGAGCGGCTGGTGCTGGGCAGCATCTCGACCGGCGCCGAGAACGACCTGAAGGTGGCCACCGGCCTTGCGTCACGCATGGTGGCGCAATGGGGCATGAGCGATCGGCTGGGGCCGGTCTATTACGAGAAGGACGCCGAGCACCCCTTCCTGGGGCAGCGCATCGCCGTCGACGCGGGCACCAGCGCGGCCACCAGCGCCGCCATCGAAGAAGAAGCGCGCAAGCTGCTGACGCTGGCGTACGACTACGCGACCAAGCTGCTCAACGAACACCGCCCCGAGCTGGACCGGCTGTCATCGACGCTGAACGAGCGGGAGTCGCTGGAGCGGGAAGACCTGACGGCGCTCCTCATGCCGGGGACGTCGCCTCCGGCGCCCGCCCCGGCGCCCAACCCGGCCTAGGCTAGCAGTCCGTGGCGAGAGTCTCTCGTTCGCGGGCCGGCGATCGATCGAAGTCCCCGCCGGCGGTCGATCGATCGCGGCGCCGCAGCGCCGGGCGCGATCGATCATGCTAGCGCCCGTGCCGAGGGCGAGGTGGCGGTGACCGGACGATCCCTGCACCGCTCGCGGTCCCGGGGTGTCGGGGCGTGCGTCAACGGGCCGAGCGGCCGCGTGGCAACCTGGGCGAGGCGCGCTCCGCCGTGGACGCGCTGAATCGGAGGCCATCGCCGCTGGTGGGATCGGTCCGGCACCGCGGTCGCCTGCGGATGGTGGCGGCGCTGGTGCTGGCGGGCGGCATCGGGGCCTTCGGTTGGTGGTGGGGCCGACCCCGGCCGCCCCGGCCGCCGGCGCCGGCCGACCTCGTCACCCTCCGCGCCCAGGCGCGCGCGACGCTGCGCACGGGGCTGCGGCAGCCGGCGGCGGCGGTGCGGGTGCTGGCCGCCGACGCCTTGGGCAAGATCCGCGACCGGCCGTCTCTCGCCGCGCTCGGCGAGCTGGCCGAGCGCGATCCCGACGCCGAGGTGCGCGGCCGCAGCGCCGTCGCGCTGGCCGCGCTGGGCGACGTCTCGGTGGCGCCGCGGCTGACCGAATGGGAGGACGCCGCTCCCCGGACGCTGAAGGCCTGGTACGCGGCGGCGCTGGCCCGGCTGGGCGACCGGCGCGCGGCCCAGCGCCTGTCGGTGTACGCGGCGGACGAAGACCTGGCGGTCGCCTTTCCGGCGGGGCTGCTGCTGGCGGACGCGAGCCCGCCCGGCGATGCGGCCGCCATGGCGGCGCTGAAGACGCTCGCCGGGCGCGAAGCCGAGCTGGTCCAACACGATCCGGTGGCGCCGGTGACGCTGGCGATGAAGCTGGCCGCGCTGGGGGATGCCGGCGGCCGCCGCTACCTGCTGGGGCTGCTGCATCACCCCAACCCGGGCGCGCGCCTGGCCGCCGCCGAGGCGCTGGCCAAGCTGGGCGATCAAGCGGGGCGGGCGCTGCTGGATTCGATCGTTGCCGACGCGACCTCGCCGGATCGGCTGCTGGCGGCGGTGGCCGAGATCCCGCTGGGCGGCGCGGCTGGCGCGCCGGTGATCGTCCAGGCGGCCTCCGATCCGGCTCCCGGGCGTCGCCGTCTGGCAGCGCGCGGGCTGGGCGCGCTGCGCGATCGGCAGGCGGCGACGGCGCTGATGCGATTGGCCGGCGATCCGGATTGGACGGTGCGGGTGGCGGCGGCCCGCGCCATCGTCGAGACGGGCGGGCCGGACCGCTGAGGCCGGCCGGCGCGGCTTCGCCCGGACCCGCGCGGGGCGCGCAGGCGGCCGTGCTCTCCGACGGCGTCGAGCTCGGCCGGCGCGCCAGCGCAGGCACGCGGCGTTCAGAACTGGGTGAGGAACGTCCAGACTTCTTGCGGCATCCAGGTGGTGCTCTTGCCTGAATCCCTGGGCGACGGCGTGTGGCCGCCGTCGAACGGACACCACCGGACCGGATGGCCGGGCATGCAGCCGTCGTAGTTGGCGCAGACGTGCCCGCCGCTGGGCGCCGGCGGCATGGTCTTCGGCATGCAGCCGTCCGTCATCGCGAAGAAGTCGCTGGTCGACGTCTGGCCGCCCGCCTCCTGAGAGCCCAGCGACGAGAAATAGGGGATCGGCTGGCAGCTCTTGGGCAAGGGCAGGCCCCCGCCCGAGTGGACGACCGCCGCGCGGAAAACGTTGGGGCGCGCGCAGACCAGCGTGTAGGACATGGCGCCGCCCATGCTGAAGCCTTCCAGCTCGACGCGGCTGGTGTCGACGCAGTACTCGGACTCGACCTTCTTCAAGATGTCGTCGGTGAACGTGACGTCCTGCCCGTTGGTGTTCGACCACAGGCCGCCGATCCCGTCCGGCGCGACGAAGATGGTGCTGTCGTTCGCGAGCTGCCACAGGCCGAAGAACGGGCTCTGGGTCGTGTAGCACTTGATCGATTCGGTGTTGCAGTCGACGACCTGACTCGCGCTGCCGGTGGCCCAGTGGTACGAGAGGATCAGCCGGTACGGGTGGTTGTTGTCGTAGTTCTTCGGCGTCCAGAGAATGTACTTCCGGCTCATGCCGCTGCTCTGGATGGTGGTGGCGTTGGTGGTGTTGTTCTGCAGCAGCGGGGGCGTCTTGCCGCAGCCCGCGCTCATGATCGGGGCGCCCGCGCCGCCCATCGCGCCGTTGCCCGCGCTGCCGCCGGCCGCGTTGCCGCCCATGCCGGCGGCGCCGGTCGCCCCGGCGGTCCCGGTCGCGCCGCCCGCGGCGCCTTTGCCGGCGG
>JAICYS010000386.1 GCA_025934105.1 Myxococcota bacterium | reverse complement strand
GGGAATTCGATATCGGCTTTCAGATGCCGAGGACGGGCGCTGCTGGTTCACGGCAGCGCCCGCCCAAGTCTCAGGTTCAGCCGGCCAGGGCCGCCACCACGTCGCCGACCGCGTCGGCCGCGCTGCCGCCGACGGCATCGCCCATCGACCCGGTGATAGTGTCGATCACCGCCTGCGGGAACGCGGCGAACGCGGCGAGCACGTCGTTGAAGCCGGTCTGCAACGCGGCGGTGATCTCGGCGGGATCCCCGCCCTGGAAGGCTTCCATGATGTGCCAGCTCGCCATCTGCGGCGCGACCATCAAATCGCGGACGTCGACGAACAGCCCGGTGAGCAGTCCGGGGTTCTCCGCCACCTCGGTTCCGTTCCAGCTGACCAGCGTCCAGCCGTCGGTCGGGTTGCCCTCGATCACGACCTGGCCGGTGTTGGGCAGCAGCCCCGCCATCAACGACTTGAAGTAGATCTCGAAATCGGGGTTCTTAACGTTCATCATCACCCAGGTGGAGATCGCCGCCGCATGGGAGAACGCCACGCTATTGAGGTTGCCGTCGGCGTCGACCGGGCCGCCGTTGTTGTAGATCGTCTCGACGGCGTCGCTGAACCGGTCCTGGAACGCCATCCCGTTGGTGTCGATCGTCGAACCCAGCTGCGGCACCCAGTACTGGCCGAACATCCACGCCAGCGGTGCGGCCAGGTACAGCAGCGCCATCGCCTGGTTGGACTGCGAGCTGCCTTCCAGGAGGCCGGCGTTGAGTTCGTTGAGACCGGCAAGGACCGTCGGCGAGGTCTCCGACGCGCCCGCGGCCGTCAGCCAGTCGGTCGCGGTCTGCTGGGTCCGGAGGAACTCCGAGGCGTAGACCCCGTCATAGAAGCTCGGGTCGGCCAGGCGCAGCGGGTTGTCCGGGTCGGCGAGATAGGCCGCCTGCGTCGCACCCTCATCGGTGAGCGCCGCCCCCGGCGGCAGCGTTCCGATGACGCCCTCGACGTTGTCCACCGACTGGCCGTGGCGCACCAGGTCGAGCACCATGTCGGCGGCCGTGAGCTGGATGCCGGGCATGGCCGCGACCGCGGACAGCGGCCCGCCTACCGGGGCCACCGGGGTGACGGCGAGAAGACCGGCGCCGATGAGGGCGACTCCGGCGGTGATCCACGGACGGGTGTGGTTCATGACGTTCCCTTCGGCGGGCGGCAGGCTTCCGTTACGCTACGACGCGTAGCGCAAATGACTTCCCTGAGGCTAATCTGATGTTTTCCTCACTGTCAATGGGTTGCCGGAGAAATCGGACGGCCGCGTCGCGACTAGCCGCTCAACGCCCCGCTGAGGGTGTCGATGACCGCCTGCGGGAAGGCGGTGAAGGCCGCGACGACCTGGTCGAATCCGGTCTGCAGGGCGGCGGTGATGTCGGCCTGGTCGCCGCCCTGGAAGGCCTCCAGGATGTGCCAGGCGGCGATCTGCGGCGCCGTGGTGAGATCGCGCCAGTCGACGAACAATCCGGTGAGCAGGTCCGGAGTGGCCGACACCTCGTGCCCTTCCCAGCTGACCAGCGTCCAGCCGTCGGTCGGATTGCCCTCGATCACGACCTGGCCGGTGTTGGCCAGCGGAGTGTGGGTGTCGAGCAACTCTTTGATGACCAGCCCGAAGTCGGGGTTTTTGACGTTCATCAACGTCCAGATCGCGATCGTGCCCGCGTGGGCGAACACCGCGCTGCTCAGCGGGTGGTCCTGGTCGGAGACGGTGTGGTTGTAGACGGTTTCGATCGCGTCGGTGACGCGGTCGTTGAACGCCACCCCGTTGGGGTCGATCGTTGATCCCATCATCGGCACCCAGTACTGACCCATGACCCACATCAATGTCGGTAGGGCGTAGGCGATCTGGGTGAGCGTGTCGAGTTCGCGCCCGTCGAACCATCCGGCATGGATTTCGTTGAGCCCGGCTAGGTGCGTGACCTCCATTCCCAGCAGGTCCGCTAGCGGCTGGGCGGTGTGCTGGGCGCGGATCATCTCCGAGGCGAAGAGCCCGGCGATTCCGTCCGGGAACGCCTCATGAATCGCCGGGGCGACGTCTGCCGCCTGCTGCCGGCCGAGCTCGGTGAGCTCCGCACCAGGCGCCAAGGTGCCCAAATAGCCTTCGGCGTTGTCCACCGACTCGCCGTGGCGCACCAGGTCCAGGGTGATGTCCTGGGCGGTCAGCAGGATGTCCACCGCGGCGACGTCAGGCGGCGGCGTCGCGACCGGCGGGGCCGCGACGGCTCCCGCGGCGACCAGCGCAACGGTCGCGGTGATCCACGGACGGGGGGCAAGTGGCTGCATTGGTCTCTCTCCCTGACGCCGGCACGCGGCGAACATCGCCGCGTGACTGAACGTTAGCTGATAAGAGAGTTAGAACGGGTGATTATCGGGGGTTTTCGCCGAGTCCGGCGGCGAACGCTTGTGCGTAGCGGCGGACCGCTCGGCCGGGGGCAGCGTGGCCACGGAGTCGATCGATGCCTTGGCCGCGGCCAGCGCCTGCCGCGGGGCGTCGACAAACCGGCCGGCCCAACTCATCGCCGCGTCGTAGACCGTGTCGGGGGCGACCATATCGTCGATCACGCCCAGCGCGAGCGCTTCCTCGGCATCGAAGAACCGCCCGCTGTAGGCCAACTCCTTGGTGCGGCTGGCCCCGATGGTGCGGGTCAATCGGGCCAATCCCGCCCCATCGGCAACGAGGCCCGCGAGGATCTCGGTGGCGCCGAACTTGACGTTGTCACCACTGACCCGCCAGTCCGCCGCCAACGCCAGCGCCAGGCCGCTACCCAGCGCGTAGCCGGTGACCGCGGCCACCGTCGGCTTGCCGATCGCCGCCACCGCCTCCACGGCGTCCTGGCGGACGGCCGCGAAGCGCTCAGCCTCGGCGGGGATCAGGGTGCGAAGTTCGGGAACGTCGTCACCGGCGCAGAAGATCTCGTGGCCGCCGAACAACACCACCGCGGCGACGTCGTCGCGCGCCGAGACCTCCACGGCCGCCTCGGTGATCTCCCGGTAGACCTGACGGGTCAAGGCGTTGCTCGGCGGACGCGACAGCACCAGGGTGGCCACTCCGGCCGGCGACGGGTGGAGCGTGACGAATTCGCTCATCCGAGCCACCGCGTTCCGCGCGCCTCGTTATAGCGCGTCGAGTCGAAGAACTCGATCTCCCAGTTGTCGCCGTGCCGGGCCAGCGTCGGCTGGGTCACCACGATCTGGCGCTCCAGCGTCAACACGTCCTGCACGCTGCGCCCGACCAGCGAATCCAGTTGGGTCCAGGTCGGCGGCAGCAGGAAGCTGCGTCCTGCCGCGAAGTCGGCGATCGCGGCGTCGGGGGTGACCCATCCGGCGCGGTCGGACTCGGTGTTCTCGCCGTCGGCGCGCTGCCCGCCCGGCAGCGCGGCGACGAAGAAGTAGGTGTCGTAGCGGCGGGTGCGCTCGGCCTCGGGTGTCACCCAGTTCGCCCACGGCCGCAACAGCTCGGCGTGCAGCACCAGATTCTCGGTGCGCAGGAAGTCGGCGAACGACAGCTCGCCGACGGCCAGCGCGCGCCGGGCCTCGG
>JAICYS010000233.1 GCA_025934105.1 Myxococcota bacterium | reverse complement strand
TAATCGCCGCGGGCGCGGGCGTGCTGGGCGCGGCCGGAGCGGGGGGCGGCGCCGCGGTGACGGACCTGCCAGCCGCCGGCGCGACGGCCGGCGACGCCGGGGCGGCGGGCGCGCTGGCGGGCTCCGCCTTCAGCTTGGCGATCCGATCCTTGGAGTCGACCGCGTACTGCGTCGACGGGTACAGCTTGACGATGTTGCCGTACAGCAGCAGCGCCTTCTGGTTGTCGCCGGCCAGCCGGAACGACTGCGCCGCGTTGTACAGCAGGGCCGGGTCCTGCTTCAGCTTGAAGGCTTCTTCGTATTCGACGGCGGCCTCGTGGTACTCGCCGACCGCGAAGTGCGCCGTGGCCTTCTGATAGTGCGCCTTGGCTTCGTCGGCCGGCGCGGCGCGGGCCGGCCCGGCCGCCAGCACCGTCAAGACAACGATCCATCCCCACCAGCGGTTGGCCTTCGGCATCACGCGGATGCGGGCACTTTATCTCAAAACGCGAACTCCCAAAAGAGAGTGGGTGCGCACGATGCCCTTCCGGAGGGGAACGGCGGCCGGCCAGCCGGCCCGATGCCGCCGCCGGGCCAAGAACCGCACCGAGCGTCGACTCGGCGTCGATTGGGGACAGCGGGGACCGGAAGCGCAGGCGCCCGCAGCCCGCGGGCCCAATGGTCGGCGGGCGCTCGAGCGGACCGCGAAACGAACGCCGTTGCCGCTAGGAGGGCGTTGCCGGAAGGCAACGGTGAGCGGCAGCGAACCAAGCCCGACGACGTGCCGCCCGGAGGCGGCCTAGGAGGGCGTTGCCGGAAGGCAACGGTGAGCGGCAGCGAACCAAGCCCGACGACGTGCCGCCCGGAGGCCTAGCGGCCGTGCTTCTTGAGGACGCCCCAGCCGCCCGCCGCCGAGCTGCCCTCGACCGACGCGACCTTCACTCCGCGCGAGTGAGCCGCCGCCCAGGGCGACGCGGGAGCCGCGGCCGGCGCGTGCGCCACGGCGGCGGAATGCGCCGCGCGGTGGCTGCGTTTGGCCGCCCGGGCCGCCACGGCCGCGCGAGCCGGCTTCTGGGTGGTCATGTCCTGCGTGAACGGATCCTTCCACTTCGCCTTGGCGGCCGGCGCCGGACGGCGGTTGCCGTTGGTGGTGGCCTTGGTGGCTGGCTTCAGCGGATCGTCCCACCCGTCGGAGCTGCGCCTGGCCGGCTTGGCTGCCGGGGCGGACCGGCGCCGCGGCGAGGCGGTGAAGTCGTCGTCGAAGCCAGAGCCGCGGCGCCCGTCGCGGGTCGCGACGGCCTTCTTCGGCGCGGACGCGAACGGATCCGACCAGTCGTCGGCGGCGGCCCGGTGCGCGGTGGCGGGGACCCGCGCGGCGACCGCCGAGGTGCGGCCGGCCGGCCCCGGGTTGATGACGCGCGCCGGGGTCGCGGCGCCCTGGACGACACGGATGACGCCGTCGTTCCTGCGAGGCTGCGGCCGCAGGGCCACCGGCGTCGGCTGCGGCGTCGACTCGATCTCCGGCTTGGCCCACTCGGGGACCTCTTTCCTGACGTGCGTCTCCGGCATGGGCGGCGCCTTGTCGGCCGACAGCAGGAGGCTGTCGACGTCGTCCTTCCGCTTGGGCTTGGTCCCCGGCTTGTCCACGGCGAGCAGGTCGTTGAGCGCCTTGTCGTCGACCGACTTGTGCTTCTTCGAGCCCGGCTCGTCCTTCAGCAGCTTGTCGATGAACTTGTCGTCGCCGTGCCTGACGGGCGGCGGCGGCACCTGGGCGGTCTCGATCTTCTTCGGCGGGTCGTCGGGCACGCTGGGAAGCGCCACGTCTCCGCCCCGCTTGCTGGTCTGCTGGCGGGGCGCAGCGGCGGCCTGACGCGCGGCCTCAGCGTCGGCCTTGTCTTTTTCCCTGGCGGCCTTTTCGGCGGCGGCCTTGTTGATGGCCTGCGCGCGCGCGATCTTTTCGAGCTCGGCCTTCTTGTCGTCCGGCCCCATCACCGAGTCTTCCCACTGCAACTGCTTGCTGATCGTTTTGTCGTCGGTGAGGCTGTCGCCGGCCTTGGCCTTCGACGACGATCCGGCGCGCGCCCTGCCTCTGGGATCGGCCCGGGCGACCGGAGACGATGCTGCGAACAGCCAGGTACCAGTGAGCGCGGCGCAGACGACCAACTTGGACCGCATCGAGACGACCTCCACGTGGGGGGTGGGAGACGAGCCTCTATTATCGGACGCGCTCGTTAATTGACAAGCGCCTTTTCACCATTTCCACCGACGAATGGCGACGTGTCGTGAACGTGGCGGACGAGTGCGCCAATGTAGGCGCGTGTGGCTCAGGCGTGCGGCAACACCGCGGATGCCACGACTTTGACCGTCTCACCGTCGATGTCGACGGCGATCTCCATCTCGCCCTCGGCGCGCACCCGCGCCAGCCCGAGCCGAGAAATCGAGCCGTTCTTGGCGTTGCGCCGCATGAGCGCGAAGTAATGCGCCATCGCGTCGCTCTCGGCTTTCATTTCGACAAAGCAGGCGGTCAGGTTGTCGATGTGTTGCTGGACGGCGTTGTTGGTGACCGCCACGCTCACCAGCGCGTCTGCTTGCCGCGGCGACACCTGCACCTCCAGCCGCGCCTTGCCGTCCTTGGCGTACTTGGCCGCGTTCTCCAGCAACTCATGCGCGGCCATCGCCACGCGAAAAGTCGCGTCGTCGTCCTCCAGCACCGGGGCCAGCTTCGCCTCCAGCAACCGGCGCGTCGGGGAGACGACGGCCGGCGAGATCGTGAGCGGGAGGTCGATGTGCAGCGGCGTCACCGAACGACCACTCCTTGGTAACACCAACCGGCGTCCTTGGCGAGTCGATCAGACAGGGCCCCCGGCCGGTTCGTTGACGCTCCCGCTCCGACTCCGCCGGCCGCCCGCCCGGGTCGGTCAGCCCCGGCGTGGCCAGCCCGCCGCTGCCGGCGTCCGAAAACGTCTAAAATCAACGCCCCGATCGGTCGATGTCGGGAGAACGCCGGTCCTGCATGTCGAACGCCGCGCCTCCGAATTCGCCGCCCTCCGATCCCGGGCAAGCGACGCTCGCGCGGGGCGCCGCGATCGGTCGTTACGTCGTGCTGGGGCTGGTGGGACGGGGCGGCATGGGCGAGGTGTACGCCGCCTACGACCCTGAGCTGGATCGCAAGGTCGCCGTCAAACTGCTGCGCGTGAAGCCGGGCAACGGCGTTTCGCTGTCGGAAGGGCGCCAGCGCACGTTGCGCGAGGCCCAAGCCATCGCGCGCCTGTCGCACCCGAACGTGGTCGTCGTCTACGACGTCGGCACGTTCAGCGATCAGGTGTTCATCGCCATGGAGTTCGTGGAAGGCAACACCGTCACCTTCTGGATGCAGGCGCAGCCGCGCTCGTGGCAAGACGTGTTGCGCGTGTTCCGTGCGGCCGGCCGCGGCCTGGTGGCGGCCCACGAAAAGGGTCTGGTCCACCGCGACTTCAAACCCGACAACGTCATGGTGGGGGGCGGCGGCGAGGTGCGCGTCATGGATTTCGGGCTGGCGCGCCAGATGAACGAGAAGCACGAGCCACCGGCCGCCGGGCGATCGGCGCTGCCCCTCACGCAGTCCGCCGGCGACGTCGAGGACGACCCGATGGAGACCGTGGTGCTGAACCGACCGCCGGGGCCGGGGCCGGCCTCATCCCCGGGCCCGAACCTGCAATCGTCGTCGGGGATGTTCGAGATGCAGCTGACCCGCACCGGCGCGATGATGGGAACGCCCGCCTACATGGCGCCGGAGCAGTTCCTGGGGACGCCCACCGACGCCCGCAGCGATCAGTTCAGCTTCTGCGTCGCGCTTTACGAGGCCCTCTACGGCGAGCGGCCGTTCGGCGGCAACACGATGTTCGCGTTGACGACGTCGGTCGTGCAAGGGCAGGTGCGCGACGCGCCGCCCAATTCGAAGGTGCCGCCGTGGGTGCGCAAGGTGTTGCTGCGCGGATTGCGGCCGCAGGCGGCGGACCGTTACCCCTCGATGCAGGAGCTGATCGAGGCGCTGGGCAAGAATCCCGGCAGCGCGCGGCGCCGGGCGGCGATCGGGGCCGGCGCGGTGTTGATCCCGCTGGCGCTGGTGTTCTGGGTTCATCAGAGCCTGGCCACGAACCGATCGATCTGCGAGGCCGGACCGGCGCACCTGGCCGGCATCTGGGACCTGCCGGGCGACGCCGGCGGTGAGTCCCTGCGCGCCGGCCGGATCAGGCAAGCGTTCCTGCGCACCGGCAAGAGCTACGCGCCCGACGTGTTCAGCACCGTCAGCCGCATCCTGACCGGCTATGCCCAGAGCTGGGCGCGGCAGTATCGAGAAGCCTGCGTCGCGACGCAGGTGCGCGGCGAGCAGTCGGCGGAGGTGCTGGACCTGCGCATGCGCTGCCTGCAAGAGCGGCTGGGCGGCCTGCGCGCGCTCACCAACGTGTTCAGCGACGCCACCGGCGAGGTGGTCGAGAACGCGGTCAGCGCCGCCAACAGCCTGGGCCCTCTGGACCGGTGCGAGGACGTGCCGTTGCTCCGTTCGGTGGTGCGGCCGCCCGACGATCCGGCCACGCGCGTCCGCGTCACGGCCCTGCATCAGAAGCTCGCGCAGCTGAAGGCGCTGTTCGACGCGGGCCGCTGGCGCGAGGGGCTGAAGGACGGTCCGGCGCTGGTGACCGCGGCCAAGAACGTCGGGTACGAGCCGCTGATCGCCGAGACGCTGGCGCTGATGGGGACGCTGTACCTCAAGGCCGACGACTCGCACGCCGCCGAGGCGACGCTGACGGAGTCGTATCTGGCGGCCGACGCCTGCAAGCACGACGAGGTGAGGGCCGAGGCGGCCACGAACCTGGTCTGGGTGGTCGGGTACCTGCAAGGACGGTTCGGCGAGGCGCAGCGGTGGGCCAAGACCGCCCAGGCGGTGCTGCAGCGCCTGGGCGGTCACGAACAGCTGCGGGCCTGGCTGCTCAACAACCTGGGCGGCATTTACGAGATGAAGGGCGAAGGAGAGGCGGCGTTGCGCGCGCAACAGGACGGGTTGTTGCTGAAAGAGAAGGCGCTTGGTCCCGAACACCCGGACGTCGGAGCGTCGGAGGGCAACCTGGCCGTGGTGCTGGAAGCGCTGGGCCGCAATCAGGAGGCGCTGGAGCACGTCGACCGCTCGATCGAGATCCTGGAGAAGGGCCTGGGCGCTGGTCACCCCGAGCTCGCCACGCAGCTCAGCAACCGCGGCGAGATCCTGAACGCGCTGGGGCGTTACCGGGACGCGCGCGGCTCTTTCGAGAAGGCTCTCATCATTTGGGAGCGCGAACTGGGGCTGGACAACCGCAACCTGGCCTACGCGCTCACCGGGATCGGCGTCAGCTACATCGCCGCCGGCGATCCCGCCAGCGCCGTCGTTCCCCTGCAACGGGCGTTCAACATCCGCGAGGCGCACGAGACCGACCCCAGCCGGCGCGCCGAGACCCGGTTCGCGCTGGCTCGCGCTCTGTGGGAGTCGGGGCGCGACCGGACGCGCGCGCGGCTGCTGGCCGAACAGGCGCGTGACAGCTACGCGCAGGCCGTGGCCAAGCCCAAGCTGGCCGAGGTCGAGAGCTGGTTGCGCGGGCACGGCGCGAGCTGACCCGGCTCTGCTTCCCCTGACATCAGGACTCCCTATATTTGCTGAATCGGTGTGGGGGAGATCGGGAGGATCATGGAGCGCAGCAAGCTGGTCCTGCAGATGGCCAAAGCCTTCGTCGGCGAAAGCATGATGGATCCGATCGAACCCGACGAGACCACGCGGCAAAGAGCGGAACAGGCTCTCGAACGGATCGAGCGCTACCTGGGCGCCGACGTGGAGGAGGCCCGCGACATCCTGGCGCGCGTGATGGAGGACGTCAGCTGACGTTCACTCCTCGACCTTGAGCGGTCCGGCCGACGGGCGCCGGATCGTGACCCGGACGAAGTCGTCGTGGATCTCGACCTCGGGCGGGCCCTGATCGGTGACGATCACCTTGAGCACGGTCCCGTCCTCGGCCTTGGCGTTGGTCTCGTTCTGATAGACCCAGAGCTGCCTGAAGCCTTCGTGCTTGAGGCGGTAAAGCTTCATCGTGATCAGCGCGGCCGCGTGAGGCAGCCGCATGATCACGGCGTGAGGCTTGCTGGTGATGTGAAAGGTGGCGCCCGCCGCCGTCCCTTTCAGCGGGACCAGCAGCGAGGCGCGGTCGCCGTCGACGCGGATGTCCGGCGCGTTGCGACGCCAGGCCTCGCGCGCGATGTCCTTGTCGGTCGGCTTCTCGGCGGCCGGCGCCTTGCCGGCCGCGACCTCCTGATTCGCTGGAACGGCTGCCGCCGGGGCCGCCTTTTCGGCCGCGGCTGGCTGGGCGTCGGCGGTCGGGCCGGCGTCGGCCGCGCCGTCGTTGGGCGCGCCGGCGTCGCTGGCCTCGACCGTCGCGTCGCTGCGGGGGGCCGCCGCGTCCGCCCGGCTGGCCGGCGCCGACGCACCGGCCATGGCGGGGGCGGCAGGCAGCACCGGCCCCCGTTCGGGCAGCAGCTGGATCCCGATTCCGAACACGGCCGCCGCCACGACGGCGGCGACCAGCAGCCCCCCGGCGCGTCCGATCCCCGACTGCGGATTTCGCGCGGGCGGCGCCGGGCTCCGGGCGCGCAGCCACGCGCCCACCGGGCCCAGCAGTCGGTCGCGCAGGTCGGCGTCCATCTGCATCCGTTCCAGCGTTTGTGCGATCGCCTGCTTCGCGCCTTCAATCGGATGCGTGGCCAGAAAGGTCTTGACGTCCTCGGCGTGGCGCCGCTCGGGCAGGGCCCCCAGCGCCTCCACCAGCCGCCGCAGGATCATCGGCGAATCGGCCTTGGCCCGGGTCTCCGCCCAGCGATCCCGCACCAGGCGGAAGGCCGCCTCGCGCGTGGCGCGGTTCCCCAGCAGCACCCCGACGTAGGACGAGAAGTCCTGCATCGGGACGTCGTCCGACAGCGCCAGCTCGACGGCGCGCGCGGCCAGCGCCGGGGACTCCACCCGGGCCAGCGCGTGCAGGTAGCGGCGCTTGGCGGCCGGATCGGCGTCGGCCCGCGCCCGCGCGCGCAGGTCCTCGAACCGCGGCTGGTCGGCCTGCCGGGCCGCGGCCGTGACGACCGTGTCGAGGAGGTTGGGGTCGAGGTCGCCCGACGTGGTCCCGGGCAGGCGCGCCTCGGCCTCGGCGATCCGCGCCGGCTCGCGCGCCAGCAACACCAGCGCGCGCAGCAGGACGGCGCGCCGCAGCCGCGTCTCGTCGTCCTCGCCGGCGCCGCCGTTGCCCCAGCCCAGCTGGGCGGCCTGCGCGCCGAAGAGGTCGGCCACGAACGCCGCGAAGCGGCCGCGATCCTCGTCGGCCACGAAGCGATGATCGATGAGCGACAGGCGGCCGATCACCTCGTCCAGCACCACGTGGTCGGTCTCGTGGCGCAGGCTGGCCACCAGGTCCAAAAAGCCGCTGACGGGCGCCTCGTCGGCGCGCACCAGCGCCCAGGCGTCAGAGAGCAGCGCCACCCGCTCCGCCGGACGGAGCTCGGCGATCGACGGGAGCAGCCGCGCCAAACCGTCGGCGTCGTAGGCCGTCCGATAAAAGCCGCGCGCCTCGGCGTTGCCGATGCACCAGGCCACCTGGCCGGTGGCGTTCAGCTTCACCCGGGCGACCTCGTCGGACAGCAGCACCGGTTGGTCCTTGATGCCGCCGGCGTCGCGGAAGCGCAGCACGACCGGCACCATCCAGCGCGTCGCGGGCGCGCGGGCCGCCGCCCCTGCCTCCGCGAAGAAGCGGCGCTGGCGCAGCTCGGCGACCGTGCCGTCTGCGCCGCGTTCGATCGACAGGCTGACCAGCGGGTACCCGGTCTGGCGGATCCAGCCGTTCGCCATCTCGAGGATCGGCTGCCCGGAGGCCTCGCCCAGCGCCGCCCACAGGTCGTCGGCCGTCGCGTTCGCCTCGCGGTGGCGCCGCATGTAGAGGCGAATTCCGTCGCGGAAGCGGTCCTGGCCCAGGAAGCCCTCGAGCATGCGCAGCACCGCGCCGCCCTTCTCGTAGGTGATGGCGTCGAAGGACTCGCCGGCCTCCTCGGCGTTCTGGATCTCGGCGCGGATCGGGTGGGCCGAGACCAGCGCGTCGAGGGCCAGCGCCGCCCCTTTGCCGGCCTCGAAGTCCATCCAGATGCGCCAGGTCGGACGCCAGTCGTCGACGATCTTGTAGGCCATCCAGGTGGCGAACGCTTCGTTCAGCCACAGGTCGTCCCACCAGGCCATCGTGACCAGGTTGCCGAACCACTGGTGGGCCAGCTCGTGCGTGATCACCTCGGCCACGCGCTTGCGCACGGCGAGCGGCGCCTTCGCCTCGTCGACGAGCAGCGCGATCTCGCGGTAG
>JAICYS010000207.1 GCA_025934105.1 Myxococcota bacterium | reverse complement strand
ACCTGCACCCGGGGCGGCGCCGGCGGCACGAACGGCGCGACCGACGGCGGCTGCGGCGGCGAGGGCGGCTGCGGCGCCACCGGCAGCTCCGGCGGCGACTCGAACCGGGGCGGCTGGACCGGCACCTCGGGGACGGGCGGTTGCTCGACCATCGCCGGCGCCGGCTCGGCCGCCGCCACCGCGACCGGCTTGGCGCGCAGGCGCGTGCGCCGCGGGGGAACCTCGCGGCTCTCGATGACCGGCGACGGGCGCGGCAGGGCGGGCGCCGGCGGGGTGGTCCCGACCTCGCCCACCACCAGCGTCCGCTGCGACAGCGAGGCGACCAGCCGCTGGCCGCCGTAAAGCGGGATGCCGCCGCCGGTCAGCGGGCCGCGGACGATGACCGCGCCCGACCGCATGCGCAGCTCGAACCCCTCCGCCGGGTCGGCGTTGCGGACCTCGAACTCGGTGCCGGTGACGGCAATGTCGAAGCGCCCGACCTCCACGTGCCAGCTCGCGCGCGGCCGGTGCTTGACCGTGAACGTGGCGCTGCCGCGGGTCATGGCGATGGTGGCGCCGTCGGGCGTGCGGTGCTTGATCTGCGCGGCGCTGCCCGGCGCGACCGCCACGACGGTTCCGTCGGAAAAGCGGGCGCGGGCGGCGCGGGTGGCCGGGGCCTGGAAGAAGCCGTCCGCTTCGGCCACCGCCCCGTCGACGGCGAATTCGACGGGGCGCGCCCGCAGCGACAGCCAGACCACCAGGCCGGCCGCGGCCGCCGCGGTCAGGAACGACAGGGCCAGCGGCCGGCGCCAGCGGCGCGGCTCGAGCGAGACGCCCTCCAGCGCCTCGGCCAGGTGGGGCGGCAGACTTCCGGGCGGCGCGCTCGGCCCGGGGAGCGCCTCGGCCAAGAGGTCGCCCATCGCCAGGCAGCGCTCCTCGTGCGCCCGGTCCTGCCGGGTTGACGGGGCTGGACTTTGCCGCGCGTCGCCGCGAGAGGTCCAAGGAAGCTTTCCAGAGTGATCGCTCACGGCTTCACCGAGCGCCGCGGCAGCAGGCCGTCGGCGTAGCCGGCCAGCGCCGGGTCGCCGCTCATGCGCGCGCTCACCCGCCGGGTCACGCGCGCGAGCCGCCGCTTGATCGTCGAGCGCGGGCGGTTCAGCGCCGCCGCGATCTCCGGGATGTCCATCTTCTCGACGTACCGGGCGACGAAGAGCGCCCGATCCTCGGCGTTGACGCCGTCCAGAATGCGGTAAAAGCGCACCGTCGCCTCGCGCGCCTCGGGATCCCAGGCGGCCAGCGGGACCTCGGGCAGCTCGCCGGTCGGCGTGAGCGAGATCCACCGGCGGACCTTCACCCGGCGCAGTTCGTTCTGGGCCACGCCCAGGCAGATTCCAATGAAGAAGCTGCGCAGCGCGGCCGGGTTCCGCAGCTCTTCGATCCGCGAGAAGAAGCGCAGGAAGATCTCCTGCGTGAGGTCCTGCCGTTCAGGCCCGGGACCGAAATACCGGCGCAGGATCCGGACCGCCACGGGCGAGTAGCGGGTCCACGCCACCTCCGCCGCCTGCGGGTGCCGCGCCAGCAGGGCGCTGGCCAATGCGCCGTCGTCGTCTTGCGACAGAGGCTTGACGAGCGACAGGTTGGGCATCTCGTGAGAACCAGAGTCCTCACAGGCCCGCGGCGGTTCAAGGTTTTTCGGCGTAAGCGACCTTCCGCGATTGATTCCTCGGTTTGCCCTCAGCTCGGGTTGCCTGACGCGTCGCAGGTGTAGAACACGCCGTATTGCGAATCGGCGTTGCTGACGTTGGTCGACCAGGCGCAGGTCGGACGGCAACAGTCCTGCATCGACGTCGTCCCGTAACCCGACAGGAAGCCTTTGCCGCTGGCGCTGGCCTGATCCACCGCCGTCGGATCGGGCTTGGGCAGGTTCTGGTTGTTCAGCTTGCACCCGGTCACGCGCGTCAAGTTGGTCGGGCATTCGACCCGCTTGGCCAGGACGTTCCAGTTCATGTGATAGAGGTTCTGCGGCTGGTTGGTCTCGACGCAGGAGTTCTGGCTGGTCGACTGGATGGCCGACGAGTTCGACTTGATCATCTCGCAGGTGGACATGACGGCCGACTGGCATGACGAGCTGGAGACCGACGCCAGCGTGTACCCGTTGTTCGAGCACTGGGACAGGTTCTCGACGCGGATGCCGCCCATGCCCGGCTCGCCGATGCCGGGCACCGTGCTGTACATGCCGTTGCCGCAGCCGTTGAAGTTTCCGTATCCACCCATGGCCATGTAGATGTCGAAGTTCTTGGGCCCGCCCGCGGCGGTGTTGAACGCCTGGACGATCATGGGCTTGGGCGTCGGCACGCCGCTCACCGGGTCCTTGGGCGACGTGAACACCAGCTGGTAGCACTGGCAGCAGGTGTTCCCCGAGTCGAGGCTGCCGTTGTCCGCGTCGTGCCCGACCGTGCCGTACACGAAGCCGGGATCGGTGGCCGAGCCGAAGTCGTCCGCCTCGGCCTGCTTCATCTCGGGGCTGTAGAGCATCGAGCGGGCGCACATGTAGCCGCCCCCGTGGTCGCAGCTGCTCTGCGTGCTGTTCTTGGTGTTGGGTGGATTGATCTTGTAGTTGGGGCAGGCCCCGCAGGAGCCGCCGCAGTCGACGCCGGTCTCGCTGCCGTTCTGCATCCCGTCGAGGCAGCTCGCGGTTGGGCTGCTGCCGCCGCTGGCCGAGCTGCCGCCGCTGGCGGTGGAGCCGCCGTTGCCGTTGCCGCCCGAGCCGTTGCCGCCCGTGTTCTTCGAGCCGCCGCTGCCGCCGCTGGCCGTTCCGCCGCTGCCGTTTCCGCCGGAGCCGCGTCCGGCCCCGCCGCCCGTCGCCGTCGCGCCGCCGGTGTTGAACGAACCGCCGCCGCTGCCCGTGGTGCCGCCGCTGCTGCTCCCACCGCTGCCCGACCCGTTGCCGCCGGTGGCGGTGCTGCCGCCGCTGGCGGTGTGGCCGCCGGTCGCGGTGTTTCCCCCCTTGCCGTTGGCGCCGCCGCTGGCCGTCGTGTCGTCGGTGGTGGACGTCGCGCAGCTCGCTGCGATGGCCAGCACCAGCGCCGCCATGAGCGGGAGAATGCGATCGCGTTTCATTAAGCGCTCCTCGTGATGCGTCGGACAGACACCCACTACGCGTGGGTGCACCATTCCGGCGGAGATCGTCGATTCAGTTGCCCCGTCCGCCACCTCGACGCGTCACCGACGGTGACCGCGCGCAGCCGGGCTCCGGCCGCAACGGCGGCAGCATAGATCGAAACCGCTTCCGTCGAGCCCTTTTCGTGGCGGCGCGAGACGCGCCGGCGCGGGCATTTCCGGAACAGAGGGCGGTCAGGCGACGGCGGACGGGCCCGCGGGCTCAGCCGCAAACGGGCGTGAGCTCGGGCGATCGACGGCGAAGCGTGAGGTCAGCGCGTCAGGATTCGATAGAAGATCGTCACCAGCGTGACGAGCACGCCGCCCGACAGGACGGCGGCGCCCAGCTCGATCAGCTTCCTCGTTCGCGCCCGGTGCCACGCCACGGTTTCGAACTCGGAGACATCCATGACTTCAGTTTGTTTCTCGGCGGGGCGCGGCCGGGCCTTGAGGGCTGGGGCGGCGCCGCGCCGCGGGGCGGGGCGTCAGACGGAGTCGTCGGCCTGCAGGACGGCCGTCGTGTGGGGATCGGCGCGCAGCAGCGTGGCGTAGAGCCAGGCCAGGGCGACGAACAGCAGCATCGTCTCGTCCTGGAAATGGCGGTCGAGGTCCAGGTCCAGCGACGACCAATAGCCGCCGATGCACAGCGCCAGCAGGGGGAGCGCGACGCGGTGGAACGGAACCACCAGCGGCACCGTTCGCGCCGAATCGCGGTCGGCCGATTCGCGGGCGCTGGGCGCCGCGCCGCGGACGTCGGCCAGCAGAGCCAGCACGAAGATGAAGTGGCTGTAGTAGTTGGACGGGTTCGAGATCACCAGCACCAGCGGAACCGACATCACCATCGCCTGGTACAAGGGGCGGCGGCGCGCCAGCCAGACCACGACGGCGATGCAGGCGATCTCGAGCGCGATGAACAGGACCAGGCGCGCCTGGAACACGACGCCGGCCGTGGCGTCGGCGCCGGCCACCAGCGCGCGCAAGCTGATCTCGTTCACGCCCACGTCGCGATTGAGCAGCGTGACCTTCTGCAACCAGCGGCCCCAGGACGCAAAGCCGTAGAGCGCGCCGGTCAGCAGCACCATCACGATGGCGGTGATCCCGGCGCTGGCGACCACGCGGACGGTGTCCTGGTGGTCGGCCAGCCAGGACCTCAGGCTGGGCGCGCGGCGTTCGGCCCGCCAGCGTTCGGCGTACGCCCAGAGCGCGGGCAGGCAGACCCCCAGCAGCGCCACGACGGGGAAGGCGCGGATGAGCGCCGACAGCGCCAGACAGATCCCGGCCAGCGTCCACCGCTCGCGTTTGAGGGCGGCGGCGGCGAATCCCAGCATGGCCAGCCAGTCGTGGCGCAACGTCGCGCCCGTCCAGTTGGTGCCGAACATGTAAAGGTCGTTGGCGCCGAACACCGCCATGGCCAGCAACATCGGCCACAGGCCGAACGCCCGCCAGAGCGCCAGGGCCATCAGCAGCAGCAGGATTGCGTCGACCAGCCCGGCGGCGAAGAGCAACCCCTCGGAAGCGGGGGCGTGGCCGATGAGCATCCGCGCGAAGAAGACCCAGACCGGGGTGGCGTTGGCGCCGTGGTCGGTCAGCGTCGAGAGATATTCGGGCCCCATGAGGTCCATGAAGAACCTCATGTCTTGCTTGAACTCGTTCCAGCGCTGGTCGGAGAAGCGGGCGCGCACCTGGTGAATGCCGTCGACGAGATCGCGCACCCGGTGCACGCGGTGATCGTCGAGGCCGCGCACCTCCTGCATCGCCATCGAGTCCAGCGACCCGCCGCGCCGTTCTTCGGCGTAGGCCAACACGCTGGCCTCGTAGACGCCGTCGTATTGCAGCTCTTTGAAGTATTTGGCGAAGGGCTGATAGACGCGCAGGTCGTTGGTGTGGACGAATTCGGCGCGGCCGTGCTGGTGGTCGACGAATTGCGGGTGGCCCATGTTGTAGAAGGCCAGGAAGGCCCCCACCGCCGCGCTGGCCAGGGCCACCGTCACCGTTCCCCGATGGGCGGGCCAGCGGCGGCCGGGCAGGGCGTACCGGAGCGCCGCCGCCAGCGCGATCGCGGCCGCGGCGGCTCGCACCAAGGCCACCTCCCGGTTGGCCAGCGGCCAGGCGTCGCCGATGGCGGCCCAGGCGTACGCGATCGCCGCCACCGGCACGGCGACGGCCAGCGCCACCCGGAACTTCGACGACCGCGCGCCGGTGGCCGCCAGCATCAGCACGAACGCCGCGATCACGTAAAGCAGGGTCGAACGGACGCGCGTCGCCTGGCTCTGCCCCGCCGCGCGTCGAAGCGCCGGGGGAAATTGCGCCGGGCGCTGCTCGAACAGCTGCAGCTCGGCGACGGAGTAGGCGGCGTCGCCGCCGCGAACCGTGAGCCGCACCCAGCGGCCGTGGCCGTTGAGGGCGTCGGTCCAGCGATCGCGCAGGCCCGGCTCGGGGCGCGACCGCGCGATCCAGACCGGCGTGAAGTTGGCGTGGTCGTCGGACAGGCTGACCACGTACTCGTCGTTGTTGTCGCCCTGCAGGAAGGCCGCGGTGACGCCGGTGCTGCGGCCAAGGTCGTATTCGACGAAGGCGCGATCCGAGGTGAAGGTGGCGGCCACCGAGCTGTTCCACTCGTCGCCCTCGAACGCCGCCACGCCGTCGGTGACCGCGCGGAGGTTCGAGATCCCGGACGACGCGCTCGGCGCTCGGCCGGCCAGCAGATTGTCGTCTGCTCGCGCGGGCGCTGCCGCCGCGGTGACCAGGGCCAGAGCGAACGCGCTCGAGAGCAGCGCGCGATACGATGATGAGGGGGCGGGGGCCAGACGTCTCATGGGGGGCGCTCGCGGGCCGCCACTTTAACCCAGGCCGCGCCGCGTGAGTCCAAAAGACGATGTTCCGGCATGCGTGCCGCGAGCACAATTGCAGAGCAAAAAGCGACGCCGGAAGCTGGGCCGGGCAAAAAAGAATTTGCGGGCCCGCGTGACAAGCATGCTAACTTTAAGGCCGACTCCTTCGTCTCGGCTTCGTCTTCCTCGCCGGCCTCTGAGCGGCCGGGTGGCTTGCGGTGACCGGAAAGTCTGAAGGGTTCTGCAGACGGCAGCTCCGTCGGTCAACGACACAGAGGAAGAGAATGGGAACGAGACTTTACGTTGGAAATCTGCCCTACAGCGTCACTGAATTGGACCTCCGGGACCTTTTTTCCGGGCTGGGGACGGTGACGGACGCGAAGATCATCACCGATCGCGAGACCGGCCGCCCGCGCGGCTTCGGTTTCGTCGAGATGGCGACCGACGAAGAGGCCCGCAAGGCCATCGAGGAGCTGAATGGCCGTGACGTTCAGGGGCGCCAGGTCGCCGTGAAGGAGGCCGAGGATCGGCGCAGTGGCGGCGGCGGCGGGGGGGGCGGATTCGGCGGCGGCGGCCGCGGCGGTGGTGGTGGTGGCGGATACGGCGGCGGTGGCCGCGGCGGCGGGGGCGGCGGCTACGGCGGTGGTGGCGGCAGCGGTGGCGGCGGCGGCCGTCGCCAGCGCTGGTAGCGCACGAGATCCGAGGGCGGCGGTTTTCCGCCGCCCCTCTCGTCATTCCTGGCGCTTGCCTTCGCTGGCCGCCAGATGAATGCTGGGCCCGTGCGTGCCACGGCGACGATGAAACTGGCGGCGGTCAGCTTGTTCGCCGTGGCACGGCCCGCGCGCGCGCACATCAAGATGAGCGCGCCAGCCGATTGGCTGACCACCAATTCGGAAGGCGATCCGCAGAAGATCGCGCCCTGTGGGATCGATCCGTCGACGCAGCCGGGGCCGACGACCTACACGCTTTCCAACAAGGTCACGACGGTGCATGCCGGCGATCGACTCATGGTCTCCTGGACCGAGACGGTTCCGCATGACGGGCACTTCCGGATCGCGCTGGCGCAGCAGTCGCGCGACGAGCTGAAGGATCCGACGGTCACCTCGATGAACGCCGACGGGACGCCGGCGGCGGTGACCATCTCGACCGAGTACCCGGTGCTGGCCGACAACCTGTTTCCGCACAAGGCGACGGACGTCCAGCCCGGTCACATGTACACGACCATGGTCACGATCCCGGCCACCGCGAGCTGCACGAAGTGCACGCTGCAGTTGATCCAGTTCATGTCCGAACACCCCGCCGACCCCAGCTTTTTTTACCACCATTGCGCCGACCTCCAGATCCAGGGCGGCAACACCGGCGGCGCCGGCGGCGCCGCGGGCGGGGCGACGGGCGCGGGCCAGGCGGGCGCACCCGGCGGCACCGGTGGCCGCGCCGGAGCCAGTGGCGGCGCTCCGGGCACAGGGGGGCTGTCGGGCACGGGCGGGCTCTCCGCGACGGGCGGCGCGCCGGGGACCGGCGGCCTGCCGGGCGCCGGCGGCGCCGTCTCGACGGGGGGCGCCTCGACGGGCGGCGGAACGACCGGGAGCGCCGGCGCCTCCTCGGCCGGCGACCCGAGCGGGGGCGGGTGTAGCTGCCAGACCGCGCCCGACCTGGCCGGCGGGCTGGGCCTGGTCCTGCTGGGCTTGCTGATCGCGCCGATGCGACGACGCCGACGGGCATGAGCACCGCGGCCGTCCTGAACGCCGACAAGCGCAAGCGCTGTTTCTGGGCCCAGACGGACCCGCTCTTGCGCGACTACCACGACCGGGAGTGGGGCGTGCCGATCCACGACGACCGGCACTGGTACGAGAAGCTGCTGCTCGACGGCGCGCAAGCCGGACTGTCGTGGCTGACGATCTTGCGCAAGCGCGAGGGCTACCGGCGGGCGTTCGCAGGCTTCGACCCGGCGCGCGTGGCGCGTTTCACGCCGGCCGACGCCGACCGCCTGATGGGCGACGCCGGCATCGTGCGCAACCGGCTCAAGATTCAGTCGGCCGTCACCAACGCGCGCGCCTTCCTGGCGCTCGCCAAGGCCGAAGGGTCGTTCGACGCCTGGATCTGGCGCTTCGTGGGGGGGCGGCCGGTCCGCGGCGCCAGCCGCACGCGCGCCGACATCCTGGCCCGGACCCCGCTCTCCGACGCCCTGTCGCGCGAGCTGAAGGCCCGCGGCTTTACCTTCGTCGGCTCGACGATCGTCTATGCGTTCATGCAGGCGAGCGGCCTCGTCAACGACCACTTGATCGGCTGCTTCCGCCGCGCCGAGGTGCAGCGCCTCGACGGGCGCTGACGGCGCGGCCGGTTCAAGAGGCCGTCTCGCCCAGCCGCGCCAGCAGCTCGGGCACCGAGACGCCGGCCAGGTAGCGCGCGGCGTTCCGCGCGGTGGTGAACGTGCGGGTCCGCATCCGGTCGATGTAGAGCGTGCCGTTCAGGTGATCGATCTCGTGCTGCAGGATGCGCGCGTACCAGCCGCGCGCGTCGATGGTCACGGGTTCGCCGCGGTGGTCGCAAGCTTCCACGTGCACCGTCCGGGCGCGCGGCACGACCGCCTGGTAGCCGTCGACGCTCAGGCAGCCCTCGAAGAAGTCGACGGGCTCGCCGCCCAGGACCAGGCGCGGGTTGATGATGACGTGGAACGGGACCGGGGTCCGCTCGGTCGCTTCGACCTCCGCCACGTCCTCGATGACGGCCAGCTGCAGCGGCAGGCCGATCTGCGGGGCCGCCAGCCCCACGCCCGGCGCGTCGCGCATCGTCTCGCGCATCAGCTCGATGAGCTGCTGCACCTCGGCGCCGGCGATCTCCTGCGCCGTCAGCGCGCGCGCCCGCGCCCGCAGAACCGGGTCGCCGGACTGAACGATCTTCAAGACCATGGGCGGGACTTTAACCACCGCGCCCCGGTGATGAGCGAGAAACCTGGCCCGCACCTCTTGCGCCGGCGACGGCCCGGCTCTACACCTGCCGCATGAAGACAGGGACGCTCGGCAAGAAGGGCGGCCTGACCGTCTCGGCGATCGGGCTGGGCTGCATGGGCATGAGCGATTTCTACGGCCCGGCCTCGGAGGACGAAGCGATCCCGAGGACCAGGTGCTGCCGACCATCCGCGAGCTCGGCATCGGCTTCGTCGCCTACAGCCCGCTTGGCCGCGGCTTTTTGACCGGCCGCTTCCGGAGCGCGGCCGACTTCGCGCCGGGGGATTACCGCGCCAACCATCCACGCATGTCGGGCGAGAACCTGGCCCGGAACCTGGCGCTGGCCGATCGGGTGCGCGCGGTCGCCGCCGAGAAAAAGGTGACCGCCGGACAGCTCGCGCTGGCCTGGGTGCTGGCGCAGGGCGACGACATCGTGCCGATCCCGGGCACCACGAAGCGCGCGCACCTCGACGAGAACCTGGCCTCGGCCGACCTGGGGTTGACCGCCGAAGACCTGGCGCGCCTGTCGGCCGCCTTTCCGCGCGACGCCGCCGCCGGCCCGCGCTACGCCGAGAGCGGGATGAAGAGCGTCAACGGCTAGTGCACCGCCGTCGAAATAGCGTCACGGTCGGCCGACGATCCGCGCCGGACGCATCGTTGCTTGTCCTCACCATAACAACGGGTATTACACGTAGTAGCGCCACGCGTCCAGCGCGGCGTGTGGGCCTCGGCGTTGTCGCGATTTAGACGGCGGTT
>JAICYS010000308.1 GCA_025934105.1 Myxococcota bacterium | reverse complement strand
GGCGAAGCCCTGCGACCGGGAGCCGTTCCAACGCGCAGCCGGAGCGAGCTCGGCCAGTTCGTGTCCGCCGCGCCGGGGCGGCCGCCCGACAGCGCCGGCGCCCTCAGCATCATCACGCCCATGCGCCTGCTGTCCGATCTGGCGCTGGCGTCGGAGACCGGCCTGCTTCGGTTCGAGCGCGAGGAGGGGGAGAAGGAGATCTTCGTGGTCGCCGGCGCGCCCGAGTCGGTCAGCTCCGCCGACGCCAGCGAACGGTTCGGCGCGTATCTGGTCGGCCGCGACGTCCTGACGCCGGAGGACCTGGAGCTGGCGCTGAGCATGCTGCCTCAATACAACGGCAAGCTGGGCGACACGCTGGTGGCGATGGGGCTGCTGCGGCCGCTGGACGTGTTCCGCCTGCTGTCCGAGCAGGTGCGCGATCGCGTGATCGACGTGTTCGCCTGGAGCGCGGGGTCGTTCGCCTTTTACCGCGGGGTGGTCAACCGGCAGGAGAGCTTCCCGCTGGGGCTGGACACGTTCGAGATGCTGGGCGCCGGCGTGGTCAACCTTCCCGCCGAGCTGCTGGAGGCGCGCTTCGCGCCGCTCGGCGACCTGCGCCCGGCGGCGGTGCCGCGCCGGCGCTTCGATCCGGACGCGTTCAAGATCGGGCCGACGCCGGCGGCGGTGCTGCAGATGCTGGACGGCGAGCGGACCCTGCGCGAATGGCTGTCGTCCTTCGCCGACCCGGACGAACGGCTGACGTTCCTGCGCACGCTGTACCTGCTGGTCGAGACCGACCTGGCGCAGCTGGACTGACCGAGCGGGCTACCGCGCCGGCGCGATCGCCTTCAGGGCCGAGGCGATCTGCTGCTTGACCGCCGGGTCGGTCTCGACGGCCAGGTGGTCGCGCAGGACCTTCTCGGCGTCGTGCGCGCGACCCAGCCCCAGCGCCGCCGCCGCGTCCATCCGCACGTCGCGATCGTCGCTGTCCAGCAGCGGGCCCAGCACCTCGGTCAAGCGAGGGCCCGACTGCCAGCCGAGGGCCATGGCCGCGCGCCGCACCAGCGCGTGGTCGGCCGGATCGCGAGAGGGCGTCTTCTTGATGATGAAATTTTCGAGGAATGCGTGCGCGCGGCCCGAGCGCGCATAGGCCAGGGCCGACAGCGCGCGCCCGCGCACCGGGCTGGGCGCCGCGGCGTCGCCGGCGATCGCGGCCAGCGCCGGTTCGGCGCTGGCCGCCAGCTTGCGCAGCTCCGACGGGCCGGGATCCTTGCTGAGCGCGGCTTCGACGTCATGGCGCGTCGGCGCCGCCGCCCCCCCGTCCGCGGCGACCAGGGCCGCCAGGCAAGCCACGTGTATAATCGGCATCATTCGCAGGAGATTCTGCATGGCTTACCGCCTCCGCGCTCACCTGATCGCGGCTGCGCTGGTTTTGGGAAGTTTCGCTCGCGCCGCCGCCGCCGCTCCCGTCCCCGGTCCGCCCCCTGACGAAATCGACGCCCACGAGCAGGCGCCGGCGACGCCCCGCGACCTGTGGTACGGCGCCGCCGCGCGGCTGCGCTGGGTGTCCGTCCCGGGCTGGCTCCTCGGGGAATTCAGCAAGAACAACGTGCCGCTGTCGTCCTGGTCGACGGGCGTCGAGCTGTTCCGCCGCAAGGGCAACTTCGATTTCGCCCTGTCGTTCAACTACGTGAACCTGTCGCCCGCCGACGGGAACTGGCTGGGAACCAGCTCGGACCCCGCCACCCAGGTCAACTTGGTCCACTTCGATCACTTCGCGATGTATGCGTTCGACGCCTCGTTCATCTGGCACCTGTTCTTCAACCGGTGGGTGGGCCTGCGCTACGGGGCCGGATTCGGCATCGGGATCCTGGGCGGCCACATCGACCGCCTCTACGCGAACAACGGCCAGTGCACCGCCCAGAACGCCGGCAACACCGCGGTGTGCCGGCCCGACCCCAACAACCTGCAGGCCGCCAGCTCCGGCTCCGTGCCGCCCGCCGTGCCAATCCTGAACGTCGACCTGGGCGTCGACTTCCGGATCCCGCGGGTGAGGGGCTTGGAGCTCCGCCTGGACGGCGGCTTCTACGACACCTTCTTCCTGGGCGGCGGCGTCGGGTACGCGTTTTAGCCGCGATGCAGTTCGGTTTGCGGTCCGCCTGACCGCCGGCCGCGGTCCGCTCAACCGAACGGCGTTGGTTTTGGCAGGCGGTCACGGCCCCGAGGGGGCGGCGATCGCCTCTTACGGCATTGCCGGCGGGATGAGGGCGCTGATGTGCGTGCGCCGCTCGGAGATGAAGAAGCGCATGTCGCTTTGTCCCTGCGCGACGTCCGCGTCGGTGTGATGGCGGCGGGTGTCCATCTGGATGAGCGGCGCGATCTGGGCCGCGACGCGATCGTGCTCCGCGACCCAATCCAGCGTCTCGACTTTCCCCAGAATGTCCCAGACCTGGTTCACGTAGGTCTGGAAGCAGCTGGCTGACGCCATGCAAGCCTTGGCGATGGGCGCGTACATCCGGCCCACGATGTCGAGGTCGCCCGACAGGAACGTCTCGTCCATGCCCCAGGGCATGAACCAGAGCCGCTGCGTGGTCGGGTCGTCGTACGCAAAGTAGTCGTCGCCCGGATTGCTGTACGGAAACGAATCGAACTGGCCGACGATGGCGCAGAAGGCCCAGAAGCGGGTGAGCTGGTCGACGTCCACGTACTGCGCGGCCGCCGTCATCTGTTCGTCGGGCGTGCCGCTGGCCAGCGCGGTGGCCAGCCCCGAAAGGGCCGTCCGGTCGTCCGGGCCAGTCACGAGGTCGAAGAGCGGCACGTCAGCCGGCAGGAAGTCCACGTCAGTCGCGCTGAACAGCGGGCCGCTGTCGTCGGTGAACCAGCGCGACAGGATGTGCTTCTTCACCGTCTCGAGGTTGGTGTAGAGGCCGTAGGACTGGCCGTTGATCGTCAGCATCGCGTGGTTGGCGCGCGAGGCCGGGATGCCGCCGACCTGCCGCGCCACCCAGTAGGCGATCCGCTCGTGCATCATCGAGGCGTCGCTGTGCATGTTGTTGAGCGTGATGTCCTTCAACCCGAAGAACGCGGCCCCGTCGGCGAATTTGTCGATGTTGATGTGCAGCGACGGCTTTTGGTCGATCGGCTCGAACGACTGCATTCCTTTCAGGTGGACGCCGACCCGTCCGTAGCTGCGTCCGTCGAACGTCAGCGTCGCCGGCACGTACGTATCCGGGTCGTTTTGCAGCGAGGTCCACTGGTCGGCGCCGATCGTGAGCGCGAACGAGGGGATGACGTCGTAACCCAGGATTCGTTCGGACAGGTCGCCGGCGGCGGGAATCTGCTCGGCCGGCTGGCTGACGTCCTCCGGCCCGATCGGCTGTCCGTTGCCGGTCGGGTTGGCCGCGCCCGGCGAAGCGTGCCACTCGATCACCCAGAGGTTGGACCCGTCCGGTTCGCGCGCCGCCGAGAAGTCCACCTCCTGCGCGCCGAAGGTCACCCGGTCGATGAAGCTGCCGTCGGGCCGCGACAGCCCGATCGCGCCGCCTTGCTTGGTGAGCTTCAGGTTGACGTGCAGCGCCCCAGTGCCCGCCCCTTCGTCGAACCAGACGATCAGGTGCTCGCCGGCGTGCAAGACCGGCCCGGCCGGGAACTTGACCATGCCGGGGACGTCCAGATTGGTGGTCAGCCCGTAACCGGCCAGCGGCACGTCCGTGGTGGTCGGATTGAAGAGCTCGATCCAGTCGTCGGCGCGGCCCGCCTCGTCGACGGTGGTGAGGACGTTTGCCGCCATCACCTCGTTGATGACGATCTGGCCGTCGATGGCGGGCGGAATCGGCGGCGGCAGGCCCGCGTCCGGCGGCGGCATCGCGGCGTCCGGCGGCGGCATCGCGGCGTCCGGCGGCGGCATCGCGGCATCCGTGCCGCTGTCGGAGGTCTGTCCTGCGTCGGTGGTCGCCCCGGCGTCAGAGCCCGGCGGGGCGCCGTCCGTCGACATGGCAGCGCCCGTGTCCACTCCAGCGTCCGGCTGGCCGGCCGGAATCGCCCCGCTCTGCCCGCACCCGGCCAGGAGCGCGACTGCCAGGAACGCTTTGAGACTCGCCTGCTTCGCCATCGGTCGTGTGCTCCTTTACGGACCGCCGGTGGCGCCCAGGTCGGCCGCCGTTCCATCCGCGTCGTGCAGCGCCGGATCCCCCGCGTCGCGGGCCGGGCTGGTGGCCGCCAGCGTGAGATCGGGCGTGACCAGCAGCGGGTCCGCCGAGATGTTGCCCTGCTGGCCGGTCGGATCGCTCATGCCCGCGAACTGCGCGGGGAACGTGTCGTTGTAGGTCCACTGCGGCTCGGTGCCGGATTCGACCATCACCACGTTTCCGCTGCCGGTCAGGATCGAGTCCGAGACCGAGACGGTCGACGACGCGATCCAGAGCGCCGATCCCTCACCGCCGGCGCTGTTGCCGGCGAAAGTCGAGAAGGTCACCGTCGCCGTGGCGCCGCTCAGATAGATCCCGGCCGCGCCCTGCGTGCTGGTGTTGTTCGCGATCTTCGAGTTCGTCATCGAGAACTCGCTGTCGGTGACGGTCATGGCGGCGCCGACCTGGGCCTGGTTGCCTTCGATAACGAGCCCCCGCATCGCCACCGGCTGCAGGTTCCCCTCCAGCGCCAGCCCGCCGCCCTGGGCGGCCTGGTTGCCGGTGATCTGGATGTCTTCCAGCAGAGCGCCCGCCCAGGGGTAGAGATCGGTGTGAATCCCGCCGCCGTTCATCTGGGAGACGTTGCCGGTGATCGTCCCGCCGCGCACGATGCTGGCGTCGTTGTCGAGATCCATGCCGGCGCCGTCTCCGCCGGAGGTGTTGTTCCGAACCGTGTTGTCGACGAAGACGCTCTGCACGTGCGAGATGCGGACGCCGCCGCCGCCGTCGGTGGCGTGATTGCCCTCGATCAGGTTGGATTCCACGTGCGCGGCGCTCTCGAAGATCCGCACGCCGCCGCCGTCGTCGCCCGAGGTGTTGCCGACGAAGTGATTGGCCAGCATCTGGACCGGGCTCTGGTCCACGTAGATGCCTCCGCCGTCGTTGACCGAGCTGTTCCCGGAGACCGTGTTGTTCTGGAACGTGATCTGGTGCTGCGAGATGTAGACCCCGCCGCCGGTCCAACCCGAGTCGTTGGTGTCGAAGGTGTCGCCGTCGACCAGGCCGTCCGCGACGAGGTACAGCCCGCCGCCCTGCAGCTCGGCGTGATTGCCGGCGAACGTGGACTGGGACGCGTACAACCATCCCTCGGTGACCGCCAGGCCGGCCCCGTGCACGGCGCTGTTCCCCTTGAACGTGGACGACACCACGACGGTGGTCGTGTTCACCGCCAGCGCGCCGCCCCCCTCGGGACCGCCGCTGTTGGTGTCGAACGTGCTCGTCGAGATCCCCAGCTGGCAGCCGGTGGCATAGAGCCCGCCGCCTCCCTGGGTGGCGCTGTTACCGGAAACGCCGACGTCGAACAGCTTCAACCCGCTGGCCTCGCAACGGATCCCACCCCCCTGGGCCTCGGTCGTCCCGCCCGAGATCGTGAGCGCGTCCAGCACCAAGCCGGCGCCCCCGACGCCGGTCACGGTCAGGGTCGTGGCGCCCGGCGGCGCCTGCACGATCGTGGCGCCCGCGCCGGCGCCCCGGATGTAGAGCGCCTTGCCGCTGACCGTCACCGCCTCGACGAAGGTGCCGGCGCACAGCTCGATGGCGCCCCCGTCCGGCGCGGCCGCGATGGCGGCCGCCAAGGTGGACTGCGCCGCCCCACCCGTCGGGCAGACGGTGATCTCGTCGACCAGCCCGTCGCAATCGTTGTCGACGCCGTCGGCCTGCTCGGGTCCGCTGGGCTGGCAACCGGCGGCCGGGCTGGCGCGTCC